>CAYRLL010000019.1:0-37673 GCA_964425115.1 uncultured Desulfovibrio sp. | reverse complement strand
CGGAAGGTGCGGCCCATAGGCTAGGTTTTTTTTTGCGGTGCATCTGCACCGGAGCCGGAACAGAAAAAGACAGGCCGGAGTCGCGCGACTCCGGCCTTTTTTGTTGGTCGGCGGGTGGGCGTTATACGCGCCGGTTCTGTTTTGATTATGCCGTTGTTATGCCCCGGCTATGCCGTTGCGCACAATTTCCAGCATGGTGCGGACGCCGAAGCCGGTGCCGCCGGGCACGGAGAGGGGCGTTTTTTTGGACTTGTAGGCCGGGCCGGCAATGTCCAGATGCGCCCAGCGTACCCCTTCGCCTATGAACTGCTTGAGGAACAGGGCGGCATTGATGGCTCCGCCCTCGCGTCCGCCCACGTTCATCATGTCCGCCACTTCGGACTTGAGCGGTTCGAAATAGAGGTCCCACAGGGGCAGGGGCCAGAAGCGGTCGCCCACGCGTTCCCCTGTTTGCGTGACCTGCCGGGTAAGGGCGTCATCCGTGGCGAACACGGCGGCGACCTCTGTTCCCAGCGCCACCACGCAGGCTCCGGTGAGGGTGGCAAGGTCTATGATGGCGGCGGGGGTGTATTCCTTCTGCGCCCATGTGAGGGCATCGCAGAGGATGAGGCGGCCTTCCGCATCGGTATTGATGATTTCCACGGTCTTGCCGGAAAGGGTTTTCACCACATCACCGGGGCGGGTGGCGCGTCCGTCTGGCATGTTTTCCGTGCAGGGCGCTATGCCCACCACGCGGCGGGGGATGTCTGAATTGCCCAGAGCCTCGAACAGGCCCAGAACCGCTGCCGCGCCTGCCATGTCGCCTTTCATTTCGTGCATGGACGCGCTGGGCTTGATGGAGATGCCGCCGGTATCGAAGGTGACGCCCTTGCCCACGAACACGATGGGGGCATCGTTTTCCGTGCCCTTGGGGGCGTGCTCCAGCACCAGCATCTTTGCCTGCTCCTCCGCTCCCTTGAACACGGACTCGAACGCGCCCATGCCCATGGCGGCAAGTTCCGGGGCTTCGAGCACGCGCACGGAGAATCCGTAGGTGCGGCCCAGTGCCCGCGCCTTGTCCGCAAGGTGGGAGGGGGTGACGATGTTTGCCGGGCCGTTGACAAGGGTGCGGGCGGCGGTCACGCCTTTGGCGGCGGCTTCGCCGCGCCGCGCTGCCGCGTGGATGTCGTCGGGGAAGACCTCTGCCGTGGAGAGCAGGGCTGCCCAGCGCGGGGAAAAGGCCGGTTCTTCCTGCGTGGTCTTAAGCTCATCGTAGGTGTAGAGCGAAAGCAGCATGGAGAGCACTGTTTCTTCGACAAGCACGGTGTCTTCCGCATCGATGTCGCTGAAGGTTTCCAGCGGGATGGCGCAGGTTTCCACCTTCAGTTCGCGGCATTTCTGCATGGCGGTTGCCACGGCACCGCGCAGGGTCTCCAGCGTGAATTTGGAGCGGTCGCCCAGTCCCACGGCGATGCAGCGGGGCAGGGGGATGTCCGGGTGCCCGTACATGACCACCACCTGATTCTTGTCGCCCCTGAAGTCGAGGCGCGCGGGAGTGATGGTTATCCACGGTGCGGCATCTGCCAGCGCGGGGATGCGTTCGAGCAGCGGCTCGTTTTTGAAGCCGAAAATGATGGCGGTGTTGGCGCGCCAGTCGGACGCGGGCCCTTTCTGAAAACGGATATCCATGAGCAGCCTCCGAATATGGATACCGGGCGCGTACCCGGCAGGTGTCTGTGCAGGTTGTGCGGACGGGCGGGCCGGACGCAGGTCGGACATGGGCCGGGCCGCAGGGCAAATTTCTCCGGGACTATAGGCATTGCGCGGGGCGGAGTCCAGCACGTTTCGGCGGCTCTTGCTCTGCGGAAGCATCAGGCGTATGAGTTCGGCCATGCGCGGAAAATCCGTATTGCCCTTCTTTCTGCCGGTGGGCACCTTCATGCTGGCGATCCTTGCGGGTACCGTTCTCCTGCGCGCCACAACCGTTCTGCCGCAGGGGTTGCCATGGACGGACGCCCTGTTCATGGCCACGTCTGCCGTGTGCGTGACGGGACTGGTTACGGTGGACACGGGTACCGCCTTCAGCCCGGAGGGGCACTGGGTGCTCATGGGGCTGTTCCAGCTGGGCGGGCTGGGCCTCATGACCTATACCAGCCTTGTCTTCTATCTGTGGCGGCGCCGGGTTTCGCTCACCGACCGCCTTGCCGTGGGGCAGGCGCTGCTGCAGGACCCCTCCTTTCATCTGGGCAGGTTCCTCATCCGCGTGGTGCGGACGGTGCTTGTCATTGAACTGGCGGGCGCGGTGCTCATCTATGTTCTTGCGCCTGAAGGCATGGGCGTGTTCGGGGCGCTGTTTCATGCTGTTTCCGCCTTCTGCAACGCGGGATTCTCACTCTTTCCGGACAGCCTCATGCAGTGGCAGGGGGCCGTGGGCATGAACATTGTGTTCATGCTGCTCATCACCTTCGGCGGGGTGGGCTTTGCGGTACTTGACGAATGCCTGCTTCTGGCGCGCGGCGTGCGCTTTGGAAGGCGCGGGCTCAGTTACCCTTCGCGCGTGGTGCTGGGGACATCTGCCCTTTTCACCTTTGGCGGCGCGGTGTTGATATTTGTTTCGGAGCTGGCGGGGGGCACGCAGGGGCATTCTGTGGCGGACACGGCCCTTGGGGCGTTGTTCCAGTCGGTTTCGTGCCGTACGGCGGGATTCAACACGCTGGATATCGGCAACATGACCAATGTTTCGCTGCTTATCATGATGCTGCTCATGTTTGTGGGCGGTTCGCCCGGTTCCTGTGCAGGCGGCATAAAGACAACCACGGTGCGTGTGCTGTGGGCTTTTATGCTGGCCCAGTTCAGGGGGCGGGGGCAGACGGTGGTGGCGGGGCGTGCCGTGCCTGCGGAGAATCTGAAGAAGGCGTTTGCGCTCTTTTTCTGCGCCTCGTGCGCGGTGCTGCTGGCCGTGCTGTTCCTTTCCGTGTCGGAGGGGGGGAACCTGCCGCACCGGGAGGTGCGGGGGCAGTTGGCGGACTATTTATTCGAAGCCATTTCAGCCTTTGGCACCGTGGGGCTGAGCACGGGGATAACCCCTGATTTGTCGCCGCCGGGCAAGATATGCCTTGCCGTGCTTATGTTCGTGGGGCGCATTGGCCCCATATGGCTGCTGACGCTTTTGCAGCACATGCAGACGGAAACCCGTTACCGCTGGCCGGAAGGCGACATGCCCGTGGGCTAGCGGCGCAGGAAATGCCATGAAAAAGAAAATGGAAGTAGGCGTGATAGGGCTTGGCAAGTTCGGCCTGCCGCTGGCTATTGCCCTTGAGGAGCGGGGGCACTCGGTGGTGGGAGTGGACGGCAGCGAGAACAGGGTGCGGCAGGCGCAGAGCCTGCTGGCGCATGTGTACATTGCCGATGCCAAGGACAGCGCCGTGCTGCGGCAACTGCGTTTTCAGGATCTGGATCTTGTGGTGGTGAGCGTGGGATCCTCTATGGAGGCCTCCATTCTCATTGTGTTCAATCTGCTGGAGATGGGAGTGCGCAAGCTGGCTGTTAAGGCCATTACCCCGGAGCATAAGAAGATTCTCACCCGGCTGGGGGTGGAAAATGTCATTCAGCCGGAACATGACGCCGCCCTGACGCTGGCGCACCGCATAGCCAACCCCGGTATGCTGGATATGCTGCAACTGGGCGGCGGGGTGCTGTTGCAGGAACTGGAAGTGAACAACTGGGCGGGCCAATCGCTCATGGAACTGCAACTGACGGCACAGGGCATAATGGTGGTGGCTATCCGGCCCAAGGGAGAGCCGGACTATACCTTTGTGCCGGCGGCGGACAGGGTGCTGCTGCCGGGGGATACCCTTGCCGCCATAGGCAAGGAAGCGGATATTCTGCGGCTGGCACCCTAGGCGCATTGTCTTGCTTCTGCTGCTGTCCGTTACGGGCGGCCGCGGTTTTCCGGCCCGGATTCTTTCCGGGCCTTGTTGTCTGTGGGGGCGTCGGCTGTCGGACGTTGCCTGCGGCGCGGCTTTTTGTCATTGTCTCCGGGAGAATGGCAACCTGTTACCGCATGATGCGGGGTACCATGAATACGCTGCTCGTGAACCTGACCCGATTCGGCGACCTGCTGCAGATGCAGCCGGTGATTTCCGGCTTTGCGCGCTCCGGGCGCAGGGTGGGGCTGGTCTGTCTGGATAATTTTGCCCCGGCAACGGCCCTGCTGCGCGATGTGGACGCCGTATACCCGCTCACGGGGGGCGGGCTGCTGGCGGCATTGGATGCCGACTGGCGCGGCGCACTGGGCAGGCTGTGGCGGTGGAGCGAGGAAGCCGCCGCCTTTGAAGCGGACGAGGTGCTGAACCTGACCGCCACCCTCAGCGTGCGCCTGCTGGCATCGCATCTGGTTTCGCGCCGGGCATTGCCTGCCGGGGAGACGGAAGGGCAGGAAGCGACTCGTACCGCGTTGCGAGGATTCGGGCTGGATGTTTACGGCTTCGGGATGAACAGCGACCCGTGGAGCACGTTTTTGCAGGCATCCACCCGGCTGCGGGGGTGCAGCCCGTTCAATCTGGTGGACCTGTACTGGAAGGCGGCGGGGCTGGATGCCCTGCCCGGTGCGGGGGCGCGGGTATACAGCCTGCGTACGCCGCAGCCCGGACACGCGGAAGCGGCGGAAGCCCTGCTGGCTGATGCGCCCTGCGCAGCGGAGGTTCAGGGATTTGTGGCCCTGCAACTGGGAGCAAGCGAAGACCGCCGCCGCTGGCCCGTGGCCCATTTTGCAGCGCTGGGCGATATGCTGTGGCGCAGCCGCCGCCTGCTGCCCGTGCTGCTGGGGGCCGGAAGCGAGGCGCATCTGGGCGAACGGTATGCCGCAGCGGCAACGGAGCCGCACCTGAGCCTCATCGGCAGGACAGACCTGCCCGTGCTGGCTGCCGTTCTCAGACGCATGCGGCTGCTGGCGAGCAACGACACAGGAACCATGCACCTTGCCGCAGTGCTGGGCGTGCCTGTGCTTGCGGTGTTTCTTGCCACCGCGCAGCCGTGGGACACGGGACCGTATCTGGAAGGCAGTTGCAGTCTTGAGCCGGATATGGACTGCCATCCGTGCCCGTTCGGCAAGCCGTGCCCGCACGAGCACGCCTGCCGCTCCCGCGTTTCTGCGCAGACGGTGTTTTCGCTTGCGGACGCATGGCTTGAGCAGGGCGCATGGCGCGACCCCGGCACGGGCGAGGCGCGGGTGTGGGTGGCACGGCGTGGGACAGACGGCGGCATGGACCTTGCCTCCCTTTCCGGACACGAGGAAGCGGACCGTACGCAGTGGGTGCGCCTGCAGCGACATTTTTACAGTCAATTTCTTGACCGCCCTTCAGCCTCGCTGGCGAGGGGAGATACGCCCGTGCGCACTATTGAGCCGCCGGTGCGCCCCTGCGGGCTTTCCGAACAGGCGGGGGAAACGGTGCGGCGGGAAATTTTGCAGGCATCGCAGCTGCTGCACCTGCTGGCAGAACAGGGCAAGCTGCTGGCTGCACGCCCCACGGACATGGCCAAGCAGCGGTTTCTGGGTACGTGGCAGCGGCTGCAGACCCTCTGGGACAACAGTGCGTATTTTAACGTGCTGGGATACCTGTGGATGTGTGAATCGCAGGAAGCCGGTGGCGATTTGCCCGCCATGCTCGCGCTGGCGCAGCAGTATGCCGTGCTCATGGCGGCATGGGCGCAGGGGGTTGAAGCCTGATGGCCGTGCGCAGGGGCGCGGCGTTTTCTCCTGATGTTCCTGTTGTGGCATGAATATTGAATATTCATCGGCAAACCGGAAAATTCTGGCCCGTCAGGGCAGTATCAGGAGGGAAGCTATGATTGTTATTGATGGTCAGCACAGCGATATGCAGGTTGCCAACTTTGCGAACCTGGAAGAGATTCTTGTCAAGGTGATGGAGAACGGAACGATGGAAAACCGCATCGTTACCGATGTTCTGGTGAACAACGAGCCGTTCTCGGAAATCTATCCCCATCAGGCAGAGGACATTGAGGCCTCTGAGATTTCCTCGCTGGAAATTATCAGCGTTCCCGTAGGGGAAATGGCCATGAGCATAACCCGCGAACTGTACAAGGTTGTGCAGATCATGGGTGATGGCGCGCGCCATGTGGCGGACCTGTTCCGTCAGGCTGACGATACTGAAGCCTTGGAAATGTATCAGGATCTTTTGCAGGTTGTGCGCGACTTCCTGGGCATGATCGGCGTGCTGCGCAGCGAGTTCACGCTGAAGGATCATGCCGCCTTCAACAACGGCGTGGAAGAAATTTCCGACCTGTTCGGCGAAATGACCGAAGTGATGGAAAACGAAGACTGGATTCTGCTGGCGGACCTGCTGGAGTATGAGTTCGTGCCCGCCACGGATCGCTGGAAGAACGTTATTCACCTGCTGCGCGAAGACATCCGCAAGGTGAACAAGGGGTAATCGTATGGCCGACAGCCTTTCACTGCTTGATCAGGCCCTGTCCCTAGGCGAACAGGAATTGCATGCACTCGCTGCGGGCGATGTGGATTTTGCCGATGAAAACGCCCAGCGGCGCAGCGGCCTCATCTCCATGGCGTGGGAAAAGCGTGAAGGCGTGGCGCTGGACGACCTGCAGGACAAGCTGCTCAAGCTGCAATCGCTGCAGGGGCTGCTTACGGAAGAAGCCCGGAAGCTCCATGCCTCGCTCAAGAGCGAGCTTCAGAAAACGAAAAAGCATTCGGCCCGCCTTCAGGGGTACCGGCAGGCGGTGCGGGGCAATGGCCTGCACAGCCAGTTCGTGAGCAAACAAGGATAGTTTCTCCTCCGGAAAATAGTTGCATGGCTAGGCCGGGAATGCAGGACGCATTCCCGGCTTTTCGTATATTATGATGGCGGCCAGCTTGACTTTCCGGTATGTCATGTGAAACATGCGCGTTCCGGTACGCTGAGGGCGGTATCGTTTCCGGCCACGTGGTGCGGCGGAACGGTATGCCCGGCCCGATGGCCTGCCAAGGTTGCAGCGGACGCAAGGGCGGATGCTTTTCAGCCGGCAGCCATGCAGGCTGGCGGAGTTTTGCCGGTGTATCCGCGCAGGCCGTATGCGGCCATGGCGTGCGACTAAGACATGCGACTATGACGTGCAGTCATGACGGCAGGCGGGTTTTCCGCCCCGGAACGCCATTCCATGCTATTTCCCATGAGGAGACCATATACAATGAGCCAGACAGAACACCGTTGCGGATGGGTTGCCATGATGGGCCCGCCCAATGCGGGCAAATCCACGCTGCTGAACGCCTTTCTGGGGCAGAAGGTGGCCATAGTGACTCCCAAGCCGCAGACCACACGGCACCAGATAAGCGGCATACTTTCCCGCCCGGATGCCCAGATAATCTTCATGGACACCCCGGGTATTCACCAGTTGCGCGGCAAGATGAACAAGATGCTGCTGCAGACCGCATGGCAGGCCATGAGCGGGGCGGACGTGGTGATGGTGGTGCTGGATTCCGACCTGTACATCCGCAAGCCGGACTTTTTTGACAACGACATAGAGCCGCTGAGCGAAGCCATACTGAACGAGACGCGTCCCGTTGCGGTGGTGGTGAACAAGGTGGACCTGTTCCGGGACAAGGCCAAGATGCTGCCGCTGCTGGAGCGGCTGAGCAAGCTGTGGCCCAATGCGGAGGTGTTTCCCGTTTCCGCCAAGAACGCGGACGGGCTTACTCCCGTGCTGGAATTCATAAAGAGCAGGCTGCCTGCAAGTCCGCCGCTGTATCCCGCCGACCAGCTTTCTACCATGCCGCTGCGTTTTATGGCTGCGGAAGTGGTGCGCGAGAAGCTCTTTCTCGACCTGCGGCAGGAGTTGCCGTATTATACGGCCGTGGAGATTGAAAAGTGGGATGACACGGGCGACCGCATTATCGTGAACGCCATTATTTACGTTGCCCGCAAGACGCATAAGGCCATGGTCATAGGCAAGGGCGGACAGAACCTGAAAAGTGTGGGCACGGCAGCCCGCAAGGAACTGCAGGAGATGACCGGCAAGAAGGTGCATCTGGAACTGTGGGTGAAGGTTCGCGAGGGATGGACCGAGGATATAGGCTTTTTGCGTATGCTTGGGCTGTCCTCGTAGCAACAGTCGTAAGGGGCGGCCGAAAGCCGCCCTTTTTTTCAGGTTCGCCCCGGCCCCCCGTATGACAGGGGCGGCAGGAAGACGCGGCTGCCGGTGGCATGATACCGTGCAGGACGCAACGAAGAAACAGAGACGGAATGGCGATGATGGACGAAAAGCAGGCTGAGGCCTTGCGGCAGCGTTTTCTGGAAGTGAGCGGCAGAGTGCGTGCCGCTGCCCGTGCATCGGGAAGGCAGGAGGATGCGGTGGCGCTGGTTGCCGTTTCCAAGACCCACCCGGCGGAAGCCGTGGCCGTGCTGGCGGGCATGGGGCAGACCTTGTTCGGTGAAAGCTACGTGCAGGAGGCCCTTGCCAAGCAGGAGGCCGTGAACTCTCTGGTGACCTCTCTGGCGGGCGGGAATGCAGGGCAACAGGTGCAGTGGCACTTTATAGGCCATTTGCAGAGCAAGAAAGCCAAGGACGTGGTGGGCAAGTTTTCCCTCATCCATGCCGTTGATTCGCTCAAGTTGGCACAAAACATGCAAAATCGTTTGGCAATGCTGCCGGTTACGCAGACAGGTGCCCCGGCAGGCGTGCAGGATGTGCTGATACAGGTGAATATAGGCAGGGAAGCGCAGAAGTCCGGCGTTGCCATTGAGGATGCCGCATCCCTTGCCGAGGCCGTGGCGCAGATGCCGCTGCTGCGGTTGCAGGGATTTATGTGCATGCCGCCGTTTCACTGCACGGGCGACATGGCCACGCCGTTTTTTGCGCACCTGCGGACAATACGCGATGACGTGGAGCGCAGGCTGGGCCTGACGCTGCCCCATCTTTCCATGGGCATGTCGCACGACTTTGAGCAGGCCATTGCGCAGGGAGCCACGCTGGTGCGCGTGGGGACGGATATTTTCGGGACGCGGGACGTCTGATTTTCGACGCGCCACCATGCGCGGGAGATGGATGTTACGGCTCCGGCACGCAGCCGGTACGGTCAGGACAGGCAAAGAGAGACTGATCTATGGATTTGGCAACTATACTGGGAATAGTGCTGTCATTCGGGCTTGTGGTGGCCGCCATCATGTCGGGCAGCAGCTTGTTTATCTTCATTGACGGGGCGTCTATGGCCATTGTTCTGGGGGGTACGACCGGCGCATTGCTGGTGAACTACCCGCTCGGCAAGGTGCTTTCCGTGACCGGCGTTATCAAGAAGACGCTGTTTTCCAAGTCGGAAAGCCCTTCCACCATCATTGAGCAGTTCATGGACTACGCCAACCGCGCCCGCCGCGAGGGCATTCTTTCCCTTGAACCCATTATCAAGGAAATTGACGACGCCTATCTGCGCAAGGGGCTGCAGCTTACCGTGGACGGGCTGGAGCCTGCGGCCATACAGGAAATAATGGAGACGGAGATTGCCAACATAGAGGGCCGGCACGAAAACGGCTACGACATTGTGAAGGCCCTTGGCGAATATGCTCCGGCCCTGGGCATGATCGGGACCGTTATCGGGCTTGTGCAGATGCTGCAGACCATGAACGACCCCAGTTCCATCGGTCCGGCCATGGCGGTGGCGCTTATTACGACATTTTACGGGGCCATTCTGGCCAACCTGGTATTCAACCCCATGGCGGGGAAGCTTAAATCGCGCAGCAAGGATGAAATTCTCATCAAGGAGATGCAGATGGAAGGTATTTTGGCCATCTCCAAGGGGGAAAACCCGCGCATTATTCAGGAAAAGCTTTCCAGCTTCCAGCCGCCCAAGGAGCGCAAGAGCGGCGACTAGGGAGCCTTGGGGCGTGCCGGACGGGCCTAACCGACGGGCCTAACCGACGGGGACGACAGACAGACCCGACAGACAGACCCTTGGCAGACCCGACAGGCAAGCCCAAAAGGCAGACGCAGCAGGCAGACCGGCATGGCAAAGCGCAAGAAGAAAAAAGGCGGCGGAGACGCCCCTGCGTGGCTCATCACCTTTTCGGACATGATGACGCTGATGCTCACGTTCTTTGTGCTGCTGGTGAGTATGGCGGTTATTGACGAGAGGCGCAAACTGGTGGTGCTGAATTCCATTTCCGGCGCCTTTGGCGAAGGGCTGGGCAGCTTTAACCCCAAAACGCCCCGCCACCATACCCGGCTTATTGAACCGGGTGCCATGGACATGGAGACCGACTCGCTGGAGCCGCTTAAGGAAATGCTGTGGGACGACCAGCGCGGGGATTTGAATTTTCAGGAAAACAGCTATGTGCAGGTTTTTTCCATAAGTGACGAGGTGCTCTTCCGGCCCGGAACGGCGGAGTTGAGCGAAGCGGGCGTGGTGCTTATCAACCGTATGCTGCCGTGGCTGCTGCGGGTGAACCATCCGCTTCTGCTGGCGGGGCATACGTCCGGCCTGCGGGAGGAGATGGGCGAGGATTACCGGGTGGATATGGATGGCCGGACCGTGCGTTCGCCCGCATGGGAGCTTTCTTTTCTGCGTGTGATGAGCATTTACCGCTATCTCACGGGAAGGGGGATGTCGCCTGAATCGCTCATGGTGGAAGCCTTTGGCAGCAACCGGCCCCGCTGGACGGAGAACACGCCTGAAGGCAGGCGCATGAACCGCCGGGTGGATATTGTGCTGGACAGGCGCAACAAGGAATGGATTGAGCGCATGGAACGGTTGCGCGAAGGCGGCACAACGCGGCCCGGCGATTTTAATTACCGGGATTTCCGGTTCCGGCTCAGTGTGCCGGGAAGTTCGCCCCCCGGAACGGGAGAGTGACCCGTGGCGCGCAAGAAGAAGGAAAAGGGCGGCGGCGGAACCCCTGCGTGGCTGATTACGTTCTCGGACCTTGTCACGCTGCTGCTTACGTTTTTTGTGCTCCTGCTCAGTATGGCTTCTATGGACAGGGTTATGCTTTCGCAGATGAGTCCGTTCAAGAGCCGGGCAGACCTTATCAGCCATCAGGGCGCGGGGAAGGTTCCCACACGCATAACCGTGCTGCTGAAATTGCTGGAAGATACGGAAATGGCCCTGAACAAGCCGGAGCGTATAAAGGATTTGCTCTTCCCGGACGATGTGCTGCCGCCTGATATTGACGTGAGCACGCT
This sequence comes from uncultured Desulfovibrio sp., assembly GCA_964425115.1. GTDB lineage: Bacteria > Desulfobacterota > Desulfovibrionia > Desulfovibrionales > Desulfovibrionaceae > Halodesulfovibrio. The sequence continues at coordinate 26,507 of CAYRLL010000019.1, read as the reverse complement.
GGACAGGAACCTGAGGATTCTGGAGCATCCCGAAGGGATTGCCATTGTGCTGACGGACTCGCTGCTTTTTCCTTCCGGCAGCTACGAACTGAACCCGGCGGCGGAAAAATTGCTGGAACAGGTGGGAATGATGTTGCAGTACACCACGGCGGACTGCAACATAGCGGGGCATACGGACAACGTGCCTTCCGCGCCGCTGGACAATTATGCCCTTTCCGGCATGCGGGCCATGGCTGTGCTGGACTATTTTCTGAAGCTCGGTGTTGCCCCGCAACGGTTTTCTGTAAGCGGCTACGGGCCGGACAAGCCTGCGATGGACAACATGACGGAAGCCGGAAGGGCACAGAACAGGCGTGTGGAGATTCTGATAAAGACCACCCAGTGGATGGGAAGGTATATGTAGCCTGCCGGAATGGCAGGCGGGTGCCACAAGGAGGCGAATATGGCGGATGCGGGACAGCAGGAAAAGAAAAAGAGCAAGCTCAAGTGGATAATTGTGCTTCTGCTGCTGGTTGTTGTGCTGGGTGCGGGCGGATTTGCGGCGTGGAAGTTTTTCCTGAGCGCGCCGGAGGATCCCGCAGGGCAGCAACTGCCCCTTGATGCGGGTGCCGCGGGCGAAGTAAGCCCCAAGGATGCCCGTGTGGTGACGCTGCCCACGTTTCTTGTGAACCTTGCAGACCCGCTTGGTCGCCGCTACATTAAGCTGACGCTGGATGTGGAGGTGGTAAGCCCCGCCGCTGCCGCAGAGCTGGAATCATCGCAGGCAAAGGTGCGGGACGCCATTATCCTGCTGCTTTCCAGCAAGTCGTATGTGGATCTTGCCCCGCTGGAGAACAAGATTCTGCTCAAGAACGAGATAGTGACGCGGCTGAACCAGATTCTGGGCGGCTCCAAGGTGGTGCGGGTGTACTTTACGGAACTGGTCATACAGTAGTGGCCGGGGACGGCAGTAACGGCGAACATCCTTTCACGCAGGAAGGTGGAATATGTCTGACGAAATAGATCAGGATCAGTTGGCGGCACAATGGGCGGCGGCGCTGGAGGCGCAGGAAGACGGCGATCCCGATCCCTTTGAGGCGGCGGCAGCGGCTGCTGCGGCTGCTCCGGCGGCAGCTCCGGCGGGAGCGCAGAAAAACGGCAAGGCCGGAGGCATGAGCGATGATGAACGGCTTGCCGCTGAGTGGGCTGCGGCCCTTGCTTCTGACGAGCAGGATCAGGTGAAGAAGGAAAAGGAACAGGCCTTTTTCGCCTCTGCGGCGCGGGAAGCCACGTTCAAGGATTTGACGGAAGAAGCCAAGAACCCCCGTCCCGACAGCGGCAAGCGCGAACTGGATTTTATTCTGGACATTCCGCTGGATGTTTCTGCGGAACTCGGGCGTACCCGGCTGCTTATCAACGAACTGCTGCAGCTCGGTCAGGGGTCGGTGGTGGAACTGAACAAGCTGGCAGGTGAACCGCTGGAGATTTTTGTGAACGGCAAGCTCGTGGCGCGCGGTGAGGCCGTGGTCATTAACGAGAAGTTCGGGGTGCGGCTCACGGATATCATCAGCCCCATTGAACGGGTGAAGCAGCTTGCTTAACGCAACGCAGATCAGTGCCGCCATGGCGGATGCGGCAAACGCGACAAACGCGACTTTCCGGGCAGCCGTGGCATACAACGCCACGGCAGACGGAACTGCCGCGGCTGCCGGGCCTGTCGGACGGGCTGTGGAAGAGGGTGTCAATGCAACGACGCTGTTTTCTTCCGGCACTGCGCCTCTTGAGGCGGCTCCCCAGATAATGGGCTGGGGTGGGTATTTTCAGGCCATAGGCGTGCTGCTGCTCATTCTGGGCGCGCTGTACATGGGCCTGTGGGCGCTCAAGCGGTTCGGCAAACTGCGGGCCATGGGCAGCCTTGGCCGCCACGGGCTGGCCGTGGAGGGGCAGTTTCATCTTGGACCCAAGAAATCTCTGGTCGTGGTACGCTTCTTGAATAAACGGTTGCTGTTGGGGGTTACCGACCACAACATCAATCTTTTAACGGAGACGGAAGCGGACCATGACGGGACACGCGAATCGGACAAGGCCGACTTCAGGGCCATTCTGGACAAAGCGGGCGACGGGGAGAGTTCTTCTTAGCCTTGCCCTGCTGCTGGGGCTGCCCGTCCTTGCGGCGGCAGCGCAGGACCTTGCCCTGCCCACGCTTTCGTTACAGCTTGCCGGCGGAGAGACAGAGCCGGAGAAGGTTTCCGTCCTTTTTGAAATTCTGTTCATGCTCACCGTCCTGTCGCTGGCTCCGGCCATAATGCTGACAGTGACCTCCTTTACCCGCATCATCATCGTCTTCCATTTTATCCGCATGGCGCTGGGCGTGCAGCAGCTGCCGCCCAATCAGGTGCTGGCAAGCCTTGCCATATTCATGACGGTTGCCATCATGATGCCTGTGGTGACGGACATAAACCAGAACGCCGTGCAGCCCTACCTGAATGAGGAAATAGGGTTCTCCAAGATGCTGGATACGGCGCAGCAGCCGCTGCGCACCTTCATGTTCAAGCATACGCGCGAGAAGGACCTTTCCATCTTCTACACCATCACCAAGATGGAGCGTCCGAAGAACAAGGACGAAGTGCCCACCTTTATGCTGGCAGCCGGGTTTATAATCAGCGAGCTGAAGACGGCCTTTACCATAGGGTTTCTCATCTACATTCCGTTTCTCATCCTCGATATGGTCATTTCCAGCATCCTGCTCGCCATGGGCATGATGATGCTGCCGCCCATGATGGTTTCCGCCCCGTTCAAGCTGCTGCTCTTCGTCATGGTGGACGGATGGAGTCTGCTGACCGGCTCTTTGGTGAACAGTTTTCTCTTATAGCAAGGAGACGCCCCATGACGCCCGAATTTGTGATAGGTTTTGCCAGACAGTCCATTGAACTGGCCCTGATGCTCGCCCTGCCCATGCTGGGCGTGGGGCTTGCCGTGGGGGTGTTTGTCTCTGTGATTCAGGCGGCAACGCAGATTCAGGAGATGACCCTTTCGTTCATTCCCAAGATCGTCTCCATATTCATTGCCCTGCTGTTCTCGTTTCCGTGGCTCATGGAGCGCATGGTGACGTTTACCCGTGACGTATTCATCAATATTCCTACTTACGTGCGCTGACCGTTCCGGCAGTGGCGCAATGTAAACAAGGGCCGCCCCGTATGGAGCGGCCCTTATTGCGTGCGGCTTGTCGTGTGTGGATTGTCGCGTGCGGATTGATATGTGCGAAAGATGCGGAACAGAGCCGGGCTATTCCTCTGCCAGAAGGGCCGCCAGCTCTTCGCGGATGATGTCTGCGGCGGCCTTGGCAGCGGTTTTTTCCAGCGTGGACTTGATTTCGTCCTTCAGTTCGTGGCCGAGCATGTTCCAGTCCTTGTGCGTGAACATGGATTCTTCCAGTTCCGAGAGGCGTGCATCAATTTTGGCGTCCAGCATGGCGGAGATGCGCTCCATGACAGGTCCGTTTTCAGCCAGTGCTTCTTCCAGCGCGGCGTGTATGCCGGCGGGGGGCACCGTACAGGCTTCTTCCTCGGCGGCGGCTTCCGCAATTTTGCGGGCCACGATATCTTCCACGGACTCCTCGGAAATGCGGGCTGCTGCCTCCAATGCGGCAATGCGTTGCAGCAGGGACTGCATATCGGGCGCGGATGCTGCGCCGAAGGCATCCGGAGAGGCGGGAGCGGCATCGGCCGGGGACAGGTCGTCCAGCGTGAGGCCGCCTGCCAGCATGTCGTCCGGGTCTGTAAAATCAGCGGAGTCGGGGGAATCTTCATCATCCGCCAGAAGCGAGGTGTCGCTGAGGGGGGCCTCTGCGTCCAGCGGGGTGATGTCATCCAGATCGGCGAGCAGGGCGTCTATGTCTGCCTCGGGCATATGTTCCTGCGCATCACCAAGCAGGTCGGCAGCCAAATCGTTTGCCAGATCGTTTGCCAGATCGTCAGGCACATCCCCGGGCAAATCATCGTGAAGACCAGTTGGCAGCCCAGTTGGCAGATCCTCAGGCTGCGCAGCAGCCATGTCAGGCGCATCCGGGCTGCCGAGCAGGGCTTCCAACTCGTCCAGAGGATCGGGTTCTGCTGTGCGCACGCTGCCTGTGTCGGCTGTTCCGGTGCCTGCGGGGGCAGCTTCGCCTCCGGCGGCAAGGATTTCGTCCAGATCCGGAATATCTTCGTCATCTTCCGCCAGTGCCGCGTCCGCAAGGTCTGCCGCGTCAGCAGATTCTGCCGCGACAGCAGATTCTACCGCGTTAGCAGATTCTATCGGACGGGCAGGGGCGTGCGCCGGCTGTTCCGGCCCGCCAAGATCGCCCAGAAGGGCGTCCAGATCGTCCATATCCGGCGCATCAAGCGATTCGTTGGGGTCGAAGGGCAGGTCCTTTGCGGCAGGTGCCGGGGCAGGCGCGGCATCCTGCGGGAGGTTCTGATCATCGTCATCGCCCAGCGAATTGAGGAAGGCGTCCAGATCGTCTGCCGCTTCGTCAGTGGGAGGCTGAACCGCGGCAGGAGCAGGGACGTCTTCCCCGGCAGCCTGAACCGGTTCCTGCAGGGAATCCAGCAGGCTGTCCAGATCGTCCATGTCTGCCTGACTGTCTGCGTTGTCTGCCTCGTCCGTGTCCGCAGGCACGGTGCCGGAAGAGGGGCCTTGTCCGGCGGCCTCCTGCAGCAGGCTGTCCAGATCGGAGAGGTCCGGCAGGCCGTCATCTTCTGCCGGAGCAGGGGCCGTTTTGCCCTGAGGAACCTCAAGCCCTTCTATGAGGGCATCCAGTTCGGAAAAATCGATATCGGCATCGGCATCGGCTTTCCGGGGCTTGGCAGCGGGTGTGGGTGCCTTTTCCGTAGCGGGTGCGGGTTCCGGTGCAAGGCCAAGCTCGCTGAGCAGGTCGTCCACGTCATCGTCCGGCACCTCCTCCATGGCAGGAGCGGGCCTGGACGTCTGAGAAGTCTTGGCGGGTTTGGCGGGCACATCATCCAGACTGCCGAGCAGGGCATCAAGGTCGGCGTCCATGTCATCTTCATCTGCCGGTGAGGTGGTTTGCGCGGCGGGGCCGGTGCTGTCCAGTCCGCCGAGCAGGTCGTCCAGTTCTGCGGCAAAATCATCGTCATCATCCGCAGGGGAGGAAGCAGACGGAGAGGCGGCGGCCTTTGCAGAGGAAGGAACGGCGGGCGGGGAGTCGTCTGCATCCAGACTGCCGAGCAGGTCGTCAAGGTCGGCTTCGAAGTCCAGACCCTCGTCAGCGTCCTTGGCGGATGCACCCGGTGAAGCCGCAGCGTCGTTGCCGTTGGTGAAGAGATCCTCCAGTTCCTTTTCGAAGTCCACCTCGTCACCGCCGGCATCAAAGAGATCGTCGGCCAGATCTTCCGCCCCGGCTGAGGCGGGAGGGGTGCCGTGTTCCACGATGTCTGTAAGCTCTATGATGTCGTCTTCGGCGTCGAATTCGGGGGTGTCTTTCGGTGACATGGCGTACCTTGGGCTTTCTGGTTTGCAAACCTGACAGCGAGTAAGCGACTCGCCGGATTCCCCGGCAGGGCGGGGGCCACGGAGGGCGCACGTGCCTATGCGGAGGGTTCTGTCACGCTATCCCACCCAGAATAACCATACATCGGACGATAACGCAAGAGGCCGCCCTTGCGGACGGCCTCTTCAAATCAATTATCCTTGAGTCTTAGGGATGGCAGCTGGACTGCTTGCAGCCGGTGAGGGCCTTCTTCTTGTCCTTGTCTGCGCCCGCTACGTCGTTGTGGCAGGAAATGCAGGTGGCAACGGTGCCGGCCTTACGGTCATGGATGACCTTGTAGTAAGAACCAGCAACGTTCTTGTCGGCTTCTGCGGTGGAGTGGCAGCCCTCGGTGGAGCACTTGCCGAAGTTTTCCTTGCCATCCACGGGGTGGTGACAGTCGGCACACTGTGCGGACGCGTGGGTGGAATGGTTGAAGATGACGGGCATCTTCGTGGCTTCCATCTTGTACCCGTCTGCGGGAGCTTCTGCAGCGACCAGCGGCAACGCGAAGGCCAGAGCCAGAGCAGCAACCAGAGCAATGAACAATGACTTCCTCATGAGTAACCTCCTTCACAAGGCATGTTAAGAATTTCACACAAGGGATATAGCAGGCACCGTGCCATGTCAAGGATAGGTGCCTTTTGGCAGGGCTAGTGCACGATTTTACACAAGTTTCTGTAACAGCATCCTGCGGGGCGTGCGGAGCATTATTTACGGTGCCGGTATTTTGTCATGTAGCCCCGGGGCGTGACCATGTGCCTGCCCATGCGGCGGGTGGAACTGTTGCCGATGATGAGGATGGAGAGCATGTCCACATCTTCCGGCGAGCACTCTGCAAGCGAGGTGACAAGCACTGCCTGTTCCGGCCTGTGAGCCTGCCGGACAATGCCCACGGGGGTTTGGGGTGTGCGGCAGGCGCCGACTATTTCCAGCGCACGGGGCAGTTGCCAGTGGCGTTTTTTTGACTTGGGGTTGTAGAGCACGATGACGAAATCGCCCTCTGCGGCGCAGGCGAGGCGTTTTTCTATGATCTCCCACGGGGTGAGCAGGTCGGAAAGGCTTATGCAGGCGAAGTCGTGCATGAGGGGCGCGCCCAGCAGTGCGGCGGCAGCGGACAGGGCGGGAACGCCCGCGATGATTTCTATGTCCGGCAGGTCTGCGGGGAGTATTGTTGCGGCTGAAGAATGTGTATGGGACGTGGGGGTCTGCTTGTGGCCCAGAGCCTGTCCAGTGGAGGCTGTCTGGTCATTTTCGAAAGCCCGTTCGTCTGATAAAATTCGTTCCTCTGACAATACCCGTTCCTCTGCCAGTTCAAACACCAGTCCGGCCATGGCATAGATGCCGGGGTCGCCTGAGCAGACCACCGCCGTGTTGCGGCCCGCCAGTGCGCAGTCCAGCGCGGCTGCGCAACGTTCCATCTCGCCCATCATGCCCGTGGCGATGATTTCCTTGCCCGCCTTAAGCTCCGGGGGAACAAGGTCCACATACAGGGTGTAGCCCACAATCACATCGGCCTGCGCAAGGGCCAGCGCCGCCTGCGGGGTGAGCAGCGATGCGTGGCCGGGGCCAAGCCCCACCACCTTCAGCCATCCGGTCATACCGTCTCCATGGCGACAGCCAGCGTGGTGCCGCTGTCTTTTATTTTTTCCTGTATCAGCAGGGTGTTTTTTCCTGTGGCAGCGGCACTGGCAAGGGCGGCGGCTTCTGCCACGCTGCGGGTGCCCACGGCCCGCAGGGGCTTGTCTGACGGGTTGGGTACGGGGATGCCCTTAAGCGCATCCGCCGGGAAGAAGCGCACAGGCAGGCCCATGCGCCGGGCGGCCTCCAGAAGCCCTTGTTCATCAGATTTGGCATCTACGCTGGCTAGGCAGGCCACGCTTTCCAGCGCGATCATGCGGGTTGCCAGTTCGCGCCGCACAAAGGATTCTATGGCGTCCGCAGAACGCCCGCTGCGGCAGCCCACGCCCAGATGCAGCACGCGCGGGTGCAGCACAAGCGTGTGTTCGCCGGGCGCAAAGAGCATGGGGTCGCGCCATGTGACCAGCACTGCCGAGTCTTCCGCCGTGCTTTCGCTGCCGCCGCAGAGGGCATCGTCCGGAGTATCCGCAAAGCGGAAGCGGTGGGCGTGGGGGCTTTCGCGCAGCCGCAGGGCATTGTGCGGGTCGTGGACGGTGACGGGAAGGTCTGCCAGCAGCGCGCCGTTGACGTGCTTGACGGCCTGAGGATTGTGGATGGCGCAGCCCGCCTCAATGGCTACCATGTCCAGCGAGGGGAGCGATTCCGTATCTGTGGCGGTGGTGATGACCGCCGTGCCGCCTGTGATGCGGGCGATATCCTGCGCCAGCGCGTTGGCACCGCCCAGATGCCCGGAAACCAGACTGATGACAAAGCGCCCCTGCTGGTCCAGCACCACCACGGCGGGGTCTGTGCTTTTGGTGTGCAGGTGCGGGGCGATGCAGCGCACGGCAATGCCTGCCGCCGCTATGAAAATATGATGTCCGAAACGGGCGTAGCCTTCTGCCACGCATTCGCGCAGAGCGGCAAAGCCGTGTTCGCCTTCGCGGGCCATGCGGTGGGGCAGGCAGACCAGCCCGCCGTATTCTGCCGCCAGCCTGCGGGCCAGCTGGGCACCCTGCGGGGTGAGGGCGTATATGGCGGTGGTGTGCAGCATGGCGTGATGGTGAGGCGTCTGCGGCGGAGGCGGCGGGGCCGATTCCGCCGCAGACGTGGTGTGCGCGGGGCTAGAAGGTAACCTTGGCGGCTGCTTCAAGCGTTTTTTCGAAGTCTTCGTCCGTGTGGGCGAAGGAGACCATGGCCGCCTCGTAGCTGAGCGAGGCGAGGTAAATGCCCTGCGCGCGCATCTGCTTGTAGAAGGCGGTGTAGAGCTTGGGCACCGAGGTCTTTGCGGTGGCGAAGTCCGTGACAGGGGTGTCTGTGAAGAAGATGGTGAACATGGACGCCAGCGTGTTCATGGTGACCGGCACGCCCTTGGCCTTGAGGATGCCGAGCAGGGCGTGGGCGAAGTCTGCCGTGCGCTTTTCCAGCGCGGCGTAGTCTGCCTGTCTGAGCAGTTTGAGCGTGGCTATGCCCGTGGCCATGGCCACGGGGTTGCCGGACAGGGTGCCCGCCTGAAAGATGGTGCCGCAGGGGGCGATGTGCTGCATGATTTCGCGCTTGCCGCCGTATGCGCCCACGGGAAAGCCGCCGCCGATGATCTTGCCGAGGGTGGTCAGGTCCGGGGTGATGCCGAACCGGGCCTGTGCGCCGCCGTAGGAGAGGCGGAAGCCGGTGATGACCTCGTCGAAGATGAGCAGGGCGCCGTATTGGTCGCACAGGGCGCGCAGTCCTTCAAGGAAGCCGGGGGCGGGGGGCACCAGCCCCATGTTGCCCGCCGTGGGCTCCACGATGATGGCGGCGATATCCTGCGGGTGCAGTTCGAACAGCGCCTTGACGCGTTCAAGGTTGTTGTAGGGCGCGAGCAGGGTGTCCTTGACCGTGTCGGCGGGCACGCCGGGGGTGCCGGGAATGCACAGGTCGGCGTAGCCGGAGCCTGCGGCGGCGAGGAAGGAATCGGCATGGCCGTGGTAGCAGCCTTCGAACTTGATGACCTTGTCACGCTTGGTGTAGCCGCGTGCAAGGCGCAGGGCGGTCATGGTGGCTTCTGTTCCCGAGTTGACCATGCGCACCATTTCCACGCCGGGAACGGCCTCTATGACCAGTTCCGCAAGTTCAAGCTCGGCGGGGCAGGGGGCACCGTAGCTGGCACCGGCGGCGCAGGCTTTCTGCGCGGCTTCCGTGACGGCGGGGTGGGCGTGCCCGAGCAGCATGGGGCCCCATGACTGCACGAAATCGATGTAGGTGTCGCCCTCTACGCTTACCAGCTTGGAGCCGTGGGCGCGGGCAATGAACAGGGGTTCGCTCTCTACGCTCAGGCAGGCGCGGATGGGGCTGTTTACCCCGCCGGGAATGACTTCCTTGGCGCGGGCGTAGAGCGTGCTGGATTGGGCGGTGGTGTATGCCATGATGCGGTTCCTTGTGCTGGCTTGCGGACGGTGCCGGGGCGGCAGCGGCGCGTTAGAAATAGGTCATGGAAATTTTTTTCAGTTCCTTGAGCGAGGTGAGCACCGCGTATTCTTCCAGCTCCGTTTCCCTGCGCAGTTGCTCTATGACTTCCATATACTCGGTCTCGTGCCGCCCGTGGATCATGGTGAACAGCGTGTAGGGCCATTCCGGGTGCGAGGTGGGGCGGTAGTAGCAGTGCGAGATGAGCGGATGGCGCGCGGCATGTTCGCCTGCGGCATCTATGCGGTCTTCGCCGATGATCCATGCGACCATGGCGTTATGGCTGTATCCGGCCTTCTGGTGCTTGAGGCTGACCCCGAAGCGGCGGATGGTGCCCTCTTCCTTCATCTGCCGGATGAGCCCGAGCACGGTTTCTTCATCCGTTCCCACCGCGTGGGCGATGTCTGCGTAGGGGGTGAGGCTGTCGGGCAGGTCTGCCTGCACGATGTGCAGTATGCGCTTTTCAATATCCGTGAATTCGGTTTTGACCATGGCGTATCCTTTCCGGTGCGTGCGGCGCGGGTTGCTGATGCGGGGTGTGCCCGGCATGGTGACCGGGCGTTGCGGGTGCGCCGTAAAGGGTGTTGATACCTGTTCGCGGCGAGGGATGCAACCGCCCCGTGCGCCCGGGGTGACATGGTTCGGTTTGGCCCTGCGCGGCGGAAGGGAGGCGGGTTGCAAGCACGGACGTGAAAAGGTATCCCTCATGCGGGGTGCGAAGGCTGCGGGGCGGGTGTTCTGTGGTTTGGGATACAGCGCCTGAACATGTTTTGCTCTTTGCACTGTTTCGAACTGAACTGCCTGAATGACATGACGTGTTAACAGGCTCATAAGGATGGTTCATGAAAATAGCCGTTATTGGTGGTGGCAGCTGGGGCACGGCGCTGGCGCAGGTGCTGGCCGGAAAGGGGTATGATGTTTCGCTGCTGGTGCGCCAGCGGCATGTGGCGGAAGCTATTGCGGCCACGCGGATGAATTCTGCCTATCTGCCGGGAGTGCGGCTGGATGCGCGCATTGTGCCGACCACGGATGCGCAGGTTGCCCTGACCGGGGCTGCCCTGACGCTTTTTTCCGTACCCTGCCAGTTTTTTCGCGCCGCGCTGCGCGATGCCGCGCCGCTGCTGCCGCAGGGGGCGGTGGTGGTGTGTTCCAACAAGGGCATGGAGGTGGATTCCGGCAAGACCGTCTCGCAGATGGTGGAAGAGGAGCTTGCGGGCATGGGGGCGCGGTTTGCCATGCTTTCCGGTCCTTCGTTTGCGGCAGAGGTGGTGCGCGGGCAGCCCACGGCCATTGTCATGGGCTGCGCGGACCCGGAGCTTGGGCGGGAGTTGCGCGAGGTGTTTTCCACCCCGTGGTTCCGGGTATATTCCTGCACGGACGTGCGCGGGGTGGAGCTTGGGGGGGCGTTTAAGAACGTTATTGCCATTGCGGCGGGCATGTCTGACGGCATGGGGTTTGGCGACAACGCCCGCGCGGCGCTTATTACGCGGGGGCTTGCGGAGATGTCGCGTCTGGGCGGAGCCATGGGCGCGCGCCCGGGGACGTTTATGGGGCTTTCCGGCATGGGGGATCTGGTGCTGACCTGCACGGGCAGCCTGTCGCGCAACCGGCAGGTGGGGCTGCGTCTGGGGCAGGGGGTGCCGCTGGAGCGGATTCTCGGCGAGATGCATCAGGTGGCGGAGGGCGTGAAGACCACGCAGGCAGTGCATGCCCTCGGCTGCCGTATGGGCGTGGAACTGCCCATTACCAACGCCATGCATTCTGTGATGTATTGCGGCAGGAATCCGCAGGACGTGTGGCAGGAGTTGATGACCCGCGAACTGAAGGAAGAATGAGCAAAACGCCCGCGCATATTCAGTCTGGATGCGCGGGCGTTTTTGTTTACTTGAGGGCCGGTTTTATCCGTACGTCCGGGTGCTGTTCCGCAAGGGATGAGCTTACGGAGCGCGCCTGCCTGATGTTGGGATAGCTGCCCACCCGCACTGTCCACAGGGCGTGTCCGTTGCGGTGTATGGGGGCGGGGTTGCTGGCGGGAAAACCCTGCTGGACAAGGGTGGACGCCAGTTTTTGGGCCTCTTTGGGGCACGCGAAGGTGCCGATCTGAACATGGAATGTGCCGCAGATGTTGATCATGGGGTGTCCGTGTGGTCAGCGTCGGCACGGGCGGCAGGGTTCACGCGTTTCGGCTCCTTCCGCGCGGGGCCGTACATGCGTTGCCTGTGTGCCGGGGCTGCCCGTTCGGGCATGGCGGCAGGCGCCCATGGTTGTGCGCCTTGCAGCCGGTTGAGTTATGGGTGCCGCCCCGCCACGGCCATGGGCACGGGGCGGAAGGGCACGGGCCGGTTTGCGTTCTTCCCGGACGGCGGGGGTGTGCGGAAGCCACCTTTGCTCGTCCATGATGGCGCGGGCCATGCGGGGCCGGATGCGGAAGCAGGCACCGGAACGCACGGGTCACGCGCCCTGTTCTGCACTGCGCCCGTACCGTAACTGCATGATTGCGCAACCACGGGCCGGGAATGTGCGAAAAAGGGTGTGCCGGTAGAGCGTTTCCCACTGATTTCCGCTCGACCGGTGCCGGAAAATTCCGTATACGGGGCCATATGTCAAGCCTGTTTCAAATGCTCAACGATGACGGCGAGATAGCCGCCTGTGGAAGGGATGCCCAAAATCGCTTTTCCGCGCTGTATTGCGCGGAGAGTGTGCTGGGAGCCGTAGCGGAAGCCGAAGGAATTGCGGAAAGCGTCATTCCGCGCATGGCAACGGGCTTTTGCAGCGGCATGGCCCGCACCGGGGGGCTGTGCGGCGCGGTGGCCGGTGCCGTGATGGCTGTTTCGCTGGTGCATGGCCGGGATAGCGGCGAAGATCCGGTGGAGCCCGCGTATGCGCGGGTGGCGGCCCTGTGCCGTGCGGTGGAAGCCAAATGGGGCACCTGCCAGTGCCTTGCGCTTACCGGGTGCGACTTTACCACGCAGACCGGGCAGGACAGGTTTCGTGAACAGGGGCTTAAGGAGTCTGTTTGCCTGCCGCTGGCGGATGACTGCGCCCGTCTGGCATTGTGGCTTGTGCGGGCCGAGATGACGCAGGTGGCGCAACTGTGCGGCGGGGCAGAGGAAGAACGGCCATGATGATGTATGCCCGGCTGCTGCTGACGGCGGTTATCTGGGGTGGCACCTTTGTGGCGGGCCGGATGCTGGCGGGGAGCGCTGAACCGTTTGCGGCGGGATTCTGGCGTTTTCTCATGGCCTCCGTATGTCTGCTGTGGCTGGTGCACTCCCGGCAGGGCGGGTTGCCGCCGCTGGACAGGCGGGGCTGGATGGGCGTTTTTTTGCTGGGGGCCACGGGCATATTTGCCTATAACGCCTTTTTCTTTACCGGGTTGCAGACGGTTCCCGCCGGGCGCGCTGCGGTTATCGTGGCCATGAACCCCATATTCATTGCCCTGCTGGCGGCGTTATTTTTCAAGGAGGGGCTTTCCCGCCTGAAGATGCTCGGCATAGCCCTTTCCGTGAGCGGGGCGGCCACGGCCATATCGCGCGGGGACATAGTGGCCTTGTTTTCCACGGCCATAAGCTGGGGCGATGCGGCCATATTCGGGTGCGTGGGCAGCTGGGTTGCCTATTCCCTGCTGGGGAAGCGCATGATGCGCAACCTTACCCCCCTTGCCGCCGTGACGTATTCCTGCCTTGTGGGCACGGCGATGCTGCTGCCGTGCGCCCTTGCGGAGGGGATGCTCGCACATGTGGGAGAGTATCCGCTACAGACATGGCTCGCCTTTGCGTATCTGGGCGTGCTGGGGACGGTGGCGGGATTTACGTGGTTCTATGAGGGAGTGAAGGTGCTGGGGGCATCCAAGGCCGGGGTGTTCATCAACTTTGTGCCCATTACCGCCATTATCAGTGGCTGGCTGCTGCTGGATGAGCGCATATCCATATCGCTGCTGGCAGGCGGCATGCTGGTGGTGTGCGGCGTGATTATCACCAACCGGGGATAATCGGCGAGTTGCCCGATATCTGCCCGCACGGGCGAGAATCCTGACATCGTGATGGCATGGGCCGGGCGCACGCGTTCTGCCGGGCTTTGCCGGGTTAGGCCGGGTTAGGCCGGATAGGGCCGGATCGGGCCGGGTTGGGCCGGACTTTCCAGATCGGGCCGGACTTTCCAGATCGGGCCGGACTTTTCCGGATCGGGCCCGTCTCTGCCCAAGTATGCCTAATTATGCCCAATTATTCCCAATTATGCCGGGAGTTGTCAGGGGGCGGTGGTTCGCTCCGCACGGTGACGGCGGGCGGCCAGCACCAGATTGACGGCCCAATGGGGTTCGCCAAGGGCAAAGAGATGGGTGTAGGAGGCGAACACGTTGTTGCGGATGAGCCCGTCGCTCTTTGCCCCCATGCCGAAGCCCCGGTCCATGCGCAGGCCGAAGGCGGGGTGCGCCCCCGCATCCACCACACATTTGGAATAGTGGAACTCGTGCCCTTTGATCACGCTGCCTACGGGATGGTAGGGGTTTTCCAGCGTGACGGTGGCGTCTATGTATCCCAGCCCCTGCGGCCTGTCGCACAGGTGGGTGCTGACGGGGAAGACGCCTGTCATGGGGTATTCACAGCCCTTGTACACGAGGCTGCGGGAGAGCACCATGAAGCCGCCGCATTCGGCATAGATGGGTAAGCCGGAGTCCGCGAGATGGCGGATGTGGTCGCGTATGGGGGTGTTTTCCGCAATGCGCGCGGCCAGTGTTTCCGGGAATCCGCCGCCGAGGTAGAGGGCGTCCAGCACGGGCCACGGCTCGGGCGAGAGCAGTGACAGCTCGGTCAGTTCCGCTCCGGCGTGGCGCAGGGCCTGCAGATTTTCCTCATAATAGAACCACAGGGCGGCATCGCGCACGTAGCCTATGCGCACGGGTGGCTCGTCTCCGGGGGCCTTGGGCACCATGTCCCACAGGGGCGGAGCGTCCGGGATGGCGGGAGCGGTGCAGGCTATCTGCCACAGGGCATCCACATCACAGTGTTCGCTTATGAGGTCGGCCACGGTTTCCAGCGGGTCGTCTTCCGGCGCGTATTCCTGATCGGAGATAAGCCCCATGTGGCGTTCCGGAATGGGGTTTGCGCGCATTTTGGGGAGCGCGCCCAGAACAGGGATGCCCGTGTAGTGTTCTATGGTCTGCCGGAGCATGGCGCGGTGCCGGTCATTGGCCGTGCGGTTGAGGATGACCCCGGCGATGTGTATGTCCGGTTCGAATCCGGCAATGCCGGAGACAATGGCGGCGGCGGTGCGCGTCATTTTGGTGCAGTCCATGGCGAGAACCACGGGGGTGCGGAGGATGCGCGCAAGCTCTGCCGTGGAACAGGAGCCGGAGATATCCTTGCCGTCGAACAGGCCCCGGTTGCCTTCGATGAGCGCACCGGCATACGGTTCTACCGAAGTGCGGAACAGGGCGCGCAGCATGTTCTGCGGGAGCAGGTAGGGGTCCAGATTGGTGGCGGGGCAACGGGCGGCAAGGCCGAGCCATTTGGCGTCTATGTAATCCGGCCCCTTTTTGAAGGGTTTTATGGCAAGGCCTTTGCGGACCCATGCGCGGGTGGTGCCAAGGCTGGTGATGGTCTTGCCGGTACCGCCGTTCAGACCGGCGATGATAAGGCGGGGACGGAACATGACGGGGCTCCCGTAGCTGGACGGATGAAGGGCCGGTCTACAAAGAGAAAGAGCGTATGGACAGTGTCCATACGCTTTTCATTGCACAATACCAAGGCGGGAAGACTAATCTTCGTGCTCGGCAGCAGCCTGCTTGCCGGCACCCTTGAGGCCGTACATGGTGGTGGACCCGGAGGACCAGTATTCCATGACTTCAGTCTTCACGAGTTCGGAAAGGATCTTCTTCACTTCGCGGGCCTTGAGGTCGGGGAACAGCGGAAGGAAGTCGTTGAAATAGAACTTGGACTTGCTTCCGGCCTTGGACTGAAGGAAATCAACAATAATCTTCTGTGCGTCTTCCATGGGAAGCCCCTTTAGCGTTTAAGCGGGCGGGGAATATCCCCGCCCGACAATGATTGCTCAGGCTCTGCTTAGAACTTGAACTGGGTCGACTGACGCCAGGTGTAGTAAGCAGGATCGCGGAAGTCGTCGATGAGGTGGTGGGTGAACTCAAGGCCGGTCAGTTCGAAGAACTTTTCCCAGCCGATACGGTCGGCCCATTCGCCCAGACGCTCGTACTTCCGTGCGTTGGCGGCGTACACTTCGATGATGTGCTTGATCTTCTCGGTGAGGGAAGGCCAGCGGGGCATCTCGTTGGGGATGTAAGCCACAACAACCTTGGAGAACATGGGCTGGCTGATGCGGTTGGAAACCTTGCCGCCGACCATGATGATAACGCCGTCGCCTTCACCATCGGAGATGGGCAGGGCGGGGCACATGGTGTAGCAGTTACCGCAGTACATGCAGCGCTCGTTCTTGATGGCGATGGAGTTGACCTTCTTGTCGCCGATTTCGACCTTGGTGGGACGAACTGCGGCGGTGGGGCAGGAGGCAACGGCCAGCGGGATTTCGCACAGCTGGTCGGTCCACTCGTGGTCGATCATCGGGGGCTTGCGGTGGATACCCACAACACCGATGTCGGAGCAATGCACGGCGCCGCACATGTTCAGGCAGCAGGCCAGTGCGATGCGCACGGGAGCGGGCATACGCATGTTCTGGAAGTCATCGAACACGGTGTCCATGATCGCCTTAACCGGGCCGGAGGCGTCGGTGGCGGGGGTGTGGCAGTGAACCCAACCCTGGGTGTGAACGATGTTGGAGATACCGGCACCGGTACCGCCGATGGGGAACTTGTTGGAACCGCCGGCGAACTTGCGGGAAGCAAGGTCGGCCTTCAGGCCTGCCAGCTTGGCTTCGTCGTCCACCATGAATTCCACGTTGTTACGCGTGGTGAAGCGCAGGTGGCCGCCGCAGTGCTTGTCTGCGATTTCGCAGATTTCGCGGATGTGGGTGACGGACATCAGACGGGCTGCGCCGACACGGACGGTGAATACCTTGTCGCCGGATTCGGCCACGTGGACCAGTACGCCGGGCTCAAGGATTTCGTGGTATGCCCACTTGCCCTTGTTCTTGGCGATAACGGGCGGCAGGAAGTCGTTGTAATCACGGGGGCCGATGTCAGTAATACGGCCTTCCATGGGTTTCGCGGGATTGTATCCGGAAGAGATGAATGCCATTGTTTAGTACTCCTCTCTTGACTAGCGCAGGTGGCGCTTGCGGTATTCGGTGATGTCGCGGTCCCAGCCTCCGGGTACTTCTTCTTCCTTGAAGAAGATGTAGGGGTTGTGGCGGGGTTCCATGACGTGGCGGGGGTCAGCTTCCTGACCGACAACTTCGAGCAGCTTCTGCAGGGAGAGACGCTTCATGGTCTCACCGAGGCGCTCGCGGTTCTTGCCTTCTTCCATCCACCAGTCCCAGATGTTCTCAACAACTTCCTTGATTTCATCGAAGGGAGACTGTGCTTCCACGAAGGGAACCACGAGAGAGGACATCTGAGCGCCGTCGAGGATGGGAGCCTTTGCACCGCAGAGGATGGAAGCGCCGCGCTCGTCGCCGATGCGCAGGGCGCGGGGCATGGTGTTGATGCAGTGCATGCAGCGCACGCATTCCTTGCGGTCGATGGTGAGCTTTGCGCCGTCCCAAGTGATGGCTTCGGAGGGGCACAGCTCCACAACTTCCTTCACGAGGTCGAACTTGCCCCAGTCGCGGCCGGAGTGGGCGCCTGCGTTGGGCTTGAACTCGCCGGCAACGTATGCCTTAACAGCGGCCTGGTCGATCTTGATGCTGTCCTTCCAGGTGCCGATGACGGAGAAGTCGGAACGTGCGATGGCGGCAACGCAGCCGTTGGGGCAGCCATCGAACTTGAACTTGAACTTGTAGGGGAACGCCGGACGGTGCAGTTCGTCCTGATACTCGTTGGTCATCTCGAAGGCGAGAGCCGACGTATCGTAGCAGGCGTATTCACAGCGGGTTTCGCCCAGGCAGTCTGCGGGGGTACGCAGGTTGGAGCCGGAACCGCCGAGGTCGGTGTTCAGGTTGTGGGTCACTTCCCAGAAGATTTCTTCCAGCTGGGGAGTGGTGGTGCCGAGCAGAACGATGTCACCGGTGGAACCGTGCATGTTGGTGAGGCCGGAACCGCGAAGGTCCCAGATGTCACACAGGGCACGCAGGTACTCGGAGGTGTAGTACTTGCCCGAGGGCTGGTTCAGGCGGACGGTGTGGAAATGTGCCACGCCGGGGAACTTTTCGGGCTGGTCACAGTAACGGCCGATAACGCCGCCGCCGTAACCGAAAACGCCCACGATGCCGCCGTGCTTCCAGTGGGTTTCACCGTCGTTGTAGGACAGCTCGAGAACGCCCAGAAGGTCTTCGGGGCAGTCCACGGGAATCTGATAGTCAAGACCCTTGGGGTTCTTGGCGCGATTCTCTGCTTCCTGCTTGATGTCGGACACGAAGCTGGGCCACGGCCCGGATTCGAGCTGGTCCAACTTGGGAGTCGCATGTTTCGCCATTGCCTTACCTCCACAGAATGGTATGGTTTAGGTTCAAAACCAGACAGTCCACGCGCGCCCTTTGGCGATTCTGGTCGGGCTGCGTGGTCGTGCGTACGTGTGCAGGAACCGGTCTTGTAACCTGCACCGAGGTCACGTGATTTTTTGGACAAAGTACTCCCTTGCTATTGGGAAGTGCCCGTTTTGTCAAGCCCAAATCCCTTTTTGCATGGGTTGGTCAGGCATATTATAATTGGGGTTTACAGGCTGTAGCCGGGAGTTTTCAGGGGTGGGTTCAAGCTGGTTGCGGGCGTGCAAAGAATGCCCGGAGGACGGAGAAGCAGCGGGGGCGGAGTGTGCGCCGCCCTGCCCGGAAGGAAGAGCGGAGTTGCGGTGTAGGGGCACGGCCCGCCGATGAGCCGGAGGCGCATACCGGAGTTGGCGTTTGTGCGGGGGGGTGGTGCCGCGCCGGGCATTGCCCGGCGGGTGATTGCCCTTGACCTTGGCGTGAAAAGAGGCCACATCCGTCCCAGAAAACGGAGGTTCGGCATGAAGGACAATCTGGGACTCTACTACTATCCTGACCCGGCGGATAAGAAGACCCGCGTGTATGTGTGCATGGAGGCGGACGAAGTGCACTTTCGCGTATGGCGGGACGATCATCCGCAGGTGTGGGACCGGCACGGCTGGGTGCCCTATTCCGCCATCGAACAGGCCGCCGGACTGTACAAGGAGATGGGGCGTGCGTCTGACCCCATGCGCCTGTATGACATAGGTGTTGCCAAGGTGCTGCTGCGGGAAGGGTAGCGCATCGTTTTTTCCGCCATTTCCGGGCAGCCTGCACAGGCTGCCCTTTCTTTTTTTGTCGCAGGGGCGGGTGCTGCAAGATTGGGGACAGATATTGCGGACAGCATGGACAGGGCCGTGGTGAGGTTTTATGCTTTATGGAAATCACCGTGCGTCAGGTGAGGCCATGTGAAGCTAGGTGCAGTTAGGCGAAATTTGGTGAAATCCGGCGAAGTCGGGTGAAATTTGGTGGAGTCATGGACGGGCCTTGTGTCCGCCGGAGGAGGTGTCATGCATGAGGTGAGCCTTGGGCAGACCATACGCGATTATCTGACCGGAGAGCATGTTGACAGGACCACCTACGAGGACCTGCGGCAGGCGCTTGCGCGGATGCTTGTGGAAGAGAGGGGGTATCCCGCTGCGGCGCTGCGCTCCAAGGTCTCCGTGCGGTTTCCCGTGGTTGCGGCATCGTCCGGCGAGGCTGAGGAATACTGCCGCACCGTGGATGTGGCTGCCTATGCCGAAGACGGCACGCCCCTGCTCATTCTGCTGTTCTGCCCCGGGCAGGTGAACACCTACCGGCGGGAAAGCCTTGCCGCAGCCCGGCTTTTTCCCGGAGGTCCCGTGCCGCTGGTGCTGGTGACGGACACCCGTGACGCCATCCTTGTGGGAGTGCAGGAGGATGTGGTGCTGGGCGAGGGAATGCGGGCCGTTCCGCCGTGGAAGGAGCTTGCCGCGCTTGTTCAGGCGCACCCAGTGCACCCGCTTTCTCCTGAGCGGGCGGAGGGCGAGAGGCGGATTTTGCACACCTACAGCGAGTTCATCAAGACCTGCTGCGATGCCTCGGTCTGTATGTTGTAATTGTTGTTAATGTGTTGATTTTGCTGGACAAAGCTTCGCCGGCAGCCGTTTTGCGTTTTTGCAAAAAGCGTGTATAACCCTGTTTTCCAACGAGGAGAAGCATGTCCAGACGCTGGATTGAAGCCAACAGGAACGAATTTACGCGCGATGTCATGCGGGACTTCTGCATGGCGGCCAAGGTGCTGGAGGAGCAGTTCGTCCGGTTTGAAGAAACCGGGGCGGTGAGCTTTGCCACCATGAGCGACCTTTTGGGCACGATGATGAACAAGGGGCTTCTGTGGCGTCTTAAGGACACGGCACACCATCTTTTCCGCACCGGGCAGGACGACCATGTGGCGGCAAAGATGCTGGACTGGGCCATTGGCTATATATTTCACGAGTGCATAAAGCTGAAGGAAGACGCCTACCAGCAACAGCACTATGCCCCGATTCTGCGCACCCTGCAGCAGCACGAAGGCTACGCCGAAGTGCGCGGACTGGGCGACCCGCTTTCTGAAGTGCTTACCCAGACACGGCAGAGCATTGAACGGGAAGTGCGCCGAATAGAATTTATTCTTGAACAGTGCCGGGAGCTTATCTGTATATACTATGCCCGGCACGGCGGTAACAGGCTGCTGGCGCGCCTGCTGTTTGACCGCAATGAACTGGTGCGCGCCGTGTTCGGGCCCCGGTATGAGGCGCTGATTTCAAGCGTGTATGAGGATGTGCCCGAACGCATGTACATTCTGGCGGCCGAAGGTCTGATGGAGTGCGGCCGCCCGGAAGAGGCGCACCGCGCTGCCACCGAGGGCGTGCGGCTTAATCCGGCTTGCGCGCGGGCCAGACGGTGCCTTGCCGACGCCGAGGCCATGCTCATGACCAATTCCCCAAGGAGGGTACAGAATATATGAGTCTGCTGCATTTGAACCGGGCCACATCCAAGCACATTCTGGATAACCCCGAAAAGGCGGAATTGTACCGCGAACTGTTTCCGTACACCAAGGTGAGCCGCATCGCCTTTGACGATATTTTTCTCATGCCCCGGCCCGCGGACCCCATGTTCATCACGGACACCACCTTCCGCGACGGACAGCAGGCCCGGCCGCCCTATACGGTGAAGCAGATAGAGACCATTTTTGAACTTATGCACAAGCTTGGGGGCATGAGCGGGCTTATTCGCGCATCGGAGTTTTTCATGTATTCCGACAAGGACCGCCGCGCCATAGATGCGTGCCGCGCCAAGGGATACAAATACCCCGAGATAACCGGCTGGATACGTGCTCACAAGGACGATCTGAAGATTGCCAAGGAGATGGAGTTCCGCGAAGTGGGCATGCTCACCTCGGTTTCTGACTACCATCTGTATCTCAAGCTGGGGCTGGACCGCGAACGGGCCATGCGCAGCTATCTGGACGTGGTGGAGCAGGCGCTGGAATGGGGCATATCGCCGCGCTGCCATTTCGAGGATATTACCCGCGCCGACATACACGGATTCTGCCTGCCCTTTGCCGAGCGGCTCATGGAGCTTTCCAAGGAGAGCGGTCTGCCCATCAAGATACGTCTGTGCGACACTATGGGCTACGGGGTGCCGTATCCGGGGGCCACGCTGCCGCGTTCCGTTCCCCGCATTGTGCGGGCGTTCACGGACGAGGCGGGCGTGCCCGGGCAGTGGCTGGAATGGCACGGACACAACGACTTTCATAAAACGCTGGTGAACGGCGTTACCGCATGGCTCTATGGCTGCGCGGGGGTGAACGGAACCCTGCTGGGCTTTGGCGAGCGCACCGGCAACACGCCCATTGAGGCGCTGATCATTGAATACATCTCTCTTACGGGCGAAGACGACGCCGCCAACACGCAGGTGATTGCTGCTGTTTCCGAGTATTTTGAAACGGAGCTTTCATACAACATTCCGGACAACTACCCCTTTGTGGGCAAGGATTTTAACGCCACCAGCGCGGGCATACATGTGGACGGGCTGGCCAAGAACGAGGAAATTTACAATATCTTCGACACCAAGAAGATTCTGAACCGCTCCGTGCCTATCATCATTACCGACAAGTCGGGCCGGGCAGGGGTGGCTTACTGGATTAACCAGTATCTCAAGGTGCCTGAGGAGAAGCATGTTTCCAAGAAGCATCCCGCCGTGGGCAAGATTTATGACCGCATAATGCAGGCCTATGAACAGGGACGTAACACCTCGTTCTCCAACAAGGAAATGATCAAGCTGGTCAAGCGGTACATGCCGGAGCTCTTTGCTTCTGACTTCGACCATCTGAAGGCGGTGGCAAACGACCTTGCCGCGCACCTCATTGTGCGGCTTTCCGAGGAGTGCGAAATCCGGCTGGGCAAGGAAAACCAGCTGTGCCTGAAGGAATTTGCGCAGGAATACCCCTTTATCCAGTACCTGTATCTTACGGACAACAAGGGGATGCTCATCGCGGCGGAAATCACGGACGAGACAAACAAGCACAAGTATGCCGACCTTGCGCCGGGGTATGACTTCTCCAACCGTTCGTGGTTCATCGAGCCCATGCGGACCGGACAGCTGCATATAACGGACATGTATTCCTCGTATTTCACCGGCAAGCTCATTCTTACGGTTTCCGCCGCCGTGACGGATGAGAACGACAACATAACAGGCGTGATAGGGGCGGATATTCAGCTTGAACAGCTGCTTAAGCGGCAGGGCGAGCTGGACGACGAACTGCATCCCGGCGAGCTGTATTAACGGCAGCCATACTGGAAACACTGCGGCCTTCCGCCCCGTATGCCTTGCGGCAACGGGACGGGGGGCCGCTTTTCACAAGCGGAGTACGGGAGCCCGGCCGTGCGTGGGCGGTGCAGCCGGAGGAAGGGACATTGTGCCGGAATACTGTGCCTGTGCCCCTGCGATGAAGCGTTAACCAACGGAAACAATGGAGTAAAAAGCCATGAACAGAAGACTGGTATCTGTCTTTGTTATCTTTTTCATGACGCTGGGCGCGTTTGCGCTTATGCATGACACGGCAGACGCCCGCAAGATGGGCGGCGGCAAATCGTTTGGCAGCAAACCCAGCTACCAGCGCAGCGCTCAGCCTCCGGCGCAGAGCCCGACCTCGCCCTCGCGGACGCAGAACACCAACGAGCAGGCAAGGCAGGGGCAGCAGGCGCAGCAGGGTGCCGCGGCACCGCCCATGGGTGCCAGAAGCGGGTTTGGCGGTATGCTGGGCGGTATGCTCATGGGCGGGCTCATAGGGTCTATGCTGTTCGGCGGCGGAGCCGGGTTCGGCGGTCCGGGGATGCTGGATATGCTGCTCATAGGCGGTGGTCTGTTCCTGCTGTTCCGCTTTTTGCGTGCCCGGCGCATGGCTGCCGAAGGTGCCGGACCGCAGACGGGCGGCGTGCAGACGCATGAGCGTTCTGCCAATGCATGGGGCAACCTTTCCCCGGCTGCGGAACCGGCTTACGGTTCAGGACTGCCCGCCGGATTTGACCCTGACGAATTTTTGCAGGGAGCCAAGGCCATCTATGCGCGCCTGCAGTCATCGTGGGACAAGCGTGACCTTGACGATATACGCCAGTTCACTTCGGACGAGGTGTATGAGGAAATAGCGCAGCAGGCTAAGGAAGACCCCACTCCCGGAAAGACCGAACTGCTGCTCATTACCCCGCAGCTTATTGAAGCGCGCGAGGTGGACCGGCAGATTATTGCCACCGTGCTGTATGACGTTATGCTGCGGGAAGATGGTGATACGCATTCCAGACAGGACCGCGAACTGTGGCACTTTAGCCGCGACCGCGACCGCTCTGAAGACTTCTGGGTGCTGGAAGGCATTCAGCAGATAGAGCGCTGATACGTCCGCCCGTTCCGGCGGCCAGACCGTACGGCCGTGACCGGACCGATACGTATGGCCGGGGCCGGACCGATACGTATGGCCGGGGCCGGACTGCGGGTATTTTCGGAGCAGGCACGGGAAGGCGGGAAGGCCTTTCCGTGCCTGCATGCGAAGCTTGCGGCATCGGACTCTAGAGTATATATAGAGGAAATTAAGAGGATACATATACAACGGAGGACCCATGCAAAGAAGAAGCCTGCCGTTCCTTCTGCTCGCAACGCTCCTGATGGCGGTGGCCCTTTCCGCCGGTTGCGCAAAGAAGAAAATAGCTCCGCCGGAGACCATACACAGGCCCGCTCCCCCGGCGGTGACGCAGCCGGGGCAGCCCGAGCCGCTTCAGCCCCCTTCGCGCTGGCAGAAGCCGAGAACCTATACCATAAACGGCAAGACCTACACCACCATGTCCTCAGCCGCAGGGTTTGTGGAAGATGGCGTGGCCTCTTGGTACGGCAAGGATTTTCACGGGCGCAAGACCGCCAACGGCGAAGTGTATGATATGTACGGCATGACTGCCGCGCACAAGCTGCTGCCCTTTAACACGCCGGTGCGGGTGACCAATCTGGAGAACGGAAGGTCTACCATTCTGCGTGTGAATGACCGTGGGCCGTTTATCAAGGACCGCATCATAGACCTGACCTACACGGCGGCGCAGGAAATAGGCATGGCGGAAACGGGCACGGCCCGTGTGCGGGTGGAGGCGCTGGACAATTTTAACGATACCCCGAACACCTTTGCGGAAGCCAACATAACGGATGAGCCGGCAGCCCGGTCGTCATCTTTCTCCCTGACCACGCAGGCAGTGGCTGCGCAGCCGCGCCCCGCCGCGCGGCCGGAGAGTTTTTTGCCTGAAGGACGCTATTTTGTGCAGATAGGAGCCTTTGGCAAGAAGGAGAACGCGGAGAATCTTGTGCGTTCCATGCAGCAGAATAACAAGCCCTGCCGTATGGTGTTTGACGAGAACAGCCGCATGTGGCGCGTGCAGGTGGGACCGTTCGCCCGCGTGGACGCGGCGGAGAACACCAGAAACGAGCTGGTATCTGTGAACGACAAGAGTTTTATTTTTGCGGATTAGCCCCAGCGGCTGCACGACAGGCCGGAATGACAGGCCGGAATGACAAGGGCCGGGAGCGGATTGCTCCCGGCCTTTTTGTGTGCGGCTACGCGGGCTGATGCGGTTTGGCCATGGCAAGGGGCTGCACAATGGCATCAAACCGTTCTGCCGTGAGATAGCCGAGCGCAAGGCAGGCGGATTTGAGCGTGGTTCCCTGCGCATGGGCTGTGTGCGCCACCTGCGCGGCCTTGTCGTAGCCTATCTCCGGCGTGAGCGCCGTGACCAGCATGAGCGAGGCTTCCACATGGCGGGCGATGGCTGCTTCGTCTGCCCTGAGCCCTTTTACAGCGTGGTCGGTGAAGGAGCGGCAGGCGTCTGCCAGCAGGGTCATGGAGGTGAGCAGGTTGTGTATCATGAGCGGTTTGAAGACATTCAGTTCGAAATGGCCCTGCGCGCCCGCCATGGCCACGGCGGTATCCAGCCCCGCGACCTGCGTGGCGACCATGGTCAGGGCCTCGCACTGGGTGGGGTTTACCTTGCCGGGCATGATGGAGGACCCCGGTTCGTTGGCGGGGAGTTCCAGTTCGCCGATGCCGCTGCGCGGGCCGGAGGCCAGCCACCGGATGTCGTTGGCTATTTTCATGAGGGAACCGGCAAGTGTGCGGAGGGTGCCGGAGGTCATGACAACGGCATCGTGGGCGGAAAGGGCGGCGAAGTAGTTGGGGGCGGGCACGAAGGGCAGGCCCGTTTCTTCTGCGATGTCTGCTATGGCGGTGCGGGCGAATGCCGGATGGGTGTGCAGCCCTGTGCCCACGGCGGTGCCGCCCAGCGCAAGCCGCATGAGGTGGGGCAGCGCGGCTTCCATGCGTTCCAGATTTTCATCGAGCAGGGCCACATAGCCTGAAAATTCCTGTCCCAGCGTCATGGGCACGGCGTCCTGCAGGTGGGTGCGGCCTATCTTGACGATATGGTCCCAGCGGGCTGCCTTGTCCTGCAAGGCGAGGCGCAGATAGCGAACCGCAGGAATGAGGGTGCGCGTGAGGGTGAGGGCGGCGGCGATGTGCATGGCGGCGGGGAAGGTATCGTTTGACGACTGGGACATGTTCACGTGGTCGTTCGGGTGCACGGGGTGCTTGCTGCCGGGCGTGCCGCCCGCCATTTCTATGGCACGGTTGGCAATGACCTCGTTCACGTTCATGTTGGTCTGGGTGCCGCTACCTGTCTGCCAGACGTGCAGCGGAAAGTGATCGGAAAGTTTGCCCTGCGCGACCTCGCGGGCGGCGGCGATGATGAGGTCTGCCTTGTCCGGCGGGAGGTTGCCCAGTGCCTTGTTGGCCCGGGCGGCGGCTGTTTTAAGCAGGCCGAAGGCGAGAATGACCTGCTGCGGCATGCGCTCGCTGCCGATGGCGAAGTAGTGCAGGGAGCGTTGTGTCTGCGCACCCCAGTAGCGGTCTGCCGGAACCTGCACCGGTCCCATGCTGTCGGTTTCCGTGCGGGTGGCGGTGTCAGGTTGGGTGGTGGGCTGGGCGGGGATGGGGTTCATGGGCTCTCCTCGTTTCTGGTGCGCCTGCGGGCCGAACTGATTGGACGTGGGCCGGGTATGGTCGGATATGGTCGGATATGGCCGGACGGGAACAGGACGGGAACAGGACGGGACTGGACGGAGGCTGAACAGGGGCTGAACAGGGGCTGAACAGGGGCGGACAGGCTGTGCGCGAAATCTCCCTCTATTGTTTATAGTGGGGCTGGAGATGTGTCCAGTCCCCGTCCACGGTGGGGGAGGACTCGGCCCATACCGCCTGTACCACGGGCAGTATGGCCTGCTCAATTACATGACCAGTCTCTTCGGCATCCCC
>CAYRLL010000018.1:24597-38821 GCA_964425115.1 uncultured Desulfovibrio sp. | reverse complement strand
CGCAGGCTGTGGATGAGGCGCGCATGATTCAGGAGATGTACCGTTCTCTTGCGCGCATGGAAGAACGCGTGGAAACGCTGGAGGCCCTGCTCGCAGACGCACAGTCGCAGCGGCGCGGAGCGGAATGGCCCGGTCAGGAAACCGGTAAGGAAAGGTGATGACCATGTATGGCGGGAATGGCGGAAACGGCAGAGAAGGCCGGTGGCGGCGCAACGGGGAGCGGACCTGCGAGTATGACAGGTACGGTGCGCGCGGCGGCACGGGCTGCGGAAACGGATTCCCTGAAGGCGGGGCGGGCTATGCCTCGTCCGCCCATGGTGGGCGGCGTCCGCTCTATCGCGCGCGTGACGGCAGGTTCATGGGCGTGTGCAAGGGGCTGGCGCGTTACTTTGATGTCCGCGTAAGGTACGTGCGCCTTGCGTTCATATTGGCGGCGGTGTTCAGCGCCTTCTGGCCCGTTCTGGCCGTGTATATCTTTCTGGGGCTGATCATGAAGCCCGAACCCGTGCTCATGCCGCAGGACGAGGGAGAACGCGACTTCTATTCCGCGTATGTCGGTTCAAGGGCAGAGGCGGTTTCCCGTCTGCGGGAAAAGTTCGGCAGTCTGGAAACGCGCATCCGTCGTATGGAAAGCGTGGTCACGAGCCGGGAGTTTGATTGGGAGCGGCGGTTCCGCGACCGTTAGCCGCCGCTTTGTTCATCACGGCAGGCTCAGTCCAGCTGCCGTGCCGCCGTGCCGGTGGAGCGCACCACGCCATGCTTATCCAGCACGGCATCATACACCCCCTTTGCCCGCACCTCGTTCATCCCTTCATTGAAGATATTCCGCAGTTGCCTGCCCCTGCTGGTGGGCGCAAAGGCCATGTGCAGGCTTTTGGTGTGCAGCGGCGGGTCCAGAAAGACAGTCTCCTTCCGTTCATCGGCAGGAAGGCTGTCCAGCATCCGTTCCAGCGTTTCCCGCGTGTCCAGCATCATGTCAATGCGTCCGGCCACCAGCTTGCGGTAGTTGTGGAGCTCGTGCGGGACCTCTTCCACCAGAAAAATGCCCAGATCGGCCAGATTCTTCTTGTAAGAGGTGTGCTGCACCGTGCCTATGCGCCAGCCCTGCAGATTCTGCGGCGTGGTGTAGGGAATTTCCGCTTCCTTCAGCCGCATGAACACGGAATCCACATCCAGAACGGATTCACTGAGGTGGTAGCGTTTCAGGTTATTCTCCGACATATACACAGGCAGCAGCGCATCCGCCTCTCCCTGCTGCATCATGGATACGGCCCGTGCCCACGGCACGATGCTGAATTGGGTCTCCAGACCGCGCAGTTGCAGGGCTATTCTGGCCATTTCCGCCAGTGCTCCGTAATCCGGCAGCGTAGCCGTGGTGTAGGGCACCCATTCGCACATGACAATGCGCACGGCGGGTTGGTGGTTCTTTTGCGCTGCGGCGGGAACCGCAGCAGACAGAACCAGACACATGACGAGCAGCAGTGCGGAACATATTCGTGGAACGGTCATCGTCTCTCCCCTTCCGATGCCGGAAAAAAGCGGTGCGCCGTGCGAAGCGCAGGGTCCGGTCTCTCCCTGATCCGGTCCCGGGCACGGCTCCGTGCTGGCGTTACTGCGTGATGATGCGGTACTTCAGCAGCTCTTCCTGCGTGAGAATATGGTATTCTCCCTTGGGTGCGGCCTGCAGAGAGAACCAGTAGAAGTCGTCCGGAATGCCGTGGTCGCGGTACCATGCCAGATAGCCGAAATGCAGGCTGTGGTGGCGGGGCAGGTCGGCGCCGTATGTCTGGCCGTCATACCATGAACCCACGGCTATGCGCGCGCCCGGGGCTGCTGTGCGCTTCCATCCGCCGATGAAGAAGTCCAGCCCTTCGGGCGAAATGTAGCCGTCCGCCGGTACATGGGTGGCAAGGCGGTAATCCTTGAGCATGCGCGCGGCTTCGCGGTTTTCCCGGTACCCGGTGGAGCCGGGCACATGCTGCATGACAATGGTTTTGACGGATTCATTGTCGCTCATCATATCCAGAAGGGCTGTGGAGGTGTTTCTGTCAATGATGCCGCGCATCAGGGCCATGTTGCCCTGCGCGGTGAATGAGGCGGAGTCCGTATCCGGGTTGCCGGTCCCCATGCCCATGCAGCCGGAAAGGGCCGCTGCCCACAGCAGGCAGCAGACGGTCAGCAGTAGAGAAACCCGCCCGGTGCGGGGAATCGTCGTGGTGGTATGGTGCACCGTTTCCTCCGAATGTACGCGATGGGTCCTATGATAGCGCAGCGCGGGGCAAAATCCAAGAAAATCCGGCATGGCCGCCCGGAGTAGACCGTTGACTCTTCCCCGGCCCTCTCCCCCAATACTCTGCCCCGATACTCTTCCCGGTTGCGAACAGCCCCGGAGCACCGGAACACATCCGGCACTCCGGGGCACAATAGGTGCATCGTATACGCAGCCTGCGCAAGCAGGCTTACAGGGCATTCTCTGCAGACGGCTAAACGCGCTCCGCCACCAGATTGCCCATGGTGTTGCAGCCCACAAGGCTTTTGCCTTCTTCCATGATGTCGCCGGTGCGGTAGCCTTCCTGCAGCACCCGCTGCACGGCGTTTTCAATGGCCTGTGCCTCTTCGGTCAGGCCGAAGGCATAGCGCAGCATCATGGCCACGGAAAGGATGGTGGCCAGCGGGTTGGCCTTGTTCTGTCCTGCGATATCCGGAGCGGAGCCGTGGATGGGCTCGTACAGGCCGGGACCGCCCGCCCCCAGGGAGGCCGAGGGCAGCATGCCTATGGAACCGGTGATGACCGCCGCCTCATCGGAAAGGATATCGCCGAACAGGTTGCCCGTGACAATGACGTCAAACTGGTTGGGATTGCGCACCAGCTGCATGGCGGCGTTGTCCACGTACATGTGGGTGAGTTCCACCTCGGGATACTCCTTGGCAACCTCCTCCACCACTTCGCGCCACAGGCGGGAAACTTCCAGCACGTTGGCCTTGTCCACCGAGCAGAGCCGCTTTTCGCGCTTCATGGCGGCATCGAAGGCAAGGCGCGCGATGCGGCGCACTTCTTCCTCGTCGTACACCATGGTGTTAAAGGCGGTCATCTTGCCGTCGCGCATTTCGCGTCCCACGGGCTGTCCGAAATAGATGCAGCCTGTGAGCTCGCGCACCACCATGACGTCAATGCCGTCCTTCACAATGTCCGGGCGCAGGAAGCAGGCCTGCGCCAGTTCGGGGAACAGCTTGGCCGGGCGCAGGTTGGCAAACAGCCCCAGTGCCTTGCGTATGCCCAAAAGGCCCTTTTCAGGCCGCCTGTCTCCGGGCAGGGTATCCCACTTGGGACCGCCCACCGCGCCCAGCAGCACGGCATCGGCAGCTTTGCACGCGGCCACGGTTTCGTCCGGCAGCGGGTTTCCCGTGGCGTCTATGGCCACACCGCCGATGAGCGCGTTGCTGTATTCCACGGTGTGACCGAATTTCGCGGCCACCTTGTTCAGCACCGCCACTGCCTGATCCACAATCTCCGGGCCTATGCCGTCACCCGGCATCAGGCATATCTTCATGTTCATGGCCGACTCCAGCTAAGGGAAGGTTATAACTTATCCGGGGTCCTGTTCCGCCTCTTGCGGCCGGAAGGGCAGCGGCCATCGCTGCGCTCTTCGGCCCCGTGCGGCAAAGCCCCGGCCGACGTCCAAAGGTCTTCGGAAAACCCGCTCGCATACAAACGCGGCATCTGCGTGCGTCTGCCTGTTCTTCTCTTCATCTGCAACGCGCAGACTCCGCGCGCCACAGGAAGGCCCGAACGCTATGGCAGGGTGCGCTTCAACCGCGCCGTGCCGTTACGCGTTCAGCTTTTCCCTGACGTAGGGGATGAGTCCGCCCTTGTCGAGAAATTCGCGCATGAACGCGGGCAGCGGCGGATAGGTTATCTCCGCGCCCGTGGTCCTGTTGGTGATAACACCCTTTTCAATGTCCACGCTTATGGTGTCGCGGTCATTGATCTTGTGTATGTCATCGCCGATCTCAATGAGCAGAAGCCCCATGTTGAAGCTGTTGCGGTAGAAGATACGGGCGAAGGAGTGGGCGATAACCACCGGAATGCCCGCGCCGAGAATGGAGATGGGCGCGTGCTCGCGGGAAGAGCCGCAGCCGAAGTTCTCGCCGCCGACCATGATGTCGCCTTCCTTGACGCGCTTAACCCATCCGGCCTCAAGGCCTTCCATGCAGTTGGCCCCCAGTTCCTTGGTGTCTGTGGTGACAAGGAAGCGGGCGGGGATGATGGCGTCGGTATCGATATGGTCACCCACCTTGTGGGCAGTACCCTGATAGCTCATGTGTAAACTCCTTGTATCGGCCCTGTCCCGGTTACGCCGGGGCCGGGCCGCAACGATTGGTATGTCGCCGCTCGGGGCGCCGGGGCCGTTGTCCCTGCCGGGTCCGGGCAGTGCCCGGCGGCGGTAGGCACGGCCTGCCGAAGCGCCGCAGACTGTTACAGTGCGCGCGGGTCGGCAATTTCGCCCGCCACTGCGGAGGCGGCTGCCACGCAGGGGCTGGAGAGGTACACTTCCGACTCAAGGCTGCCCATGCGGCCCCTGAAGTTGCGGTTGGTGGTGGCTATGGCCACTTCGCCGTCCGCGAGAATGCCCATATGCCCGCCCAGACAGGGTCCGCAGGTGGCGGGGCCCACTATGCAGCCCGCTTCCATGAAGGTTTCGATAAGCCCTTCGCGCAGAGCCTGCTTCCAGATATTGGGGGTGGCGGGCAGAATGATGGCACGCACATGCTTGGCCACCTTGCGGCCCTTGAGAATGGCGGCCGCCTCGCGCAGGTCGCTTATGCGCCCGTTGGTGCAGGAGCCAACAACCACCTGATTAACGCGCACGTTCTTCACCTCTTCCACGGGCCGCACGTTGTCCGGCAGGTGGGGGCAGGCAATCTGCGGCGACATGCCGGAAACATCAAAGGCCACGGTGCGTTCGTACACGGCACCGGGGTCTGCGGTCAGGAGTTGGTCCGTGCGGCCGCGCGCGGCGGTGTAGGCAAGGGTCTTTGCGTCAACGGGGAAGAGCCCGCACTTGCCGCCCGCCTCAATAGCCATGTTGGCAATGCACATGCGCCCTTCCACGTCCAGCGCGTCCACCACGGGTCCGGCAAATTCCAGCGCCTTGTACAGGGCACCGGCCACGCCTATTTCGCCGATGAGCCTGAGAACAAGGTCTTTCGCGCCCACATACGCGGGCAGGGTGCCGCTGTATTCCACGCGGATAGTGGGCGGAACCTTGAACCACGTGCTGCCCAGCGCCATGGCTCCGGCCACGTCCGTGGAGCCGAGGCCGGTGGCAAACGCGCCAAGGCCGCCGTAGGTGCAGGTGTGGGAGTCTGCGCCCACCACAATGTCGCCGGGCCCCACAAGGCCCAGTTCCGGGAGCAGGGCGTGTTCCACGCCGCAGTCGCCGCCTTCGTAGTAGTGGGTTATTTCCTGCTCTGCCGCGAACTCGCGGACACCCTTGACCTGAATGGCAGACTCTATGTCCTTTTGCGGGGTGAAATGGTCCATGACAAGAGCCACGCGGTCTTTGTCAAATACCTTCTGTGCGCCCATTGCGCGGAAGGACTTGATGGCCAGCGGTGCGGTAATGTCGTTGGCAAGGGCCAGCGAGACGTTGCACTGGACAATCTGTCCCGCCTCGGTGATCTCCTGTGCCGTGTGCTTCTGCAGAATCTTCTGCACGAGGGTATGAGCCATCCTATTTGTCCTCCTTTTCCTTCTTCGCCAGCCTGTTCAGCGCGTTCAGATAGGCGCGGGCGCTGGCGACGATAATATCCGGTGCGGAACCGCGTCCCACGGACTCGATGCCGTTTTCTTCCAGCCGCACGGTCACCTCGCCCTGCGCATCGCTGCCGCCGGTTATGGCGTTCACCGTGTAGCGCTTAAGCTGCGGGCTGCGGCCCACGATCTGCGCAATGGAGTTGAATACCGCGTCTATGGGCCCCACGCCAAAGGTGGTGTGCCGCATCTCCTCGTCGTTCACGTCCATGACCACGGCGGCAGAGGGCGGAACCCCCACGTCGCTGGCCTGCACGGAGAGGTGCTTCAGGCGGTATTTGTCCGGTATGCGGAAGACCTCTTCATGGATGAGGGCTTCGATGTCTTCGTCGTATACTTTTTCTTTTTTGTCCGCGAGACGTTTGATGGCCTCGAAAACAATCTGGATCTGCTCATCGTCCAGCCTGTAGCCCAGCTCTTCCACCTTGCCCTTTATGGCGTTGCGGCCGGAATGCTTGCCGAGCACTATTTCCGTCTTCAGGCGTCCCACGGATTCAGGGGTCATTATCTCGTAGGTTTCGCGGTTCTTGAGCATGCCGTCCTGATGAATGCCCGATTCATGGGCAAAGGCGTTGGGGCCTACAATGGCCTTGTAGGGCGGTATGGCCTGTCCGATGATCATGGAGAGCAGGCGGCAGGTGGGAAAGAGCTGTTCGGTCTGGATGCGGTTTTCCAGCCCGTAGTAGCCGGAGCGGGTGCGCAGGGCCATGACCACCTCTTCCAGCGAGGCGTTGCCCGCGCGTTCACCTATGCCGCTTATGGTCACCTCTGCCTGCCGCGCACCGGCCTTGAGCGCAGAGAGCGTGTTGGCCACGGCGAGTCCCAGGTCGTTATGGCAGTGCACGCTGAACACGGCCTTATGGCTGTTCGCGGCCTTTTCCATGACATAGGCCACCATCTCGCCGAACTCCTGCGGCTGCGCGTAGCCCACGGTATCGGGAATGTTTATGGTGGTTGCCCCGGCGTCTATGGCGGTTTCCACCACGCGGGCAAGGAAGTCCCAGTCGGAGCGCGAGGCGTCTTCCGCCGAAAATTCCACGTTGGAGGTGTAGCGGGCGGCGTACTTCACGGCCTCGCGGGCCATTTCCAGCACCTGCGCCGGTTCCTTGCGCAGCTTGTACTGCATATGCACGGGGCTGGTGGCGATGAAGGTGTGTATGCGGGGGTTGGCTCCGCCCTTTATGGCTTCCCAGCAGCGGTCTATATCCGGCTGGATGGCGCGGCACAGGCCCGCCACCTGCACGTCCCTGACGGTGTTGGCAATGGCCTGCACGGCTTCGAAATCGCCCTGGCTGGCGGCGGGAAACCCGGCTTCCATGATGTCTACGCCCAGCGTTTCCAGCTGGCGGGCGAGGCGGATCTTCTCCTGCATGTTCATGGTGGCACCGGGGGACTGTTCGCCGTCACGCAGGGTGGTATCGAATATGAAAACCTTGTCGGACATGGTGGTTGCTCCTTGTTACGCGGAATGCCGCGTCTGTTGTTTCTTCAGGCGTACTCTCAACGGCGGGAACTGCCGGCACTAGTGCCGGGCGTGCTCGCGTAGTCGGAGATTGGCGTACTGCCTGACAAACGACAGGTGCTGCAGGTGCCTGCGGTGCATGTGTACGACTGCGTGTGCCATCAGGTGCTCCTATGGCCTTGTGCGGAACTCTCCGCGTTGCTTGCTGCCTGCCCGCCTCACACAGTGAGGGGGCGAAGTATACACGAAATGGAAATGGGGAAAAGGGGAGTGTGACTACTCACACGACCTAGGAGGATAGGTCGCTTAGTAGCTTGGGAGAACGCCGGGATAGGTAGGCGAAGGTGTATACGGGGCCGGAAATGATGTATCCGGCAAACACCAGAAATCCCAGCAGCTTCGGCTCGGAAGCCACGAGCACGAAGAGGAGGATGGCAGAAACCATCGAAGAGAAAGGATGGGCCTTGAGAAACCCGTATTCCTTGAAGGATGCGTAGCGCACCCGGCTGACCATGAGGAAAGAGGTAATCAGGGTTGCGCCAAGGGCAAAAGCCCCGAAGTGGTCTTGCAGGTACTCCGGCAGATACGGGGCGAAGAAGACCATGGTGGCAAGGGCGCAGCCGCCCGCAGGAGTGGGCAGGCCGATGAAAAACTTCTTGGGCGTAACGGCGGTGGATATGTTGAACCGCGCCAGACGCAACGCACCGCACGCGGCAAAGAGAAACGCCACGGCTATGCCCAGTCGGCCAAAGTCCTGGAGGTGCCACATGTAGAGCATGAAGGCGGGAACAACGCAGAAGGCCACAAGGTCCACCAGCGAGTCATACTGCACGCCAAATTCGCTGGCGGTGTTGGTCAGGCGGGCCACCTTGCCGTCCAGCCCGTCCATGAGGGCGGAAAAGAGCACGGCCATGGCGCAACCTTCAAAATTCCCCTGCGCAGCCCATATCAGCCCCAGAAAACCTGAAAACAGGCTTGCCGTGGTGAAGAGGTTGGGGAGAATGTACACACCCCTGCGGGGGGTGGCGCGTTGCGTGCTCATGCGTCTGCCGTGTCTTTTTTCCAATGAATCCAAGGTGTGCCGTGCGTTTTACTGGTTGCCGCCGTCCCGCTTGCGGGCAAGAACGGTCTGACCTGCGAACACCTGTTCGCCAACACTTACAGAGGGAACATAGTCGTCCGGAAGGTAAAGGTCAACCCGCGAACCGAATTTGATCATGCCAAACCGCTCTCCACGGGCAAGGCTGTCGCCTTCGTCCACGCGGCAGACAATGCGCCGGGCAATGAGTCCGGCTATCTGCACCATGGTCCAGTGGCGTCCCTCGGAATCCTGCATATTGTAGGCGCAGCGTTCGTTATCGGTGCTGGCTTTGTCCCACGCGGCGTTCAGGTACTTGCCGGGATGGTACGAAATGGCAGCCACCGTGCCCGCCACAGGGGCGCGGTTCACATGCACGCTGAACACGTTCATGAACACGCAGATGCACTGGCGCGGTTCGCCGGTAAAGGGGTCCGGCATGTGCTGCACTTTAATGATCTTGCCGTCGGCAGGGCTTACGGCAAGGTCGGGCGCGGTGGGCACCACGCGTTCCGGGTCGCGGAAAAAGTGCAGGCAGAAGGCGAACAGCAGCAGAAACACCGTGGTCATGAACCAGCAGTCAATAAGGCCGAAGGCAATGGTGCCAAGGCCGGTGAGTGCCAGTGAGGGAACGCATTCGGGAGTGAGGCCGATGGAAGCTTTGCGCATGGTATGCTTGGGCCGGGAACAGGTCGCCGGACTTTGCTTTCAGGTTCGGAAAATGGTGTGTAGCGTGTCGGATAGCCCAAAACGGGGCGGTTTGCAAATATTTCCGGTGCGCGGCCTCAGGGCTGCTCGTGCGTGCCGCCCATCTCCGGCGGTCTGCGCCAGCGTGCGCCGATGGACCGCATAAGCGCATCCGCCGCCTGCGGGCCCCAGCTTCCGGCAGGGTAGGTGTGCAGGGGGCAACGTTGCGGGTGTGCTGCCCATTCGCTGAGTACGGGATCAATGAGCGACCATGCGGCCTCCACTTCCTCCCGCGACCAGAACAGGGTGCGGTCGCCCTGCATGCAGTCCAGCAGCAGCCGCTCGTAGGCGTCCGGCGGGGTCACGCCGAAGATATCCTTGTACTTGAAAGAGAGCGCCATGGTGGACATGCACGACTTGGGACCGGGCTGCTTGGCCTGAATGGTCAGGTCTATGCCCTCGTCCGGCTGAATTTTCAGCACCAGCACGTTGGCGGGCATCTGTGCCTTGGAAGAAAGGCCGAACAGCACATGTGGCACCCGCCGGAAGGTGACGGCAATTTCCGTAACCTTGCGGTGCAGCGCCTTGCCGGAACGCAGCATAAAGGGCACCCCCTGCCAGCGCCAGTTATCGATAAGCACCTTTGCGGCAACGTAGGTTTCCGTCACGGAATCCGGAGCCACCCCCGGCTCATTGCGGTAATCGGGCAAGTGGGAGGCCCCGCCGGGGGCCGCTTCGTACTGCGCGCGCACCACCCAGTTGCACAGTTCGCCGCCTGCATCGCCGCCCGGCCATGGCCGCAGCGAGCGCATGAGCTTGACCCGCTCGTCGCGCACGCTTTCGGCCTGAAACGATGCCGGAGGCTCCATGGCGGTAATGGCGAGCATCTGGAGCATGTGGTTCTGGAACATGTCGCGCAGGCAGCCTGCGCTGTCGTAATAGCCGCCCCTGTGCTCCACGCCCAGCGATTCCGCCGTGGTTATCTGCACGTGGTCAATATAGCGGCGGTTCCACAGCGGCTCGAAGATGGCGTTGGCAAAGCGGAACATAAGCACGGACTGCACGGTCTCCTTGCCAAGGTAGTGGTCCATGCGGAAAATCTGCGAAGGGGCCAGCGTTCTGCCGAGCAGGCTGTCCAGATGCAGGGCGGAGGCAAGGTCGTGCCCGAAGGGTTTTTCAAACACCACCCGCGCCCACGGTCTGCCTTCCGGGCCTTCATCCGTGAGGTCGGCTTCCGCCAGCCGCCGGGTGACAACGGGGTGCAGGTCGGGCGGCAGGGCAAGGTAGAAGAGGCGGTTGCCCGTGGCGTCAAAGTCACGGTCACAGGTGGAGCAGCGCATGGAAAGCCGTTCGTAGGCGCGCGGGTCGTTATAGTCGCCGGAAACATACCGGCACATGGCGACAAAGGCGTCCAGCTTTTCCTGCGTCACGGCGGCGGGATGCTCCGCGTGGGCGGCGGTTATGGCCTCGCGCATGCGTCCGCGGAACTGCTCGTCCGTCATGTCTGAGCGGGCAAAGCCCAGAATGTAAAAGCGGGAAGGCAGCAGGTTGCGCAGATGCAGCCCGTACAGGGCGGGAATGAGCTTGCGCTGCACAAGGTCGCCCGATGCGCCGAAGACGACAATGCCGCAGTCCTCTGCCGAGGCTTCCGCGCAGACGTTGGGCTGTTGCAGGGTAAAGCGTGTTTGCACGGGGGAGTCTCCTGTCATTTCAGGTGTTCACGGCCCGCTGGGCAGTGCATGTGGGCCGCGTTCAGCTCCGTTTCACGGCATGCCCGCCAAACTCGTTGCGCAGGGCCGCCAGCACCCTGTTGGAAAAGGCGTTGTCCTGCCGGGAGGCGAAGCGGCGGTAGAGTGCCTGCGCCAGCACCGGGGCGGCAACGCCGTGGTGCACGGTTTCCAGCACGGTCCAGCGTCCCGCGCCGGAATCTTCCACATAGCCCTGAATGGAATCCAGTTGCGGGTCTTTCTGCAACGCGGTCTCCAGCAGTTCCAGCAGCCACGATCGCACCACGCTGCCCCTGTTCCACAGGGACGCCACGGCGTGCAGGTCCAGACCGGGAAAGGGGCCTTCACGCAGAAGCTGAAACCCTTCTCCGTACGATTCCATAAGCGCGTACTCTATGCCGTTGTGCACCATCTTGACAAAATGCCCTGCCCCCACAGGTCCCACGTGCTTCCAGCCCCCGGCAGGGGCCAGGGTATCCAGCGCGGGGGCGGCAAGGGCAACATGGGCCGCATCGCCGCCCACCATGGTGCAGTATCCTTCCTCCAGTCCCCATATGCCGCCGGAAACGCCCGCGTCCACGTACCCTATGCCGCGTTCCGCCAGCATGGCCGCCTGCGGGGCATCGTCACGCCAGTAGGAGTTGGCTCCCTCCACCACAAGGTCGCCGGGAGCGAGCAGGCCCGCCAGTGTTTCCAGCGCATGGCGGGTAACATCGCCCGCCGGGAGCATGCACCATACAACGCGCGGTTGCGGGAGCAGCCGCACCATGGCTTCCGGGGAATCCGCGCCCTGCGCGCCTTCCTGTACCATCTGCCGCACCTTGTCGGCAGAGCGGTTCCACACCGTTACCGTGTGACCGCCGCGCAGCAGGCGGCGGGCCATGTTCATTCCCATTCTGCCCAGACCCATCATAGCTATGTGCATGGAAGCGTCCTTCTTTCCCGGTATGGTTGCGGCGCGGTTCAGCATGCGCGCGCCATCTCGCATTATGATTCTATCAACAGTATTTCAACAGAGTGCCATGTGAATGACGGCCCATATTCCCGTGCACCGCTGCGGGGCGCAGAGCAGGGGAAAGGCCAGTTTCACCGTAGCCCAAGGCGCGCTCCGTGGCAACGGAAAGCGGTGTTTGCGGTGCTTGCGCGATTTGCCTTCATCCGTTTTCCTGCTAGGGTGCGGCCATGCGAATAGCCGTGCTTTCAGACATACACGCCAATCTGGAGGCGTTCACCAGCGTGCTGGCGGATATGGATTCCCTTGCGTCGCCGCCGGAAGAGGTCATCTCTCTGGGCGATGTTGTGGGGTACGGGCCGGACCCGGAAGCCTGCATAAGGCTGCTGCGCGAGCGGGGCATCCTTTCCGTGGCGGGCAACCATGAGCTTGGCGTGGCGCGGACAGACTGTCGCAGGTGGTTTAATTCGCAGTCGCGCGAGGCGCTGAACCGCACCTGCAAGCTGGTGGGCGACGAGACGGTGGACTTCATTAAGACCCTGCCCATGACGCTGCGGCGGCATAACGCCCTGTTCGTCCACGGGCTGCCGCCCGATTCCGCCCTGAAGTATCTGTATGAAGTGGACGAAGGGCAGTTTGGTGACCTGTTCGGTTCGTTTGCGGAGCCGGTGGCGTTTATCGGGCACACCCACGAACTGGAGCTTGTGGCGTGGGACGGAACCGCCGTGCGCCGCGAGCCGCTGCGGGAAGGGGTGCGGACGCTGGATACGGCCATGCGGTATCTGGTGAACATAGGCGCGGTGGGGCAGCCCCGCGATGGCGACCCCCGCGCCAAGTACGTGCTGTGGGACACGCACACGCGCGGGCTGGCAGTGCGGTTTGTGGAATACGATGTGGAAACCACGATCAGCAAGTTCGCGGCGGCGGGCATGCCGCAGCGGTATGCGGACAGGCTGCGCGGAAGATAGCGCTATGGCGGAGAACATATGAAGATAGGCCGCTACGAGGTGCGCGGGCTGCTCGGCAGGGGCGGCATGGGCGCGGTATACAAGGTGGCGCAGCCGCTGACGGGGCGCATTGCGGCGCTTAAACTGCTGCGTCCGGCAGATGTGCTGGAAGACCTGATGGGCATGGACGCGCTTGCGGCAGCCTTTGAAAAAGAGGCGCGCATGATGGCTGCGCTGGACCACCCGAACATTGCCTCAGTCTGGGACTGCGACACAGCGGTGGTGGGCGGCGAGCGGCGTCCGTTCTTTGTCATGGAATATTACTGCCTCAATCTGGGTATGCTGCTGGGAGAAAGCTACAGGGTGGAGGCACCCACCCGGCGGCTGCCGCTGGACCGCGCCGTGGGCTATGCCCTGCAAACGCTGGACGCCCTTGCGCGCATGCACCACGCGGGCATTGTGCACCGTGACGTAAAACCCTTCAATATCATGGTCACAGGTCGTGACGAGGTAAAACTCATCGATTTCGGCCTTTCCCGGCTGCGCGGTGAAACCGCGCCCGTGCAGGAGCGGCCGCGCGGGGTAAAGGTGGGGTCGCCCTACTATGCGCCCCCGGAGCAGGAGCGCGACCCGGACGGTGTGGACGGCAGGGCGGACCTGTTTCCCGTGGGCATCATGCTGTACCGCATGCTCACCGGCGTTCTGCCCAATGACGACACCCTGCTGGCGCGTGAGGCGGCGCGCAGTGACAACGGCGGGCGGCGTATTCCCCCCGCCAGCCGGTACAGCGATGATCTGGACGGGGCATGGGACGAATTTTTCCACACTGCCACGGCGGAACACGCGCAGGACAGGTTTACCGATGCCCACACCATGGCGGCGGAACTGCGCAGGCTGCGCGATCGCTGGCGGGGCAGGGTGCGCAGCGTGTGCAACCTGCTGGATGACGAAACCGGGCCTGTCCGTGCGCCGGAAGATGCCGGGGGAGCCCCTCGCGTGGTCCGCCGGGAACCCTGCAAGGTGGGGGTGCATGAGGCGCGCAGCCGGTTCGGGCTGGACGCGCTGTGGCGGCCCGTTTTTCCGGGCGGTGCCGCATCGCTTCCCCTGCTGGAAGACAATGGAGACGGCACCGTGCGTGATGAAGCCTCCGGCTGCATGTGGGTGCGCGGGAGCAGCGAGTATCCCCTGACATGGCAGGAAGCCCATGAGTATGTTGCCCTGCTGAATGAGACCGGCTTTGCCGGATACGCGGACTGGCGGCTGCCCACCGTGGAGGAACTGACCACCGTGCTGCGCGAGCCGCCCATGCTGGGCGATTACTGCGCGGCACCTGTTTTTGGCGATACGGGAACGCACGGGGCGCATGACGTGCTCTGGACGTGTGACAGGAAGTCGTATATGGCGGCATGGTTTGTGAGCGCGTCCATGGGGTTTGTGGGCTGGCAGGACTTTACCTGCCGTTTCGGCGTGCGCGCCGTGCGCAGCGTGCAAAGCAGGGCCTGAGACGTTCCCGGCAAGGCGGTCAGCCGCGTTGCTGCGTGCTGTTCAGGGGCTTT
>CAYRLL010000018.1:18133-24497 GCA_964425115.1 uncultured Desulfovibrio sp. | reverse complement strand
CAGATATCGTCAGACAAGGAGACCGCAATGGGTCAGACCATACAGAGAGAATGTACGCGCTGCGCCACCTGCTGTGCCAAGGGCGGCCCCGCCCTGCACACGGAGGACATGGCGCTGCTGGAAAAAGGCACGTTCGGCTATAAGGATCTCATCACCTTCCGGCGCGGCGAGTTGATGCGCGACCAGATTTCCGGCGGGCTGGTGCCGCTGGAAGAGGAGATTGTGAAGCTGCGCGGGCGGGATGCCGCCTCGTGGACCTGCTGTTTTCTGAACGTGGTGGACAGGCTGTGTTTCATCTACGCAGACCGCCCGTCGGAATGCCGCGCGCTGGACTGCTGGAACCCGGAAACCATTGAAGCCATGTATAACAAGGACCGCGTGACCCGTGAGGATATTCTGGGCGCGGACTCCGGTGCGGCGGAACTGGTGCGCGTGCATGAGGAAAAGTGCGGATACCCCATGCTGGAGCGTCTTGCCGCCGCCTTTGATCAGGACCCTGCCGCGCGTGAAGCCTTTGCGGAAGCCGTGCGTTTCGACATGGCGTTCCGCGTCGTGGTGCGCGAAAAGGCCGATATCCCCGCAAACGAGATGGATTTTTACTTCGGCCGTCCCCTTTCGGAAACGGTTCACATCTTCGGGCTGCGCGTGGTGATGACCGAGCACGGTCCGCAGGTGGAACGCGAATCCGCACCGGCAGCGGCATAGCCGCCTGCACACAGCACTTTTTTCCAACATACAGCGTACAAGGTAAGGCGCACGGAATATGGCTGCACATCATCATCACCACCACGGGCCGCACGGCAATCACGGGCACGGCTGCTGTGCGGAGCACGGCGGCGCGGCGGAAACGGGCGGTAAGGAGAGAGGCATGTATATTGTCACCGGAGGGGCTGGGTTCATCGGCAGCGCCATGGTCTGGAAGCTCAACGAGATGGGCATAACAGACATCGTGGTGGTGGATAATCTGGCCAGCACGGAAAAGTGGAAGAATCTGGTCAACCGCACCTATGCGGAATACCTGCACCGGGACGCCTTTCTGGACCTTGTGCTGCACGACGAGGTGCCGTGGGAGGTAGAGGCCGTCATCCATATGGGAGCCTGCTCCTCCACCACGGAACGCGATGCCGACTTCCTCATGGACAACAACCTGCGCTACACCAAGGCCATGTGCGAATTCGCGCTGGGGCGGGGGGCGCGGTTTATCAACGCCAGTTCCGCCGCCACCTACGGAGACGGCTCGCTGGGCTTTGACGATTCGGTGCAGACCATGCTGCGGCTCAAGCCGCTGAACATGTACGGGTACTCCAAGCAGCTTTTCGATCTCTGGGCGCACCGCGAAGGCAGGCTGGACCAGATAGCCAGCCTCAAATTCTTCAATGTGTACGGGCCCAACGAGTACCACAAGGGCAACATGATGAGCGTGGTCTGCAAGGCGTTTTCGCAGATAGGGGAAACCGGCGTGATGAAGCTGTTCCGCTCGTACCACCCGGACTATGCCGATGGCGGGCAGATGCGCGACTTCGTGTACGTGAAAGACTGCGTGGACGCGATGTGGTGGCTGCTCAGAAATCCCGATGCCAACGGCCTGTTCAACGTGGGCACCGGCACTGCGCGGGAATGGAACCACCTTGCCCGTGCCGTGTT
This sequence comes from uncultured Desulfovibrio sp., assembly GCA_964425115.1. Classification (GTDB taxonomy): domain Bacteria; phylum Desulfobacterota; class Desulfovibrionia; order Desulfovibrionales; family Desulfovibrionaceae; genus Halodesulfovibrio. The sequence goes on along the minus strand of CAYRLL010000018.1, from coordinate 22,853 downwards.
TGCCGCCATGGAGCGCGAACCTGTCATAGAGTACATGGATATGCCGGAAGAACTGCGCGGCAAGTATCAGTATTTCACACAGGCTCCCATGCGCCGCCTCGCGGATGCCGGATGCCCCGTCCGCTTCCGCAGCCTTGAAGACGGCGCGCGGGATTATGTGCAGAACTACCTAGCGCAGGCAGACCCGTATCTGTAACGTGCCGCAGGCAGTGACCGGCCCTGCGGCGTTTCCCGTCCCTTTCCTGTAGCCGGTTGCGCGGGTGCCCCATGATTCAGGCGTTCACTCCTTCCGGGCTTGATGTGCTTTTTGATGCCGTTCCCACGCTGGAATACGGCGCGGTGGGGCGTGAGCATGTCTGGCGGCATATCGTCACGGCCTTGCAGGCTGCAGATACCCAGCGCACCGGCGCACCGGCATCCGCGCCTTACGGGGCGCACCCGGAGAGCGGCGCGGACCTGTGCGGGCGGTTTGCGCGGGAGATGCTTGTCTGGGCATTGCAGGAAGACCCGCTGGACGCGCGTCTGCTGGGTGTTGCCGCAGCTTCTTCCAGACAGGATATGCTTGCGGGCGGTATTGCAACCACATGCCCGACCGGATTTTCAGATGCAGGCCCGGGTGCAGGCTCGGCTACAGGCTTGGACGCAGGCGCGGGCGTGCGTTCAGGCAGCCGGCGGGACGGGCAAGACCGTCTGCCCTTTGATTGCTGGCACGCGCTGGCGCAGCCGCCCGAAGCGCACAGTCCGGAATGCGAGGCCCTTCGCTGCGCCGAAACGGAAGACGAACTGTGGAAGGCCCTGCCGTTCGGTACAGGCAGGGTCCGTCCCGGAGGCGGCGGGCCGCTGTTCTGGCTCCGCGAGGGGCTGGAACGGGCGCTGGATGCGGGATTCTTCGACCTTGCCCGGCACCTTGTGCAGGCCATGCCGGACGATGTGCCCCAGCGCAATGCCCTGATTGCGCGGCTGCACGCCGGATGCGTTCTGCACGCCCTGTATGCCTGCGGCGATGCGGACATGCAGGCGCATGAGGCCTTTGCCGCTCTGGACCGCGTGACGCATAAGGGGTTCGCCCTGTGGCGGACCATGCGCACGGCAGGGCTGCTCGCCCGTCGCGGCGACTCCGGCGCGGCGGCATCCGCCTGCGCGGGGCTGTGGCGGGCAACGGGGTTCCACCCCAATCTGACCCTGCTCACGCACGAGCTTGCCTGCCCCGCCCCCGGTGCCGACCTGCACAATGCCACCACCGCCCCTGCCATTCTGCTGTATTCATGGAACAAGGCCGATCTGTTGCGGCAGACGCTGGAAAGCCTGCGCGCCACGGAAACCGGGGCCTCTCCCGTTTTTGTGCTGGATAACGGCTCCACCGATGCCACGCAGGATGTGATAGCCGCCGCCCGCGCATGGTGGCAGCCGGGCCTGTTCCGGGATATCCGGCTGCCGGTAAACGTGGGGGCACCCGCCGCCCGCAACTGGCTGCTCACCCTGCCCGAGGTGCGCGCCCGGTCATGGGTTGCCTTTCTGGATGACGATATTCTGCTGCCGCAGGGCTGGCTTGCCGGATTGTGGAACACGGCGGCGGCGCATCCCGGCGCGGGCGCGGTGGGCTGCACCATCACCGACCACGGGCCGCCCCACCATGTGCAGGGGGCAGACTTTCATCTGCTGCCGCAGGAACACGGGCGGAAGATGTTCGGGGACATGGCGGAGCGCATTTTCGTCTATTCCTACCCCATGGGGCAGAGCGACACATCCATGCTCCGGTACACCCGGCCCTGCCTGCATGTTTCCGGCTGCTGCCACCTGCTGAACATGCGCGCGCTGGATGCCTGCGGCGGATTCGACATCCGCTTTTCTCCCAGCCAGTTCGACGATCTGGAGCGCGACATCCGCTCCTGCCTCGGAGGCTTCGCGTCCGTGTACAACGGGGCGGTCCGCATCCGCCATGTGCAGCACTCCAGCCTGCGTCAGGCGCGCACCACGGCCCAGAGCGGGCACATTCACGGCAACAAGATCAAGCTGGAAGGGCTGTTCCGCGACCGGGACGTGGCAGGGCTGCGTGCTTCCATGCAGGGGGCTGTGCGGGACGACCTGAAGCGGAAAACGGCAGAGCTGCACGCCCTGTTCGGCCCGAGCACGGTCTGATAGGCGAGACGTTTCCTGCTTACATCGTACGACCGACCGGGCAGCGTACGGCGATCGGACAGCGTACGACCGATCAGGCAGCATACGGCGATCGGACAGGGCACGACCGACCGGGCAGCGTACAACCTATCGGACAGCGTACGCCCCCGGCGGAGCGGATAGGGCAGGCCGCAGGGCGCGGCCCCATCGTATTCTTCCTCACCATGTGGGCCATGCGCGCTATGCGGGCAGGCTGAGGGTGAGCGTGAGCATCCCCTCTTCCTGACGCACCGAGAGCAGCCCCCCCACATCCTTGGCAAGGCGGTGCGCCACGGCAAGCCCCTGTGAAGGGCCGTCCTGTTCAAAGGGCATGAGCACATGCTCGGGGTGCAGGGCCACGGTGGTGTGCAGCGGGCCGATGACCGATATGTGCTGCTGCCCCGGCGAGAGGCTGCTGCGCAGGATCAGGGTTTCGTCCCGCGCCATCTGCAGGCTTACATTGGTGATAAGGTTCATCCCTATGTGGGCAAGAATGTTGTGGTCCGACTGCACGGGCGGCAGGGAAGGGTCCAGTTCCAGCACCGGGGTTATGCCGCTCTTTGCCAGCCGGGGGCGCATAATGTCCGCGCAGAAGCGGAATATGCCGTTCAGCGAGCATTCCTGAAGATTTACAGATACCGGGCTCAGATAGTCGCGCAGCCGGTTCAGCAGCACTTCCAGCCTCTGGGCTTCGGAAAGAATAATCTCCGCCTCGGGCAGTTCGGGCATTTTTTCCCTGAGCCTGCGGGCAAAGCCACCCAGTGCAAAGATGGGGTTGCGGAATTCGTGGGCAATCTCATCCGCCATGGCACCCAGCGTGTTCAGTTTTTCCCTCTGCACCAGCAACTTGTCCAGAAAGGCGTGTTCCGTCACATCCGTGAGCACGCCGTCCATGCGTCCGGCAAAGCCGTTTTTGGCATCCGGCGGCACAATGCTTATGGAGGTTGCCTGCAACTGGACGAGATACCCGTTGCGATGCTGAAATTGAAATTCGTGGAAAAACGGTTCCGAGGGGTTGGCAAAGGCGGCGGAAAATGCCGCGCGCGAGGCATCCTGTTCCGGGCAGTGGATGTGGCCCATGAACCAGTCCGGGTGGCCCAGTGCCGTCTCCGGGGCATAGCCCGTCACGGCGGCGCATGTGGCGTTGATGAAATTAAGCTGCAGCCGTCCGTCCATGGAAAAAACCACCACAGGCAGGTTGCGTACCAGAGAGTAGTAACGGTTTTCCGCAATGCTCACGCGTTCCTTGAGTGATTTGAACTCAAGGCAGTTGCGCACCGTCTTTTCCAGCATGTCCATGTTTACGATGGGCTTGGTAATGTAGTCCCACGCGCCGGATTTAAAGGCGGCTATGGCGTCGTCTATCTCCGCCCTGCCGGAAACGATGATGATGGGAATGTCCGGCGATTCCCCCGCCAGCAGCCGCAGGAGCTTGCCGCCCTCTATGCCGGGTATGCCCAGGTCAAGCAGAACGGCATCCGGCTTTTCGTCACGGAATATCTGCAACCCCGCAAGGCCGTTGTCTGTCTGAAGTACGGTGAAGCCCGCGTCTTCCAGCCAGAAGGCTATGGAATCGCGCACCACGGGGTCGTCCTCCACGGTCAGGATGGTGTATCCGTTCCGGGGCGGAGCCTCCGGGGGTATGGAATCTGAAAGCGTATCGGGCAGCATGCATGCCTCGTTCTGCTTTGGGCGGGAACCGGTTGCCGTAACGCGCAGTTCCGGGCCGTTTCCGGAGAAGCCGCGCACGCGGGTATACGGGACTGTCCGCGCCCGCCTTACCGTCACCGCACCTGCGGGAGTTGAGTGGTCAGCATACGGAGCGGGGACGCGGCCCGTCCAGTATAACCTTCTATATCCCTGCGGGTCATGCCGTGGCAACCGGTGCGTTGAAAAAAGCGCGGCATACCGGAGCAGAGCGCCTCTTCCGGAGAGTCGCGCCGGAGCAGAGCGCCTCTTCCGGGAAACCGCGCCGGAACAGAACGGGCTAGCCCTTTCTCTTGAAGAGCTTCTCCAGCGTGGCGGAGTCGAACTGCAGCATGGTGGGCCTGCCGTGGGGGCAGTAGGCGCGGTCCGGCACCTCCAGCCACTGGGCGATAAGGCCCGCCGCCTCATCCGGTGTGAGCCGCTGGTTGGCCTTTATGGCGCTTTTGCAGGCCATGAGCACCCACATGTCGTCCATGGACCGGGACTGCCCCGACAGGGCCTCGCGCAGAAAATCGCGCGCCTCGGCCTGCGTGAGCGAGGCGGGTATGCCCAGCACCGCCACCGCACCGCTGCCCCGCGTTTGCAGGGAGAAGCCCATGTCGCCAAGCTCCGTCCATATTTCCTGCAACCGGGCCGATTCCGAGGCGTGCAGGGGCAGGCTCATGGGAATGGCAAGCAGTTGGGAGTGCCCCTGCGAGGCTTCGCGCCGGATGCGCTGGTAGAGAATGCGTTCATGCACGGCGTGCTGGTCCAGCACAAGAAGCCTGTCGCGCCCCTGCCGCACCAGAAGATAGGTGTCGCCCACCTGTCCCAGATAGGTCAGGTCGCCCACGGTAATGCCGGCGGGGGCGGCGTG
>CAYRLL010000018.1:7808-18033 GCA_964425115.1 uncultured Desulfovibrio sp. | reverse complement strand
CCGGTTCGCGGGCCTCCATGGCGGCGGGCATGCTGTCCCGGCGCACGCCGGGGGCGGGGGTAAAGGCAATGCGCACCGGGCGGTCCTGCGCCGCGTCATGTGCATCTTCCGCATCTCTTGTATCCGGCGCAGTGCGTGAACCGTTCGGGCCGCGCGGCAAACCGGCAGTGGGGTTGGCATCGGCATGCCCCTGTCTGCTGGTGCCTCCTTCTTCCGCATCCTCTCCGCCGTCCGTGCGGGGGTATGCATCCGCCGCACCGGCTGCCGGCTGGTGCGCGGTCTGGTGCGCGGGCTGGCGCGGAATAACCGGGTCACTGTCCAGCATTCCCCAGAATCCGTGCGGTCTGGCCGCATTGGCCGTTATGGCGGGCTTGGCGGCATTCCCCCCATCCCTTCCGCCGCTCCGGTCCTTTACGCCCGTTGCGGCAAAGGGGTCGGTGCCGGGGGCCACCATGTCCAGCGATGTCAGGCCGTCCAGCGCCTGTTCCACGGCGCGCCGCACCGCCAGATACACGGCATTCTCATCGCGGAAGCGCACCTCGCTCTTGGCGGGATGCACGTTGGCGTCCACCCATTCCGGGTCCAGTTCAAGGAACAGGGCCACCTGAGGATACTCCTTGCTGAGCAGCCTGCCCTTGTAGGCATCGCGCACCGCACGCAGCATAAGCCTGTCGTTCACGGCGCGGCCGTTAACCCAGAAGAGCATCCTGTCCGCACGGGGCTGGGCCTTCTGCGGGTGTCCGGCAAGACCGTGGGCGCGGCAGCCCTGCCGCACCGAGTCAAAGGGCAGCATGTCTTCCGTGATGGCGGGAGGCCACAGCACCGCGAGGCGGTCGCGCAGCGACTGGTTGGCAGGAAAACGCCATACCTCCCGCCTGCCGACAGAAAAGGTCACGCCCACATCCGGGCGGGCAAGGGCAAGGCGGGCCAGCAGGTCTTGGCAGCGTTTTGCCTCGGTGCTCTGGGTTTTGAGAAACTTGAGGCGTGCGGGCACGTTGCCGAAGAGATTGCGCACCTCCACCAGCGTTCCGCGGTGCAGGGCGGCGGGGCCCTGTTCACGCACAATACCGTGCTCCACCACAATGCGGAAGGCTTCTGCCGGTTCTGCCGGTTTTGTCGGTTCTGCCTGCTCTCTCTGTCCAGTCTGTCCAGTCGGTTCTGTCGCCTGAGAAGCCGGAGCGGAGGTGATGGAAAAGGTGGAAACAGAGGCAATGGAGGGCAGGGCCTCGCCCCGGAAGCCGAAGCTGCCCACACGCATCAGTTCATCCAGGCTGTATACCTTGCTGGTGGCGTGGCGGGTGACGGCAAGTTCCAGCTCCGCAGCGGGAATGCCCGATCCGTTGTCCCGCACCATAATCAGGGTCTGCCCGCCGTCTTCAATGGTCACGTCAATGTGCGTGGCGCCTGCGTCCAGACTGTTTTCCGCCAGTTCCTTGATGACGGAGGCGGGCCGCTCCACCACCTCTCCGGCGGCTATCTGGTTGCGAAGGTCCGGCGGCAGGGCGCGTATGGCCCGGCGCTGCTGAGCGGGGCGGGCGGATTCGGTCTTGTCTTGCATGGTGTGCGTGCTCATATATTGTGCGGTCTTGTGTGCCTCGTGGGCCTTGCGGGCAGAACGGGCTGCGGAGGCGGCAGGGGCACTGGCGGCAGCTTCCGGGCTTTTTTTGCTCGTCAGGACGTGCCGGGCGAAAATGTCATGACAGCGGACTGCAGTTCGGAATATACTGTCATTTGGAATGCTGTCGCGGGTCTGTTTTACAGCAGGAAAGGAGACTATGAAAACGGGCATGGAGTTTGTCAACGTCTCATATACGTGGCCGGGCGGCAAAGGGTTGCACGCGGTCGATCTGAAGGTTGCCCCGGGCGATTTTGTCATGATCGCCGGGCCTTCCGGTTCCGGCAAGTCCACCCTGCTGCGGCTGGCGGCACGGCTGGAGGAACCCGGAACCGGCGTCATCCGGTTTGAAGGAACGCCGCTTGCAGAATTCGCACCGCCCCAGTTGCGGCGGCGTATAGGGTTTGTCCAGCAGACCCCCGTTGTGGCGGAAGGGTCCGTGCGGGATAACCTGCTGCTGCCCTTCGGGTTCGCCGTAAACAGGGCTGTGACAACGCCGGATGACGGGACTCTGCGCGGCTGGCTGGAGAGGCTCGCCCTTGCCGGAGTGCGGCTGGAAGATGACGCGCGGGCTCTTTCCGTGGGGCAGCGGCAAAGGCTGTGCATCATCCGCTCGCTGCTGCTGCGTCCTGCGTTGCTCCTTATGGATGAACCCACCAGTGCGCTGGACAGGGAAAGCCGGGAAATAGTGGAGCGCATGACAGAAGAACTGAATGCGGAGGGCATGACCGTGCTCATGGTTTCCCACTCGGACTATTGCCCCGTTGCCGCACACCGCTGCCTTACAGTGCGGGAAGGGCGTGTGGAGGAGGCTGCATGAACGGCGCATACATGCAGATTTCGCTATGGCAGCTCGGTGTGGCGCTGGTGCTGGTTGCCGTGGCGGGCATTGCCTCGGTGGTGTACGAACTGCGGTTGCAGAAAGATCTGGCCGTGGGCACGGTGCGCACCTTCGCGCAGCTGTTCGCCATGGGCTATCTGCTCAAGATCATTTTCAATCTGAACAGTGCGCTGCTGGTTATGGCCGTGTATCTGTGCATGACCTATTTTTCCGTGCGCATCATCAAGGGGCGGGTGAAGGAAAAGAGCGTGGACTACTATGCCCCGACCATGCTATCAGTAATGGTAAGCTATTCCCTCGTGACAGTCCTTGTAACCGGTGTCATCATCGGTGCGGACCCGTGGTGGTCGCCGCAGTACTTCATCCCCATAGGGGGGATGGTGGCGGGCAACTCCATGAATGCGCTGGCTATATGTCTGGAGCGGTTCTTCTCGGAACTGCGCGGGCGCAGAGACGAAGTGGAAATGATGCTGTGTCTTGGCGCGGACTTCCGCGAGGCCAGCCGGGAAATGTTCCGCAATGCCCTCAAGGCGGGTATGATTCCGTCGATCAACTCCATGATGGGAGTGGGCATAGTTTCCCTGCCGGGCATGATGACAGGACAGATTCTTGCCGGGGCAGACCCGGCGGACGCCGTGCGGTATCAGATTGTGGTCATGCTCATGATCGTGGCCGCCACGGCACTTTCTTCCCTTTTGGTGCTCCATCTTGTGAGAAGGCGTTGTTTCGGCCCTGCCATGAACCTGCTTACGCGCTGAACGGGCGCCTGCCGCAGTGTGTGCGGAGAGGTTCACAGGCACTTCCCCGCAAGGGTAACATGTACGCCAGACCGTTTTTGGAGGTGTGCCATGCTTCAGCCGATCAATGAACTGCGCAGATTCCAACAGGTGTACGAGGTGGGAGTGTTCGATCCCGACCTCATGTATGTGGAATGCAAGCATTGCGGGCGTCCTGTGCTGTGGAGCACGGGGCGGACCTCGGAGATTCTGAAGGGAGTGGATGTGGCGCGTGCGGAACTGGACGCCTCATGCATGATTCTTACCCATGGCTGTCCCCGTTGCGAACCCGGCGAGCGGCAATTCCGGTTGCAGATCATCCGGGTAGACGGCGGGTATGCCGACGAGGCCAAGGAGCAGCTTCTGGCCCATGCCTGACAGGGCATACAGGGCCGGAGTTTTCCGTGGCTGATGAAAAAGGCCGCTCCCCGGAAGGGGGCGGCCTTTTTTTACGAATGATGAAGGGAGGGCAGCGGCTACTGGCCCAGCACGTCCACCAGAATATCCGGGGTGGCGTCCGCAAGGCTCTTGCAGCCCGTAAGCACCATGGCGGCCAGCAGTTCGCTCTGCAGTTGCTGAATGTATTTCCCGGCTCCTTCCTCCAGTCCGCCCACGGTGGCTATGGAGAAGGGACGTCCGATAAGCACTGCATCCGCACCCAGCGCGACCATTTTAAGCACATCGGCCCCTGTGCGCACGCCGCCGTCCACCAGCACGGTAATGTCCCTGCCCACGGCCTGCGCTATGTCAAACAGCACGTGCGCGGTGCCGGGGGTGTGGTCCAGAACGCGCCCGCCGTGGTTGGAAACCACAATGGCGCTTGCGCCCACATCCACGGCGGCCTTGGCGTCATCCACGCACATTATGCCCTTGAGGATGAACTTGCCGGGCACGCGGCTGATAATTTCCTTGAGCTTGGCGGGAGACTTGGGAGAAACGGGGCGGCCCATCTTGGCAAGGGTGATGAGGCCGGCGGCGTCGATATCCATGCCAAAAATCTTGCAGCCGGTCTCTGCGGCCTTGTCCAGCTTGGCATAGAGTTCCGCGTCTTCCCACGGCTTGATAAAGGGTATGCCCTTGCCGTTCACTTCCCTGATGGCGGCAAATCCCGCTTCGTGGATGAAGGGGGGCACGCCGTCGCCGGTGCAGCCGATAATGCCGTTGGCAACGCAGGCCTTGAGCTTGCCCGCAATGTACTCTTCTTCCGTGACCTTGCCGCCCATGTTGAACGAAACGCCGCCGATGGGGGCGGCCATGACCGGAATGGCAAGGTCTACGCCGAGCACTTCGGTGGTGGGATTGGGCGTGGTGATGGAGTGGATGAGACGCATGCGCAGTTTGTAGTCCGCAAGAGCCTCCACGTTGGCGGTAAAGGAAGAACCCGTTCCAAGGCCGCCCATGCCGGGCACTTCGCCCGCACAGGCCTTGCCGTTACAGACGGGGCAGACGCGGCAGAAACCTTTCATGCGTTCGCGTGCAGTGGCGCGCACATCTTTCATGATTCAATTCTCCTGATTACAAAACGTTATCCGCAAAAATCACTGTACTCCGCGCGGACGCGGGGCGTAGTTGCCGGGCCGGAAACGGGCCGGTCGTGTTCATGCTTCCGGGCGTTTCAGGAGTCGCCGTCAAAGACCATGCCCTGCACTTCCGCAAGATGCTCCCGCATTGTCTGTTCAGCCGTTTCCGGGTCGCCTGCTTCAATGGCTTCCAGTATGCGGCGGTGCGCCTGCAGCGATGCGGCCTGGCGTTCATCGCTTTGCAGGGGCTGGTTGCGGGTCTCCGCCAGTTTGGACTCGGCGCGTGTCACCACGTCCAGAAACAGCGGGTTGCCGGTCGCCATGGCGATGAGCTGATGGAAGTGCAGGTCGGCGTAGCCTGTCTTTTCATCTCCCTCGCATTCCTGCTCCTGCATGAAGAGGAGCTGCCGCAGGGCTTCCAGATGCCCCTGCGTGCGGGATTCCGCAGCCAGCCGGGCTATCTGCGGCTCTATGGCCTGCCGGAACTGAAAAAGCTGCCACAGCCGCACTCTCTGCTGAGTCATCACATCGGCGAAGGGAGCCAGCAGATCCCCTCCGGGCGGAAGCGACACATAGGTTCCATCACCCCGGCGGCTTTCCAGCACGCCATTTTCCTGCAGGGCGCGTATGGCCTCGCGCAGGGAGCTTCGGGAAACCTTGAAAACTTCCGCGAGCTTGCGTTCCGGAGGCAGCCTGTCGCCGGGCTTTATCTCTCCGGAATCCAGCAGTTCGCGGATGCGCTCCACAACGCGCTCATAAATTTTAGTCTGCCCTGTCGCGCCAGCCTGATCGGGATGTCGAGTGTCCATAGCGCCCTCGGCGTGGCGACCAGTCCTCCGGCAGTGGTTGATTGGTCAGACCACACTGTACATGTATTGCGAATAAAAGACCAGAGCCGAATCCGTGCCGCCTGAGGTGCACGATACGGTGCATCCTCCGTCCTTTCCCGGTGCCCTTATCCGGGTGCCGCGCCGGTGCGGTGCAAGGCCACCGTGCAGGGCGCTTACGGCATTGGTGGAGAGTGCCACTTTTAATGCTATCAGAGGGCGAAGAAAAAGCAATCATTTTATGGGGTAATATTGAAAGGAAAATATGTATCCCGCAATGCGTCAGCGCGAGGCAGTGGGACGGGCATGTCGGAGAAGGGCTGTCAGCCAGGCAGAAGCGGTAGTACAGGGGCAGGGCAAGGTGGCCGTTCTTCGGAGCGCGGCCCGTTATTCAGTCAGGTGTTGTGGCCAGCATTATGGCCGTCGGTATGGCAGGTTTCCCCGTTGTGCAGGTGGGGGGGCGGGCATGGGTGCCGCCGGTGAAGGCCGCCCATGCCCGCGCGTTGTTCTCGTGGGCGAACTGTTCCTATGGTCTTCCATGCCTGCCATTACGCGGCATGCGGCAAGAGCCTGTTTTGGTGCAGACAGCCGCAGGACGACATGGCGGGCCGGAAGGCTGGAACGGAACGAACGTTATTCCTCACGCAGCCGGAAGGCACGGTCCATGGTGGCTATGCTCAGCATGTTTGCCCCGTGTGCCACGGCATCAAAGATATCCCTGTCTTCCCATCCTGCGTTGCGCGCCTCGGCAAGGTTTTGCGCCGGAACGCCCTGCTGTGCAACCACAGCCTGTGTCACAATGCGCAGAAGCAACTGTTCGCGGTCCTCCAGAGCGTTCTCTGCGGTAAGGGCGGGGCGGTCTGCGGGCGCGCAGGCGTGGTCGAACAGGGCCTCAAGGTCCGGTTTGTTCATGCCGCAGCGTTGCAGCAATGCGCCGTTGTAGTCCGTGCAGCAGCCGTACTCCAGAGAACGCGCCACAGTGTAGCGGATGGCGGCCAGCAGCGGAAAGCTGAGCGCGGGGTGCGATGCGTAGTGGCGGATAAGCTCAAACTGTTTTTCCAGCAGATGGGGGCTGGCGGAATAAAGCTGCAACGGCTCCGGAACAGCTGCGGGCGAAGGAAAGGCGGCATACACCTTCTGCACGGATTCCGGGGCGGCGGCAACATCTTGCGGGGTGGTGAAACGGATGGAATACATGGTGGCTCCTTAATAGTAGACTGGTCGTCTAGTTGAGGTGTACACAAAACCGGACAGCCGCCGCACAGTAGCCGGGGAGCGGGTCTGTCCGGTACATCTTATAGGCAGACTTGGCCGCCAGCCGGTTCGCCAAACTGGATGCCAGCCGGTTCGCCAGCCGGTTCACCAGACTGGTCGGCAGATTGGCTGGCAGGCCCGGCGGCAGGCCGGGTGTAAGATCGGGTGGCAGCAGGCCGGGAGAGCAGAATTTCCGAGAAAAAACGGCGGCATAGGGTGAGCGGCTCCATGGAGCGGGTCACCTTCATACGGATAATGGCCCCGTGCCAGCAGGAAACCAGAAAATAGGCTGTTTCCGCCGGGTCAAGATCGGCCCGCATTTCCCCGGCTTCCTGCCCCTGCCGGATAAGGTGCTCAAAGCCCTTTGCCAGGCGGTCCATGGCGGCACGCAGGTGCTGCTGAAACGGTTCCGAAAGCCCGCCCATTTCCTGCGCAAGATTGCCTATGGGGCAGCCGCGCGTGCAGCCGTGCTGTCGGAAGTAGTCTTCAAAGGTGGTCAGTATGGTCCGAAGGCGGGTGAAGGCAGAGAGCGATGTGTCGCGCGCAATGGGCAGAAAAATCTGGCCGAGACTGGCGGAAAAATGGTCCACCACAGCAAGACCAAAGGCTTCCTTGCTCTTGAAATAATGGTAGAAAGACCCCTTGGGCACACCGGCTGCCTCCAGAATCTCCTTGAGCCCTGTGCCCGTGAAGCCTTGGCGGTGGATGAGTTCCGCGCCCGCCTCAATGATGCGTTGCCGTGTTTCTTCGCTCATGGACAAGCTAATAGACCAGTCGTCTAGTGAGCGTCAACAAAAATCTGCAGCAGTGCCGGGCAGAAGGCTGCCGTCCCGGAGGAACAGCTGCCACGCGGGAGAAGGTCTGCTGCCAGCAGCCACGGAGTCGGGGGGCAGGCGGCGCACCGCTTCTAGTGCGCCACCACCTTGCCCAGAAAATCCTTGAGCCGGGGATTGGACGGATTGCTGAAGAACGTGGCCGGGTCGCCTTCCTGCTGAATGACGCCCTGATCGATAAAGATAACGCGGTCAGCCACTTCGCGGGCAAAGTTCATCTCGTGGGTCACCACCACCATGGTCATTCCCTCGGTTGCCAGCTTCTTCATTACGTCCAGCACTTCGCCCACCAGTTCGGGGTCCAGCGCAGAGGTGGGTTCGTCAAACAGGATAACCTTGGGCGACATGGCCAGCGAGCGGGCTATGGCCACACGCTGCTTCTGCCCGCCGGAAAGCTGGTCCGGGTAGCTGTTGGCTTTGTCCGGCAGGCCCACCTTTTCCAGCAGCTTCAGGGCAATGGCATCCGCCTCGGCGCGCGATTTACGCCGCACCTTAACAAGGCCTATGGTCACATTCTGCAGAACGGAAAGGTGCGGAAACAGGTTGAACTGCTGAAAAACCATACCCGCTTCCGAGCGGACGTAGTTAATATCGGTTTCCGGGGCGTACAGGTCGTGACCGTCCACCACAATGGTGCCGGAGGTGCGTTCCTCCAGCCTGTTGATACAGCGCAGCACCGTGGATTTTCCCGACCCGGAAGGCCCCAGAATAACCACCACTTCGCCCTGACGGACAGAAAGATTAATGCCTTTCAGCACCTCGGTATCGCCGAATCGCTTGTGCAGGTCCCGTATTTCAATCATCGGCCTGCTGTTTGCGTTGCTCATGGCTGGTGCCCCCTTATCTGGAACCGCGCGTGGCGAGTTTGCGTTCATACATGCGCAGCACCTTGGCAATGGAGAGCGTCATGCACAGGTAAACAAGGGCAACGGTGAGATACACCTCAAAGGAGCGGAAATTCACCGCCACAATTTCCTGCCCCTGCCGGGTAAGCTCCGCCACGCCTATGACGGTGAGCAGCGAGGTATCCTTCAGGCTGATGATAAACTGGTTGCCCAGCGGCGGAATCATGCGGCGGAACGCCTGCGGCCAGATGATGTAGAGCATGGTCTGCATGCGGGTAAGGCCGATGGAACGGCCCGCCTCGGTCTGTCCTGTATCAATAGATTGGATGGCGCCGCGCACAATCTCCGCGATATAGGCCCCGGAGTTAACGGCAATGGTGATAATGCCCGCCGTGACCGGGGCTATGCGCATGCCTGTGGCCAGCGGAACGCCGAAATAGAGAAACAGGGCCTGCACCACCATGGGCGTGCCCCGGATGATTTCAATGTAGGTGAGCGAGAGGTAGCGGGGAAGGGCCGGGCGCGATATGCGCATCAGACCGGCGGTAACGCCGATGATAAAGCCGAACAGAAGCCCGGCCACGGTAAGGTATATGGTCATCTCCATGCCTCTGGTGAGCAGGGGCAGGGTTTCCCACATTACTTCGCTTTTGAACTGAAAAGCCATGAACATTCAGCCTTTGCTTGCGTGTAAAGACGGTGCGCGTCGTGCGGCGAAAGGATACGGGCGCGGCAACCACGCCCGTATCCGCGGGGAGAACGAAACTAGTTCTTGGCGGGCGCGAAGCCGAACCACTTAATGTACATCTGCTCGTAGGTGCCGTCAGCCTTCATGTCTGCAAGGGCCTTGTTCACGCCGGGAACAAGCTTGGAACCCTTGGGGAAGCCGATGCCGTAAGACTGGCCCTGATAGGTGGGGCCCACAACCTTGACCTGTCCTTCATACTTGGAGGCAAAGTCCATGACCACGGGCATGTCAAAGATAACCGCATCGGCACCGCCGGTGAGCAGTTCCATGAACATGCCGTCGTTGTTGGGGAAGAGCTTCACCTTCTCCTTCTTGGCAAAGGTGTAGGCAAAATCCACGCTGGAGGTGGCCAGCTTGGTGGCTATGGTGGCGTCCTTCAGGTCTTCAATGCCGTTCACAGCAGTGTTGTCGGCCTTTACCAGCAGGGAGAGACCGGAGTCATAGTACCCGTCGGAGAAATCCACCACTTCCTGACGCTCGGGCTTGATGGTGATACCGGCCACGGCCGCGTCAATGCTGCCGGCCTGCAAGCCGGGGATGATGCCGTTAAAGTCCATGGGCTGGAAGGTGAATTCCAGATTCAGGCGCTTGGCAATTTCCTTCCACATGTCGATGTCGAAGCCGACGTACTCGTCGCCTTCCTTGTACTCAAAGGGCTTGAAGTTGGTGTCATGCGCCACAACCAGCTTGTTGGCAAAGGCGGCGGTAGACATGCCCAGAGCGATGAGAACGGTCAGGACTGCAAGTAAACGTTTCACGCGGATACCTCCTCAGGAACGGGTTAGGGACAGTTTTTCATGCAGGCGTCGCCTGTGCATGAAGATTACCGGTACAACGATCATCGTCTCCTCTGTGCCCAGAGGCGTCATGCTCCGCGCTCGTGGAGAATGACATTAACAGATAATTGTTGCCAGAAAAGTGCGACAAAATCAATCCAAAAGCCCTGTCGACAGCGCATTTACGCAA
>CAYRLL010000018.1:0-7708 GCA_964425115.1 uncultured Desulfovibrio sp. | reverse complement strand
TGCACCATACGCCGCAGGCAGATGGCACGCTCCATGTCCGCCGGTGCGGGCGGTCAGCGAATGGTCATAATCTCGGTAAGCGTATCGCGCAGCCAGCGGCCTGCCGGGCCAAGGGGGCGGGTGGCTGTCCACATAATGTAGGCCGGAGCGCCGTGCGGAACAGGGTGAAACGCAA
Source organism: uncultured Desulfovibrio sp. (assembly GCA_964425115.1). GTDB lineage: Bacteria > Desulfobacterota > Desulfovibrionia > Desulfovibrionales > Desulfovibrionaceae > Halodesulfovibrio. The sequence continues at coordinate 7,533 of CAYRLL010000018.1, read as the reverse complement.
AGTGCAGCCGCACCAGCCGCTGCTCGGCAATATCCTGCCGCACCGCGTGTTCGGGCAAAAACGCCCATCCGGTGCCGTTGCGCACAAGCGCGTGTATGGCGGGGTTGCCGTCACACCACCACGGACGGTGCGCCACGCGTTCGTCCACGCAGCGTTCTCCGCCACGGCTGGAAACGATGATCTGCCGGTGGGGCGCCACGTCCTCGCGGGTCAGGTCGCCGCGGCCCGCAAGCGGGTGCGCGGGCGATGCCACCGGAATGAAGCGCACGGTGTGCACCAGTTGCGCGGGAGCGGAAACCGGAAGGGGCGCAAGGGGCACAAAGTAGCCCAGATCGGCCCTGCCGCCGGATACCATCTCGCCTATGTCGCCCAGTGCGCCCATGAGCATCTCCAGTTCCACGTCCGGCCAGCGTCGGCCAAAATGCCGAAGCACGGATGCGGCAACATCTTCCGGTATCAGGTCGTCAGCCGCAAAGGTCACCCGGCTCTCTGCACCGCCCGCAAGACCTGCCGCAAAATGCTCCAGCCGCGTGCACGATTCCATGGTTTGTGCGGCCTCGCGCAGAAGGGCGGAACCGGCCTGCGTCAGTTCCGGTTTGTGTCCTGTCCGGTCAAAAAGCGTGACGCCAAGATCGATTTCCAGATTGGCAATGGCCGTGCTCACGGCGGATTGAGCACGTCCCAGCCGACGCGCTGCCGCAGAAAAAGAGCCCGTTTCGGCTGCCGTAACAAATGTTTTCAATTGGTCAATGGAGAATGGCATGCTGCCAAGTCTATCTGAAAATATGATGGACTTCAACTTTCTCCATCTTGGCCTGAACGCTATACGCCCTGTGTCCGCAATGGCGGAAAAGGAGTGGAATATGCGTTCCGGATGGGACAGACTGAGACATGCCGTACTTTTCGAGGTGGTGGCCCTGCTGCTGGTCACGCCTGTGGCGGCGCGCATCATCGGTACGGAAATGGGAAAGACGGCGCTGTTCGCCATAGGCATGAGCACGCTGGCCATGGCGTGGAACGCCGCAAACAACTGGCTGTTCGATATGTCGCTCGTCCGTTGCGGCAGGCCGCTGCAGCCGCGCGGCTTCCGGTTGCGGGCGGTGCACGCGGTGCTGTTCGAGGCCGGGCTGTTTGCGGCAGCCGTCCCCTTTGCCATGGTTATGCTGGATCTGGATGTCTGGCAGGCCGTGCTGGCAGAAATAGGGCTGGCGAGCTTTTATATGGTGTTCGCCTACCTGTACAACTGGGCCTATGACGTGGTTTTTCCCGTTCCCGTGGCGGCATGCGTGTCCGGCGAATAGCTATGGCCGCCGTTGGCGGCAGCAAACGGATAAGGCCCCGTCCGGTAGTCGGACGGGGCCTTTATCGTGTTCGGTCTGTCGAGTGCTCTAGGGCCTGCCTGTTACAGCAGCGCCTCGTCAGGCGTAATGGCAGCCATGCCAAAGGCGGCACCCACGGCAGGACAGGTCAGCTTGCCCTTGTAGGTATTCAGTCCCAGCGCCAGCGCGCGGTCCTTGCGCAGGGCATCCACGCCGTGGTTGGCTATGGCAATGGCATAGGGCAGCGTCTGGTTGCCAAGGGCAAGGGTAGACGTGCGCGGCACGGCTCCGGGCATGTTGGCCACGCCGTAATGGACCACGCCGTCCACAATGTAGGTGGGCTCGTCGTGGGTGGTGGCCTTTATGGTCTCCACGCAGCCGCCCTGGTCCACGGCCACGTCCACGATGACGGAGCCTTCCTTCATGGTCTTGAGCATGTCGCGGGTGATAAGGTGGGGAGCCTTTGCGCCGGGTATGAGCACGGCACCGATGACCAGGTCGGCCCTTTTCACCCATTCGCGGATGTTGGGTTCCGTGGAGGTGATGGTGGTGATGCGTCCGCCGAACACATCATCAATATATTGCAGGCGGCCATGGTTCACATCCAGAAGTGTGACATTGGCGCCAAGCCCCACAGCCATCTTGGCTGCGTTTATGCCCACAACGCCGCCGCCCAGAACCACAACCTGTGCCGGGGGAACACCGGGAACGCCGCCCAGCAGCACGCCGCGTCCGCCCATGGGCTTTTCAAGGAACTTTGCGCCTTCCTGCGTTGCCATGCGCCCTGCCACTTCAGACATGGGGGTAAGCAGGGGCAGTGCGCCGTTGGGCAACTGCACGGTTTCGTAAGCAATGCCGGTGGTGCCGGAGGCAAGCAGAGCGTCGGTCAGCGGCTTGTCCGCAGCAAGATGCAGATAGGTAAAGAGAAGAAGCCCGTCGCGCAGGTATTTGTATTCCTTGGCGATGGGCTCCTTAACTTTGTAGACCATGTCGGCGGACCATGCTTTGTCGGCATCCACCATCTGCGCTCCCGCAGCCACATATTCCTCATCGGGGCAGCCGCTTCCCACACCCGCTCCGGTCTCTACCAGAACGGTGTGTCCGCGGCGGACGAGGGATTCCACTGCGCCGGGGGTGGCAGCAACGCGATTTTCCAGTGTTTTGATCTCTTTAGGGATACCAATGATCATGCGACTCTCCTTAAAATGTCTTTGTTGAGGAGGGGTATCCCTGCTTCCATGCTCCGCCGTACCCCTCTGCGCAACGCGCCAGCTTTGCTCCAGTATGTACATGGCAGGAGTGGGGCAGACAAGAAAAAATAACGTTTTTGTCTGAAAAGTGGGAAAATTTAATTGGATGGTGCGAATCATTTGTCATTTTTGATGAATGACGCATGTGAAGTAAGTGCCGCTCCTTCATTGACGGGTGGTGCGTCCGGGTTGCTGTCCTGCAGGCTTACAGCAATGCGTGATGGCGGGCCGTTGAGAAAATTGCGGAAGTTTGCAGCAGAGCCATGGTTTTCGGTTCTTTTGCCGATATCTTCATTCTATAGGTCGATAAATGCAAAAATGCGTTTACAAAAGGATGTGTTTTGACCGGAGTGTGTTGAGCGGAATGGCAAAATGATACTGCCGTATGCTGACGCATTTCTGCGTTTCGTACGCAGCGTGTAATCCGGCAAAATTCCGCCGGAATTTGCCGGAATCAGCCCGGACAGCCGGAGTTCGCCGGAATCGGGCAGAACCGCAAAGAGTTACTGCATAGAGGGTATCGCGGAAGGGGAGAAAACAGCGAACCCCGCCGGAGCGGGGTTCGGAAAGAAGCAGGGGGGCGTTCGCGCGTCTTGTTCGGCATCGTAGGCGTTTGGCCCAAAGTCATTCAGGTGCCATTCAGATCTCGGGCAGATCTCGGGCAGATCTTGTGCAGACCTCGGGCAGATCTTGTGCAGACCTCGGGCATACGTCGTTCACACCTCGGGCAGGCACCTTGCGTGGTGTCCTGCCGTATATCCCGCCCTATGCCGCGCGGTGCTACGCGTCGTTCAGTTCAGAGCGGAACTTGCGGGAAAGGCGAAATACCACAACCTTGCGCGGGGGCAGGGTAATGGTTTCGTCCGTCTGGGGGTTGCGTCCCTTGCGCGCCTTCTTGTCATAGGCTTCAAACTTGCCGAAGCCGCTGACCAGAAGCGAGTGGTCTTTCTTTATGGCGCCTTTCATGATTTCGAGCAGGGATTCGACAATATTCTTCACCTCTGCACGGTTTCTGTCAGTCTGTTCGTAGATGGAATCCACGATATCCGCTTTGGTGAGCGTCTTTCCGTTCATAATGTCCTCCCGGTTGTCCGGTCAAAACACGGTTAACCAAGTTGATGCCGCCGGTAAGGGCTTTGCCCGTCAGTACCGGCCGGGTACCCGTTCGTGGACCAGTGTTTCGGGCGTATGCGGTCCGGGGGCGGCTGTCTCCGCGTCCGTTCCGGCATGGTGTGCCCGCGCGTTGTTTCAAAAACACTTCCGGAGATGGCTTGGCATGGAATCCACTGCGCTATCCGGAAACTATGTAAAGGCCATCCGCAAAAAGGTGTGTCGTATTCCATTGTCCGGGAGAAACCCCCTGCATATGGGGGCAGCCTGAAGCAGGAGAGGGTGATAATGATATCCTTTCTTATCTCTCTAGACTTTTCTAAGATTTCAGGCTTGTTAGGCTGGAATTACCTTTTTGTGCGGTTTTACAGACCATGTACTGGTTATATACACAATATGGCGGTGTATTACAAGTTTTTTTTGTTTCATTCTTGCATGTTACGCGAAACGCTTGTGCACAATTTCACGCACTGGCAATGCTGTGGGCAAGGGCGCTACGGGCTGTACCCGTCATGCTGTTTGTTCCGGCCGTGCGCCTTGCCGCATCCCGCCCGCAAGTTTTTACCGTTTGCTTTGACGGAACCGGTTATGCCCGTTATAGTGTGCCTTGCGCCCGTTCATGCCGCCATGCCGGGCAACTATGTGTAACCACTTGTTGTTTCTACACCTATTCATACTATTTGGTTGTACGGCATGACAATTTCCAGCGGTATTATTTTCTCGCATCCGGAGGCAACCGCACGGGCGCACTGCGCAGGGGCACCGGATATCCTGCCTTTTTTTATGCCCTTCGCAGGCTGCAAAACCCGCTGCCTGTACTGCGCCCAGAACGTGCAGACCGGAATGGCAGAGTCTGCGGGGAGCGCGCGCGTGCAGGCGGCAGAGCTTGAGGAGGCGTGCGTCCGGCTGCGTGACCTGCTCACCGAAAGGGCAGAACGCAACGCTCCGGCTGTGGAACTGGCGTTCTACGGCGGCACCTTCACCGCCCTGCCCGATGGCTGGCCCGAGCGGTTTCTGGCAGTTGTGCAGCCTTTCATGGAGGCGGGCAGCGTGATCGGCGTGCGTTGTTCCACGCGCCCCGATGCGGTGAGCGTGCCGCAACTGCTGCGCCTGAAGGCACTTGGTCTGCGCACCGTGGAGCTTGGCATCCAGACCTTTGATAATGACGTGCTGGCCCGGAGCCTGCGCGGGTATGACGGCGAAACCGCCTCAGCCGCCTGCCGCATGGTGCATGAGGCCGGGCTTGCGCTGGGCATCCAGCTCCTGCCCGGGTTGCCCGGCCATACCCCGGAGATGCTGGTTGGGGATATGCGCCTCGCCTGTGCCCTGCGGCCAAGGACCATGCGGCTGTATCCCTGCGTGGTGGTGCGCGGTACCGGGCTTGCCCGGCTGTACGAGCGGGGCGAGTATGCCCCGTGGAGTCTGGACACCGCAGCAGATGCCTGTGCGTCCGCCCTGCGCGTGGCGTGGCGCAACGGGGTGCGGGTTATCCGCATCGGGGTGGCGCAGGAACCGGCGTTTACGGAAAACGTGCTGGCAGGCCCTTATCATCCCGCCTTCGGGTCCATGGTGCGGGGGCGTGCCCTGGTCCCCTATATCCTCCGGCGGATAGAGGCCTTGGGCCGTGCGCCGAGGCTGCTTATGGCTCCGCAGGGCGTGCGTGGAGAATTCTGGGGGTACAGGGGCGAATGCAAGCCCCGGTATGCCGCCGCAGGGCTGGACCCTTCCAAGGTCGGCTGGTGGGGGGCGCAGGTGTTTTGCCTGCTGTAGTCTCCGCGTTCCGGTTATTCCACTCTTCTTGCTTCTTCTCCCGTCGTCCCGGAACGTCCGGTAGTTTTCCGGCTGTAACTGTACGGTGTTCGCACTATGTTTGGCCTGCGCTTCCTGTGGTTGCGGGCGGCCAATACCATGTGCCCTGTCCCGAATTCTCCGCCGCAGGCGTTCTGCCCCGCTGCCTCACCGCGTCTGCAGGGTGTTGCCCTGTTGACCTGCGGCGCAAAAACCGACACTACTGTCCCTGCGGTACGGAACGGTCAGATACCATTCGGGTGATGACCGGAAGTGAGGAATCAGAGGCCGGGGGGCCGTTACGGGGAGGAACGGATGGCAGATGATCAGGAACAGCAGAGCACGCTTGAGATATTGCTGAAAAATTTCAGGCCCGCAGGTTTTTTTTCCAGCGCGGGAAAAAGCACGACGCACCAGAGCAAAAGCGCGGTAAACCAGCGGCAGATTTTGTGGGCCGTGCGCACCCTTGCTTCGGGAGCCGTGGAGGTGATTCCGCTGGTGGGCGGAATACCTGCGCCAGCTTCCATGCGGCTTGCCAAGAAGGTGGAGCGGCCCCGTTTTGCGGAACAATTCTGGCCGGAGCCGGACCTGTACGTGCGCGACGCCCTGCACCAATTTGCGGGCAAACCGGAATTTGCCGAATATCCGCAAACCGTTGCGGATACAACGCGGCGGTATCTGCCGCTGGTTCTGGTCTATCTGGCTACCGGGCAGCGGGATAAGGCGGAAACCATCATCGATTTTCTGGTGCAGCACGGTGTGCCGCTCTGTGAAAAGCAGAAGAAACTGCTCAACCGCGTGGCGGTGGAACTGCGCCGGGCGGGAGACGTGGAAGGCGCTCTGGGCTGCTATGCCTCCATCCGCAAATACTACGGGGAGGATGAGCATCTGCATTTCAACATCGCCCGCACCCTGTGGGATAAAAGGCGGTTTGCCGAGTGCCTTGAGCATCTGGACCAGTGCCTCGCCATAAACCCGGATCTGGCCGTGGCCCGGCAGTTCCGCGATAAATTGGCTGCAATGCTCGCCAAGGGCGGTAAAACTCCGCAAAAACCCATCGTGGTGGACAACAGGTTTTCCATAACGGGGTAGCCTGCCTGTTCAGGACGCAACAAGGCGGGCAGGGATTTGAGAAGAACCCGGGGAAATATTTCATTTTCGGAAGGGAATTATGTCTCAGTCGCGCCATGCCACGCCGGATATCCGTGTACGACCGGGTATTCAGAATTACTTCATCGGCGAGCAGTACCGTTGTCAGGAAAAGTGCATTACCGAAGGGTTCTGGACGGCAGACCGCATTGCCGCGGAAGTTGATAACGGTTCAAGGCCGGTGCTTGATTGGGCGTTGTCCTGCCTGCCTCTGGATACGAGCCTCTCAATTCTCGATATCGGCTGTGGTCCGTCTCAGAAAATGGCAAGCCGCCTCGGGCAATATGATCATATTTCGATAACAGGGCTGGATTCGTCCGAAGCAACGGCGCTGGCAAATACGTTTAATCCAAAAGGAACCTATCTTGTCTGCGATCTGGATTCAGATGAATCCATCGCGCACGTCTCAGAACGGATGGGAGCCTTTGATGTTGTTTTCTGCTTCGATGTCATAGAGCACGTTCTGTATCCAGAAAAGATGCTTCAGCTCATCCGCGCGCATTCGCACAAGGATACAAAAATTTACATTACAACCCTTGAGCGCGACCTGTCCAAAAATGCCGGCCGGCTGGAGGAGGGGTCCAGAAAGGCTGAACACGTCAGGGAATGGAATCAGTGCGAATTTCGTAATTTTTTGGAATACATGGGTTTTACCATTCATGAGGTTAAAATAACTCCCATGAAGTTTGAACAGCACTGTCAGACCATGCTGTGCTCCATCTGAACCGCCTGCGGGGACAAATCCCCCCGGTTTCTGCCCACATCCCGCCCGTAGCCGGAAATAACAAAAGCCCCGCCCGGCATGTCGCCGGTGCGGGGCTCAGATAGCTGACAAACCGTGTTTTTTCGAAAAACGGCTTTCTGTAAAGCCGAGTCTGAAGTCAAAAAACGGATTTATCTCGCTAATGCGGGGTGCA
>CAYRLL010000017.1:29468-39581 GCA_964425115.1 uncultured Desulfovibrio sp. | reverse complement strand
AGCCGCATACCTGTTCCTTCGGCCAGCCGCGTATTCAGCGCACACATGAGGAAAAACGCCACGCCCACCCCGGCAAGGGCTGGGCAGGGGCATTCACGCAGGCGGGGGTTGCATATGGCGTGCGCATCGGGCAGATGCTCGCCGGGCAGATGGTGGTCGGAAACCACCACCAGCATGCCCAGTTCGCGGGCCCGGGCCACCGGGGCGAAATCCGAGATACCGCAGTCCACGGTGAGCAGCATGCGAGCGCCCCGCTCGTACAGGGCTTCCACACCCGCCACGTTCATGCCGTACCCTTCTGCCATGCGGTTGGGCAGATGGTGCATGACGGGAATGCCGTGGCCCGCCAGAAAACTCTTTACCAGTGCCGTGGAGGTAACCCCGTCCACGTCGTAGTCACCCCACACGGCAAGAGGACGGTTCTCGCGCAGTCCCTGCGCCAGTACATCCGCCGCCTCTTCCAGCCCGGGCCACTGGCACAGGGGAGCCAGAAGCCGCAGGTTGGGGCTCAGATACCCCTGCACGGCCTCACGACCCTGCATGCCCCGCTGCCACAGCAACCGGGCAAGGAATTCTGATATCTCCAATGACTCCGCGTAGGCGGCAATATCTTCAGGCACAGGATCAGATGAACGGGAAAGCCAGACCTTGGGCAAAAATAACTCCGTTGCGCATACCGCGCCATAAGACACTATCAGGCACCATCAGACTCCATCAGACGTCATCAGGCACAGGACAGATTACAAAAGATGGGAAACAAGTGCGCGAATCTGCTCGGCATCCAGCCTGCTCTCAAGCTGCTGCTCAAACCGCCGCGTATCACGCACAAACCGCCTGAGCAGCGCGGAAGCGTTGTCATTCAGGGGTATACCTCCGTCCTGCCTGCTGTGCAACAGGGCGTCGGCAGTGAAGAGTATGGCGGCCCCGCGCTTGTGCGATGCGGCCAGATGGGGCTGGTGATGCCAGCTGATGGGCTCTGTAAGTTCCTCGGGCAGGTTCCAGTAGGACAATACATGGGCGGCGATGACCGCATGGTCCACCCCCCAGTAGCGGTCTTCGGCCTGCACGTCCGAAAGTCCGTCGCGCTCCCGTATGCTGCGTATGGCAGCCCAGGTGAGCGGACGGAAAGCGGCGATGAACAGCTTGCCGAGATCATGCAGCAAGCCGGCGGTATACAGGGTATCCGGGTCCACCTGTTCGCCTGCTTCCATGGCGTGGCGGGCGATAAGCCGCGCAGCTTCTCCCACGCTCACCTGGTGTATCCAGTATTCGGCTAGAGCGAATTGCCGGGGCAATTTCCTGCTCGCCGTCACATCGGAAATACCCAGTGAAAGAACGAGGTTGCGCACCTCTTTCATACCCAGAACAGCTACGGCACGGGAAACGGAAGCCACCTCTGACTGCAGGCCGTAGTACGCGGAATTGGCCATGGAGAGCACCCGCGCCGCAATGCCCTGCCCGCGCGATATTGTCTGCGCCACCGCTTCCAGCGAAGCGGGAGAGGTATCGGACGTCTGGGAAAAAAGCTCGCGCAGAAGACCCGCCTCGTAGGGCAGTTCCTGCATGCTCTGCAGCAGGTCGCTCAGAAATTCCTGCGCTTCAAGGTGATGCTGCATCGCTCTCCCCCGCAAACCAAAGAAAACCGCATTCCGTCTGCATCCGCCCCCTGCACGCATTGTGCGGGGCATTTGCCGATGCCACTGTTGGATGTTCAGATTACATACAGACGCCAAGCTCCGCCGAACGCTTCCTCCCCCCGTAAGCCCGCCTGCGGCGTAAACGCCCTAGTCGATGATAATGGGGGCGGATTGACCGGCTTTCTTCTCACCTTCCTGCCCAACCTGCGCTTCACCCTTTTCCGCGGCAGGCTTACCGCTCTTTGCAGCGGCGTCCGCATCGGCCTGCCCCTTACCCTGCCCCGCATCCTGCACAGTGGTTTCCGCGCCGGCAGCCCCTTCTTCCTGTGCCTTGCGCGCCTTTATGGCCTGTGCGCACTTAACCAGCTGGGCGTCCACATCGGCGGCCTTGTCTCCGGGCACCAGTTCCTTCTGCTTGAGCCACATGAGGAACTTCACTGCGGCGTCCAGCGCAGGATTCAGGGCAAGGCAGCGGAAAAGATAATCCACGCAGGCGGCGTAGTCCTGCTTGTCCAGACATACGCGGGCGATGTTGTAAAACAGGTTCTCGTCTTCGCCGGAAAGTTCCAGTGCCTTGGCGTAGTAGTCCATAGCCTGCGTGTGCATTTTGTTCTTGCGCAGGTTAATGCCGAATTCGTTGAAAAGATGCTTGTGCTCTTCGTCGAATGCGGCCTCCAGCTTGACCAGCCGCTCGAAGATATTGTCCGCCTTGTCCGTCTCTCCCCTGTCCAGATAGGTCAGTCCGAGTCCGAAGTTGGCGCGCACGTTCTCTTCGTCCACCTTAAGGGCGTTGCTGTATTCGAACTCGGCGCTGAACCCCTCGCCCCTTTGGCGGTGCCGGTCGGCACGGGCAATGGTCTTGTTCAGTTCCTTCATCTTGGGGAACACGGTCTGCACATAGAATTCCGGTTCCGGCTGGAATTTTTCAATAATATCTTCCAGCGTCACTGTGCGCTTGGGACCGGAGGGAACATAGTTGGCATTCAGGGGCTGTATCATGATACCTCCCCCTGCCTCTTCCACAAACCAGAAAGCCTTCTGCACGGTTTTACGCACAGTGGTTCCCGCGCCCACCTTCTTCACTTCCTGGGTGGAAAAAATACCCTTGATGGGCTCGCGCCCCTTGCCCGTCTCTGCGTGCCCCGCCTTGGCACCCTGCTCTTTCCGGTCACCCTTATTTTCCTGCCCGGTCAGTTCTGCCATATCCGCTCCCAAGGGTCTGCGGGCCTGTTGCCCGCCGTTATTCCGCCGCCCGCATGGCCTCCAGAATCTCCCGCGCCGCACGGGCAGGGTCTTCAGCACCCGTTATGGGCCTGCCTACCACAAGAAAGTCCGAACCCGCCCTCACCGCCTCGCCCGGCGTCATGGTCCGCCGCTGGTCATCACCTGCGGCCAGAGGCCGTATTCCCGGAGTAAGACAAAAATATGATTTTCCACAACTCTTTTTTATTTCCGCCACCTCATGCCCGGAACAGACCACGCCGTCCAGCCCCCAGGCGTGCCCCGAAACTGCCAGTTGGCGCACGGTGTCCCCCAGAGGGCCGAACCCTTCCGGCAGGTCCTCCTGCGCCATGGAGGTAAGCACCGTCACCCCAAGCAACAGGGGCCGGGTTCCCGCTTCCAGAGCCCCCTCGCGCAAGCCCTCCACAGCGGCGCGGGCCATACGCTCGCCGCCCATGATATGGATGTTCAGCATGTCCACACCGTGCCGCACGCCGGAACGCACCGCACCGCGCACGGTATTGGGTATGTCGAAGAACTTCATGTCCAGAAAGACCGGCAACCCCCTATCCTTCAGCCGGTTGATGAGGTCCGGCCCGGCCGCCGTGAACAGCTCCAGTCCCACCTTCACCCACACGCCGGAACCGCGCAGCCTGTCGGCCATGGCCAGAGCGTCATCTGCGCCGGGATAATCCAGCGCCACCACAAGCTCAGACATCGTCCCTCCAATCCTTCATGATACGCCCCACAAGACCGGGATGACACGCCGGAGACAGGGTTGCGGCAAGATAGGCACTGCGCAGTTCATCATACGCGCGGTCCAGCTCGTCATTCACAATCCAGGCGTTGAACCAGTGTGCCTGCTGCATTTCTTTTTCAGCATTGGCCAGCCGTTTGGCAATGACCGCCTCCGCATCCGTGCCGCGCCCCCTCAGGCGGCGTTCCAGCTCACTGCGGGAAGGAGGCAGGATAAACACGTAACAGCCCTGCTTAAGGCTGCCCTGCAACTGGCTGGCACCCTGCACGTCTATATCAAAGATGATGTCCCGGCCTTCCGCCAGCTTCTGCAACGTGGCCTCGCGCGGGGTTCCGTAGTAGTTGCCGTGCACCTCTGCCCATTCGGCAAAAAATCCTTCCTCGCGCTTCGCAAAGAACTCCTGTTCGGATACGAACACGTAGTCCCGGCCGTGCACCTCGCCCTCGCGGGGCTGGCGCGTGGTATGGGAAACGGAAAACTCAAACCGGGGAAACTCCGCAAGCAGACGCTTGGTGAGCGTGGTCTTGCCTGTGCCGGAAGGGGCGCACAGCACCAGTACTATCCCGGTGCGCTCAGCCTCCACACGCTCGCGCCGCGATACCGGGCGCGCGTCCTTGGCTTGCGTTGCGTCGTGCACCATTATGCATCATCCTCCTGCGTGAATCGTTGCCCTATGGTCTCCGCCTGAATGGCAGACAATATAACATGATTGGAGTCCGTGACCAGCACGGAGCGGGTCTTTCTGCCCTGCGTGGCATCGATGAGCCGCCCTTCCGCCCTTGCGTCCTCACGCACACGGCGCATGGGAGCGGATGTGGGGCTGTATATGCCCACAATGCGGTTCGCCACCACAAAATTACCGAATCCTATGTTCAGAAGCCTGTTCGCCTTCATGCCGGCACTACTCCAGATTCTGCACCTGTTCGCGGCACTTTTCCATCTCGTTCTTGAAATCCACCACAAGGTGCGAAATCTGCGCATCCTGCACCTTGTTGCCGCAGGTGTTTATCTCGCGGAAGCACTCCTGCAGGGTAAAGTCCAGCCGTTTGCCCGCATCGCCGCCGGACCGCATAAGCTCCTTCAGGCGGGCAAGATGCGTGTTCAGGCGGGTTATTTCCTCGCTCACATCCAGCTTGTCGGAAAGCAGGGTTATTTCCTGCAGAAACCGCTGTTCATCCAGTTCCGACTCGTTGCGCGCAAGCACTTCACGCAGCCGTTCACGCACCTGCGCGAAGCGGTCTTCCTTGATCTGGGGCGCGCGCTCCTGAATCACTGCGGTCCATTCCTCCATGCGGGCAATACGCTCCAGCATGTCGCGCTCAAGTGCCACCGCCTCTGCCTCGCGCGAACGGTTCCAGTCTTCCAGCGCACCGGCAAGGCCCTCTTCCAGACGGGTTATGAACGCTTCATCCAGTTCCGCCCCGGCGTCATCCCACAAAAAGTTCATGGAAAGCAGCCGGTTGTAGTCCGGAGAAAACGCATCGCCCCGCGCCTGCGCAAACGAGGCAAGCCTGTCCAGCATGGCGGCTGCCTGCGGTGCATTGAAGGTCACAGCCATAAGCCCCTCGCGGTGCACCTGCAGGTTGAGCGAAATATCCACCCGCCCCCGCGAGGCAAACCTGCGGACCACCTTTTCAAATCGTGCCTCGGCAGAGCGCACCATCACGGGCAGACGCCACTTCACATCCAGATGCCTGCTGTTCACGCTTCTGGCTTCCCATGTCATGGTAAAGCCGTCTCCTTCCATGAAGCTTCGTCCGAAACCCGTCATACTTCTCAGCATCGCACGCCTCACAATATGGCAACGCCCCGCATCGGGCAGGGCGGTAAAAGGCTTGAATCAGGGGATATCCGACATCCCGTCGGGATGCGCCGCATCCGTGGCGCATGTCTCCGCCGCACTCCGGCGCGGGCAAATGTCTGCCGATGGCACATCCAAAGGTATGCTCAGATACGCTACAACAGCCTGTTGTTCAAGCCGCACCATAGCACACGCCCCCTGTGCCGTCCGCTGTTTTCTCATGCCGCACGTTGCGCAACCGTGAGCATCCGGCTAAGGCGTCCGGTTAGCTTTTGGCATAGCGATTGACATGGGATTGGCGCAGCCTTACCGGCCTTGCATCATGCCGGACGCACCAGCAAAACCCCTTTGCGTACACCGACAGGAAGTGCTGTATACATGCCGCGTGCACGGGCACCGGAAGGAATTTCCGTAAACCGGCATTCCGTGTACAACTGCGAAATGCCGCCCTGCACGCCGCCCGCCTGCGCCTGCGCGGCATGTGCGTCTTCTCCGTCACGCTCGCCTTCATCCCCGGTTCCGGAGGCCTGCAGCACCACGTTCAGCAGCACAACGGCCGACACAAGCTCATGCAGAAACGCGGCCTTCTTTTCTGCGACCACCTCCCGCAGCACTCTGGCCCGCGCCGTCTTCACGGCACGCTCCAGTTGTCCGGGCATGGTCGCAGCAGCCGTGCCGGGGCGTCTTGAGTAGGGAAACACATGGGCATAGGTCAGCGGCATGGCCCGCACCGCTTCCAGCGTGCGGGCAAATTCGTCTTCCGTCTCTCCGGGAAATCCCGTGAGAATGTCGGCTCCCAAGCCGAACACGGGCCACACGCCACGCAATTCTTCCAGAAACGTCTGTAGGGAATCCACGGCATAATGACCGCGCCCCATACGCTTCAGCACAGCGTCATCACCGGACTGCATGGAAATGTGCAGATGCGGTGCCACAAGACGCGATGCCGCCAGCGTTTCCAGCGCGTTGCGGTCCAGTTGTCCCGGCTCAAGGGAGGAAAGACGCAGCCGCGCCCGGCCAGCCCACTCCCCGCCGAGCGCGCTCTCCAGCGCGCCCACGAGCATCCAGAAATCCGGCCGCCCCTTCCCGCCGTCCGCTTCCGGCAGATCTCTGCCGTACAGGCGAAGGTTCACGCCCGACAAAATTATCTCGCGGAATCCGGACTCCAGCAGGGTGCGCGCCTCGTTCACAACCTCCGCCACCCCACGTGAACGCGACCGTCCACGGGTAAGCGGAACAATGCAGTAGGTACAGCGGTGGGAACAGCCGTCCTGCACCTTCACCACGGCGCGGGCGCGGGAATATCCGGTAACGGCAAAATCGGGAAAGCTGTCCGAAACCTCAGATGGTACCGGCGGTTCACCGCAGGCTTGCGCAGGATGGTCGGCAGCAGCCGGTACGGGCGATGCAACGGTTGCGGATTCTTCAATCCGTCCCCCGGCAACACCGCCTGCCCATGCCTTGAGGGTAGCCTTCTCTTCCTGCGGCACCACGAGCGAAACTCCCGGCAATGAGGCCAGTTCCTTGCGCATGACCTGCGCGGCGCAACCGGTAATGACAATCTGCGCCTGCGGATTGTCTCTGTGCATCTTACGCACAGCCGCCCGCAGTTCGCGCACCGCCTTGGCAGTCACCGCACAGGAGTTCACCAGCACCACGCCGGCATCCTCCGTCCGGTTCACCTCGCACAGGCCACGACGCAGCCATTCCTCTCGCAACGCCTGCGTTTCATACTGATTGATCTTGCACCCGTGGGTAGCCATGAAAAAGGAGGGCATTTTACTCATGCTGGCTCCGTTTTCCCGCTTCCTCTGCCGTGTCCACACGGCGCGCCGTTATGCGCTTCATAGCTGTTGTCCGGAACAACGTCTTTCCCCTGCACCTTTCATACGGTTCACCCCACGGCGCAGCCGGTTTCCCTCCCCAGCTTGCCGTCCCGGATGCCGCAATCCGTTCCGCCACGGCAGCCGGAAATGCCGCATATCCACGCCGGTTCAGAAACCGATTATTCAAAAAAAACTCAGCGGCGCTGTCCGCCGAAAGGCAGCACAACAAGTCCCATCATCCTGTCATAGAACCAGTCACGGTTCACGTCCGAACGTTCCTCGGCAAAACGTACGGTGGTAATGACGGTTCTGCCCACAACAGCCCGGCCCTCCCTGCCTTCCCACTGGGTGCGTGCACCCCATACACTGTGCAGCAGAAGCGGTTCACCCGTCTGGGCATCCTGCCCCATATACAGCCCTATATGCCCGCGGAACCAGATCAGGCTGTAAAACGGGATGCCCTGTTCCAGAATGATCTCCCGCTTACCCGCCACGGTCATACCTTCCAGCGAGACCAAGGTTCCGCCGCGCCTGCCCTGTTGGGCTGAATTACGCGGCAGCCAGACCCCGAAAACGGTAAACAGATCACGCATGGCGGCGGAGCAGTCCCTGTTTTCCAGCATTCCGCCCCAGCCGTACAACTGCCCCATCATGCCGTTGGCTATGGTTGCCACAGCCTGCGCCGTAAGACGCAACGGCAGACGACCCGCAACAGATGCCGAAAGTTCCGCCGGCACCATGACAGCGTTACCGGCCACATCGCGCGCAGGCACAAACACCGAGAAAGGGGCAAGAGAAGAAGAGCCGGAAGCGTCCGCCGGGCCATTCACAGGGCCGGTTACAGAGCCACTTACAGAGCCATTTACAGAGCCTGTCGCCGGGCCTGCCATTGAACCGGCCCCCGGAGCGCCTGCAGTGCTGTTTTCTGTGCCACCTATGGCACCGGACATCTGCCCGCCACCGTTTTCCGCTCCCGGCACGGCATCTCCGGCAGGAATCAGCGGAAACACCGCGCCTATGTGCGCCACCCCGGCAAAGGCCCCTTCCCGTGTGCGCAGCAGCGTGCCGTCCCGCACAACGGCTGCGTAGGTGCCGTTCCTGTACGCAGTGCAAAAAGCCTCATCCGTCCAGCCAAAGGCGTCTGCTGGCAGCCAGCCGGAAACATGCCCGGCTTCCGCAAAGTACCATGCTCCATCCGCCGAAACGTGTGTCACCAGCACCGGAGTACCGATCCACACGGCGGAATTCTGCATGTAATCAAAGGGATATCCTTCTCCCGCGTTGGCCGGATTATAGAAAAAAGGCTTGTCTGTGGGCATAACCCTGAAGCTGGCATTGCGGGTCACAATGGCGCGGCGCGACATGGAAGGATACGCCTCGCTCCGCTGCATGGCCACCAGCGCTTCCCAACGTGCCAGCGACCATGGCTGCAGGTTTTCCGCATACCCCGTGCGCGCACCGAAGACTGAAGTGCCCCAGAAGGCGTCCGCCGCCGTAAAACTGGGACCTGTTGCCAGCCACGGAGCAAAGAACCGTTGCAGGAACAGAGTATACGTTTCCTGCTGCGCTGCCGGAGAAACCAGCGGCTCAGCGGCCTTCGGCGGCAGATAGGCCGCCGCGTTCTGGGGCAGGCGTTGCAGGTCGGCCACGCCCTCCAGACGCACCGGCTCCGCATCCCTTGCCGCTCCGCAACCGGAAAGCACGGCCACACCTGCCGCAAGCACCATCAATCCTAAAAACCGCCCGCATACCCGCCATGTTCTGGTCATGCTCTTCCTTCCATCGCTTGTGTTCTCACGCGCCCGCATCAGTATGCCATGCCCATGGCCCGTACCCACTCCTACATACGGACAGTCAGTGCGGGTGGCAACCTGTCCGGAGGCGGCATAGTGCCGCTCCGGCAGCGTTCCCGGGGCACCCCCGGGCACAGCGCGCTCCGTCCGCAGGCTCCGTTCACACTGCCGGCACGCACAGCACGGTGCGCCAGTTCTTCACCCGGCTGCCAATCCCCTGCCTGCGGGCTCTCCAAAGCGAGCAGGCCGTATACTCCCGCCGTGCAGTCCCCGTCCCGCCGCGCATCGGAGGCCCACGCCCGCGCCTCACGCTCGCTCGCGCACAGGTAAAATTCCACATCACCGTCCGGCCACACGCACCGCACCATAAATTCACTCATCGCCATGCTTCCCCCGAAAAATTCATTACCCCGCTCTTCAGGCTTGGCCACTCCGTCACAACCTGCCGCCCTGCGGCCGCAGCACCGCACCTTTCCCCCGGCCCCTTGGCTCAAAAGCGGCTTCAGTGCCCAGCAGCCACGGCACCACCCGAAACCGCACAAAATGTGCAAAGCCATCACGCCGGAAGAGAAATCAAAACTCTTTTCCAGCCCAGATGACACGCCCGATAATCTCCCAGTTCAGGGATTCATCCGTCACGTCCACCTCGATATCCTGATAAGCCAGCTCACGGTTGTCACCCCGGAACAGATACCGCCCCGGCGCACGGGAAAAGCGCTTAACGTATATCTCGTCATGCACGCGGATAACGTAGATGCGGTCCTCCACCAGTTCCCGGTCACGCTCGTTCACCAGACACATATCGCCATTGTGCAGGGTGTTCTCCATAGACCGCCCCATCACTTCCATGATCTTCAGGCGGGTGGTGTCCGTTGTTTTCTGCATCACCCAGTCCAGCCGGAAGGCATAGGCTCCTTCCCGTTCACCGCTGGTTTCCAGCGAGCCTCCCCCTGCGCTGGGCCGGGCACGGGCTTTTTCCACCAGAACAAAGTCCTCGGCAAACTGCTCTTCGTAGGTACGTTCCCTGCCCTCCGCCCCGGCAGAGTGACCGGACAGATTGGAGCGACTGGATCTGCCG
>CAYRLL010000017.1:10714-29368 GCA_964425115.1 uncultured Desulfovibrio sp. | reverse complement strand
CCTGCCCTCCGCCCCGGCAGAGTGACCGGACAGATTGGAGCGACTGGATCTGCCGGACGGGCCACCCCGTCCTGCCAATGGTGCCCTCTCTCCATCCATGCCATCGGCATATCCTGATCCGTACATGGATGATCCGCCCGGCAGGCTGCCCCCCTGAGAACCAATACCGGCGGAAGGAGAAGCGGGAACACCGGAATACCTTCTGCCGCCGGAAGGCGGCTCCGCCCCCCTCTCACGCAGCCCGGCCCAAGGCGGCACAGGGGCCGCCTGCTGCAGCCACGCTTCGTCCGCCATGCCCTCCAGATACTCGGTCACCCTGCCCAGATTGGTTCTGCTCGGGTGGCGCTCTCCGTTTTTCCAGGCATACACGGTACGTTCGCTTACCCCGGCAATGCGCGCCAGTTCGGCAATACCGCCCACCAAGCCTATGGCCTCGGCAATGAATTCCTGTATGCGCCAGTCCGAGCTGGCAGTATGCGTTGTATTCATATGCAGAAATAATAGCACATTAAGTGGAAAAGTAAATGCTTTTTTTGCACATTACGAGGTGATGCCTTGACGTTTATGTGCGAACATGAAATATTTGTTCAAACAATACAGGCTAGACGTATCCGGCAGCGCCTGTCGGCAACTCAGGCCCCCGCTCCCTTCGGCAGGCCGGAGCACAGGGCGCCAGCGATCTTTTCCGGCAGGATCACGAGAAGTTCAGGCAAGGCTTTCCAGAGGAGTCCGATCCCCATGACACAGCAGTATCATACCGAACACGAGCACGCCGCCTGCGCCACGTGCGCCATATGCGGACGCTCGTTCCCGCACCCGCGGCCTGCGTTCAGCAGGCAGGTGCGCACATGCCCCTCGTGCAGCAGGCCCGCCCCCGTACGGGGCGGATACGAACCCATGGTGCAGATAGAGGCGGGCGAACACCAAAGGCTTCTGCAGCTCTACTATGCCCATTTTGAACACGATGTGCACCCTTCTGCAGAAACCGCTGCCACGCTCCGGCGGGCCATGCTGCGCTGCAACAAGTTCTTTGAAGGAGGCACGTCATGCCATTAGTCGTGTGCCAGACATGCGGCAAAGAATTCTCCGCCCGCCCCGGGCGCATAGCCTCCGGGCGGGGCAAGTTCTGCTCACGGGAATGTTCCGCCACATCACGCCGCAACACCGATATTGTTGCCTGCCAGTGGTGCGGCAAGGAGACCCTGCGCAAAAGCGCCCGCCAGAAATACTGCTCGCGCGCCTGCGCGGCAGCCTCGGCCCATGCCGTGCATTTCAGCAAGCCGCAACAGACCAGACTTTGCCGGACCTGCGGGCGTCCCTTCCCGCCGCGCACGGCAACGGATGCGCACTGCGATGCCCGTTGCCGCATGGCCGACAGACAGGAAGCCGGCCACGGGTGCGGCATGTTTGAAGATCCGTGGGCAAACGGCTCCATCCCGCCCGACCGATACGGCAAAGATCTGTACCGCATGCCAGATGCAGGCCTGGGGTTCTGACACATCCACCGGGCCGCCCCCGCACAACGGACGCCGCAGAAACCGGTCGGCGCGGAAAGAGCACCCACACGCTGCGTGGTTCTCTTTCTTCGCCGGGGCAGACCGGCTTTCCGCCTTCCGCCCGTTTCGGGCAGAGGCGCAGACAGTGCGTTGCAGTTGTCGCAGAAGCGGCCCCATCCGCCTTCATTCCATCAACGACCGGGGAAACCATCAGGGAAACACTGTTGCGCTCTTCACGGACGCAACGGCACACTCTAACGCTGCCCGCCGGACCGTGCGCCATGCACGCCCCGGCAGGAGGGAGAAAGACATGTCGCTTGCTGATACCAGACTCACCTTCGGCACTCCGCATACGAACCGGCTCACGCTCATGGGCCGTGTGGCGGAACCGCCCTTTGCCCGCCATGATACCACGGGCGAGGCACTCATCGTTCCTCTGAACATTCAGGCCCATCGCCCTGTGAGCACATGCAGCCGCGGGCATTCAGCCACCTCCGCCACCGGCGTCTGCCCGTGGCAGGATGACGACGCGCCCGATGCTGTCCTGCCCGTGCTGGTGCGGGGCCGCGCCGCCCTGTGGTGCTCCTCCAACCTTCGCGCAGGCACGGTGGTTCATGTGGAGGCGAGCGTCCGGTCTCTGGGGGCCACGCCTTCCGGCGCGTGCCTCACGTATCTGGAAGCGGAGCGCATACACATAATGCCGTCCATGCCGCACGCCTTCCCCGACCTGCCGGAGGCGCCCCATATGCCGCCTGCCGGGGATAATCATTTCGCTCCCCCGGATCATAGAGCATTCTATATGAAAGTCCGTACCACGCGGGACATGCCGCGGCCCTTCCCGCCTTGTGCGGCGGATATCTGGACCGCCCAGCCCGCCAGCATGACAACCAACTGATTCAGGAGGATGCAGCATGTACATGACGGAATACTTCCGCATAGAGGAGCTGGTGCCGCCGGAAATACACGCCGCATGGAAACAGGCTCCGCAGCGCCTTTTCATGCTTTTTGATCTGGATGCCCTGCGCACGCTGGACAACCTGCGCCGCAGATACGGCCCCATCATTGTCAACAACTGGCACAAGGATGGCAATTTCCGCCATTCGGGGTGGCGTCCGTGGGACTGCAAGGAAGGAGCCGCATTGTCCCAGCACAAACTGGGCCGCGCCTTTGACTGCAAGTTCACTCAGGCAAGCGCCGAAGAGGTACGGCAGGACCTTGCCCGCATGCCCTTCTCGCCCGCCTTCTCGGCCATACGGCGCATAGAGGCGTTTGAGGGCATGAGCTGGTTCCATTTTGATACCGGTAACCACAGCCGCGAAACGGACGGCATACTGGTGGTGGGCAACGGCAACACGCCATCCACCACCATTCCCTGCCCCCCGGCGCCGGAGACGGGCATGGCATGAACGCACGGCAGCAGAATGCGGAAGACGCAATGCAGCCGTTCCACGACCATGCAGAATCCGCATCGCCCTGTCCCCGTCAGGCGGGCACACCGGAAACCGATGCCATACTGGTCTATGTGGGGCTGGCAGCCATAGGCAGGGCTGTGGGCGCGGGACCGGGAACCGTGAAGCGCTGGATACGGGAAGAGGCCTTCCCTGCACGCCGCTGCTCGGACGGCATTTACCGGGCAACGGCAGAGGGCATGCGCTCGTGGTTCCAGCCGCCCTTTCCGGGCGGATACCCTCAGGCGCGCGGAAGACGGCCCAACTGAACCGATATTCCGCACCCGTTACGCAGAAATGGTACAACAGAGCACGGCCCCGGTTTGATGCAGGAAACTGAAGGCAGAACAACGTATGACACAGGCCGGCAGGGCTACTCCTGCCGGGGTTAACGCAAACAGGCCGGCAGGGCTACTCCTGCCGGGGTTAACGCAAACAGGCCGGCAGGACTACTCCTGCCGGGTTTAACGCATAACGGGGCGGCAGGAGTAGTCCTGCCGCCCCGGCTCCATACGTCATGTGGCGCAAGGCGTAACAGGCTACAGGGTGCAGCGCAGTACCTTCACGCCTTCCTTGAACAGCACTTCCATCTTGTCCGGGCGGGTTGCGCTCTGCACCTCGCCCATTCCGAACACCGGGTGGTCGACAATGTCTCCCACGGCATAGCCTTCCGCCATGTTGTAGGGGCGGGCGTCACGGGTTCCCTTGGAAACGATGACAGACTTCCACGCCACCATCACGGCCTCAGCTTCCTGCTGGGCTCTCTGGTTGGCGCGGGTCTGGGCGGCTTTCTTGGCGGCTTCCGAGCGGGCAAGCGAAACAGCCGCTTCGCGCGACTCGCCGGAGCGCACCCGGCGCACGCCGGACGTTTCGGACTTCAGCTTGGGCTTGCGCACCTCGCGGTATTTGTGAACGCTGCCGCAGGCCTGACACTCCACTTTAATGATAACGCCGTCCACCATGGCAACAATGACATGCCCGGTTATGTCGTTACAGCGTGAACATGTCGTCTCAATCCGGCCGCCGGCGGTAAGTTCTTTGGGTATCATATCCTCAATCTCTTTGGCTGTGATGCACACGGATGCACACGATCTGTGAAGGGGATGAAAAAAGCCACAGGACGAACCTGCGGCAGCAGATGCAAGCACGAAGGGGGGGACAATACAGATTTGCACCCTGCATGGCAACCCCTGCCGTGCTGTCCGGAACATGCCGGTCAAAACACGAAAAATAGAGCGAAACTCCCCGGACCGGGAAAAAGAATCAGGTATTCCTATCTTCTCTGGCAGATTCCAGCAGGTCCAGACAACGCGTGCGCATACCCTGCATCCGCGAGGCCAACCCCAGCGAATCGATATACGCCGCATCCACCGTAGGTTTGCGGTACTGCGGGTTAATGATCACCAGTTCATGCTCCATGACATTAGCCACATGCACCGCCGTAACGGGGGCGAATCCCGCGTGCGGCACCTGCTTAGGCTCATGGTGCCCCAGCACCGCCTCCACCACCGGCGCGGGCATACCCCACAAGGCCAGCAGATATGCGCCCATTTCCGCATGCGTGGCGCAAAATACCTCCCGCTCCGCATCATGCACGCTGTAATCCCTGCCGCGCACAAGCTCCAGCACTCCCGCGTAGTCGTCCGCAAGGCGCGTTAGCAGTACCAGCTTGCCCACATCGTGCATCAGGCCCGCGATAAAGGCGTGGTCCACAACCTCTTTGTCCGCATCGGCATGAACGGCAAGGCACCGGGCAAGATGCCCTACCTGCGTACAGTGCTGCCACAACAACCCGGCATTGAACCGGAGCGATTTTTTCACCACAAACCGCTGGACCAGTTCAATGACCAGCATCAGGCTTTTCACCGTGTCGGTTCCCAGCAGCACCACCGCCTGATGCGGGCTGGAAACATGCCTGCGCAGGCCGAAGAAAGAAGAATTAACCAGTTTGAGCAGCGAGGCGGTCAGCCCCATATCGGACTCAATGATGTCGCCTATACGGTGCAGAGAAGGCGTCTCCCTGCCCAGTTCCGCCTCAAGGCTGGCATACACATCCGGCAGGGAAGGCAGGGTATCCACATCTGAAAAGACGGCCCGCACCCGTTCATTGCCCAGCACCGTGCGCAACCGCATGGAACGCTCCACAACCTCTTCCAGTTCCTTGTGGTTGCAGGGCTTTGTCAGAAACTGATGAGCGGGTTTTACCGTTTTCATGATCATTTTATGATCGGAATAGCCGGAAAGGATGATGCGCAGGGTATCCGGGTATTGGCGCTGCACCTCGCTGAGCAGGTCGCCGCCGTCCATTCCCGGCATCCGCATGTCGGTCACGACCACATCATACGGTTCATGCGCTAAAATCTCCAGCGCCTCCGCCGCGCCACCCGCAAACGCCATATCCCATTTATCCCGTAAAGAGCGCAGCACAAGACGCAGACCGTTCAACACGTTCTGTTCGTCATCCACAAACAACACGCGCAGTTTCATACCGCTTTTCTCCACATGACAACCGCACCTTGCAGCGCGCCGAAACACGAAGGGCAACCGGGACACCACCGCAAATACCATACACCGGACCAGTGTTCCCGCGCCCTTTGCCCCCTTGGCGACGGCACGCGGAAGACAGAAGACACTAGCCCCAATAATACCTTGGCACACTCCCGGGATGAAATCAATGCGTCACACGATACCGCACAACTGTTTCTTCCGACATGATAAAGGCCCGGAACCTTGGGGCTCCGGGCCTTGATAGACGGGTAAACCGACCGGGCTATCCCGCAATTTCAATGCGGCGCGGCTTTGCCGCCTGCGCGCGCGGCAGAAACAGTTCCAGAACGCCGTCAGCCAGATTGGCGGTAATGGCATCCTTGTCCACCATGTCCGTCAGGGTGAAGGTGCGGGCGTATTCCACACCGCAGAATTCGCTGTGCACAGGACGAACTCCCTCGCCCGTTGTGCAGCCCCCCCGTCCGGTCACGGTGAGCTCGTTTTCTTCTATCTGAATGGCCAGTGCCTCGCGGACCACGCCGGGCACATCCATAACGATGCGAAAGCCATCTTCCTGCTCAATGATATCGGAAGCCGGTACAACGCGGTGCAGCGCTGCCTCGGCCTTTGCCACATCCTTTTTCATTGCTGCCTCCTTTATACGTCTATGGCTTTGGATTCTGCACCGGTCACGGTAATGCGGCGGGGCTTCACGCTGTCCGCCTTGGGCAGAGTCACCCGCATCACCCCGTCAGAGCCCGCGGCAGTCACTTTGTCCCTGTCCACGGGCACATTCAGGGTGATAATGCGCTGAAAAGACCCCATGCCGCGTTCACGGCGCAGATAGCGGCCCTCCGTCCCCTTCCGTTCCCCCTTGATGACCAGACTCCTGTCTGTCATCGTCAGTTCCACGTCCTTGGGAGGAATGCCGGGAACGCTGATCTCCACATAATAGTTGTGGTCATCTTCCGCGATATTGATGAGGGGATACGCAGGACGCCGGAATCCCAAGCCTCCGGTTCCCTGAAAGCGGGCCACATCGTCAAAGAACTTTTCCATTTCCTTGGGGAAATCATACAATGTGCTGAAATCGATAACCATATGGACACCTCCTTTCTCTGCGGCCGCAGCAGGGAACGCCTGCCGGACAGCCGCTTCATGTTTTTTCCGTCTTTCAGATAATACACCAAAAACGGCTGTCAACTCTCTCTTTGCATCTATATTACGGCATGTTACCTTGTGGATAACTTTTCACCCAGCATTGCCGCCCCTGCCGGGGCTGCCATATTCCTCTTGCGGCATTCGGCCCTGCGGGATACCGGAAAAACCCGGCCCATCCATTACAATGCCCAACGTTACGGAGATCGTATGCAGATACGCGCAGAGATAGGCGACAAGGCACAGCGCCAAGAAATCATAAATGAACTCGGCATATTGGGAGAAGCCTCCCGCCATTATGCCATGGCGTTCCGCATCAGCGAGGTGGTGGTACCGCGCGATTTCGACGCTGCCGTAAACGCCGCGCAGGGCACGGCCGACTACAGGTCCGTTCCCGGCATGGAACCCACTTCCCGAGCGGTGTTCACTCCCAAGGGATATATCCTCATATTCCACCCCAAACTCTATTCCGACGCATACGACAACCATATCCGCTTCGCCATTTACTGGCATGAATTCACCCTTCTGGTGAACCGGAGCCGTTTTCCCGTGCTCATGCGCCACAAGCTGGACCGTTTCGCCAACTACTTCATGAACCTGTACCAGCTGTACGACCAATACACCGCAGCGCGCAGGTCCTTTGAGTTCCGCGATGCCATCATCCGGCAGGCGATGGGAGAAGAACTTTCAGACCTCGCGCGGCAGGATATTGAACACTCGCTCATGGGCAGCCTCGCCATCCTGCGGAACAAGGCGGAATACTACGACTGGATACGCTTCCAGATCATGGAATACCGCGAAAAAGGCATCATCGCCGACTTTCTGGAACAGGTACGGGGCAAAATCGCCCAGTTGTCCTATTCTCTCGTTTTCGCATACGCCACCATGGACCATTACGAGCACCTGCGCGACCGGGAATCGCTAATCGCAGAGGCTCCCATGCTCAACAACAACACCCGTGCCTTTCTGGAATACCTGCGTTTCAAATACCAGACGGATGCCGTGGACCTTTCGGACGGCATAGACCTCATGGAAGCACTGTGGGCCAATTTCGGCATCCGCTTCAAGGACGGGGAAAAATGCATGGAATGCGAGGTGCAGGACATTTGACGGGCGGTGCAAAATCCGCAGGGCTGGGGTGGCTTCCTGCCGTATCTGTGTTATATTTGCCTTTGTACGCAGAATGAAATTCCTGCTCACCCTACAGACACGCCGCCCGCCGGGCGGAACACAGGTATCGCATGCGGAAACTGCCCATCCTTCTCGCCCTCTTGCTCGCTGCGGCAGGTGCCGGAGCATGGTACTGGTCCACTTCCCGCAACGTGCAGGAGACCAAGGTGCTCCAGACGGTGCGGCTCGGTAAGAATACCGTGCGGGCAACGCTGGAAGCCACGGGCATCATAAAGCCCGAGGTGGGTGCCATTGTGAAGACGGGCAGCCGCGCCACCGGCCTTATCAGAAAAATGTATGTCCGCGTGGGTGATGCCGTGCGCAAAGGCGACCTTATCGCGGAAATAGATGACCGGGAGCAGCGCGCCAGCCTTGCGGAGTCAGAAGCCACCCTGCGCAGGGCACGAGCGGAGCTTACCCGTGTGGAAAGTGTCTATCCCCTGCAGATAAACGAAGCCCGCGCCCAGCTCCGCGCAGCGCAGGCAGAGGCCGACTACCTGCGCCTGAGCCTGCAGCGCAAGACCGAACTGGTCCGGCAAAAGCTTGATTCGCAGGACAGTCTGGACGAGGCACGCCAGAAGCACGATGTGGCCGCGAACACCCTCAAGGCACGTGAGGCAACCCTCAGACGGCTGGAGACCGAATACACGCAGGAGCGCATCATGTCGCAGGAAAGCGTGGCTGCCGCAGAGGCATCACTGCAATCCGCAGCGGTGCGCATAACCTATACATCCATTCACGCCCCCATAGACGGGGTGGTGAGCCAGGTGGCGGCCCAGACGGGAGAAACCGTTGTGGCCGGGCTGGAGGTGGCAAACCTTATCACCATTCTGGACCCCACCCGCCTTGAAATGTGGATATACGTGGATGAAACCGACGTGGGCCAGATACGCCCCGGCATGCCCGTGGAATTTCGCGTGGACGCCTACCCCGGCCGCGTGTTCGAGGGAACGGTCAACCAGATTTACCCGGAACCGGAAGTACGCGACAATATTGTGTACTATCAGGCGCTTGTACGCATGACACCGGAAACATCCGCCCAACTGCGGCCGGAAATGACCACCCAGTGTACCGTCATTGTGGAGCGAAAGGACAATGTTCTTGCCCTGCCCAACGACGCCCTTAAATGGGTGGGCGGCGAGCAGTATGTGTTCGTGCGCGGCTCGGGCAACGCGGTTTCCCGGGTGCAGCCCCGGCTGGGCCTGCTGGGACGCGACCACAGCGAGGTGCTGGAAGGCCTGTCCGAAGGCGATGAGGTGGCAACCCGCATCCTTCTTCCCGCCGAAGGAGCAGCCCCGGCCCGGAGCGGACAATGACCGGCCCGGAACAGGCAATACTCGGCCCGGAGCAGGTCATGACCGCTCCGCATGACCGCTGGGTCATCCGCACCGAGAACCTTACCCGCACCTTCACGCAGGGAGACCTGACGGTAGAGGCGGTTAAACCTCTGGACCTGAGCATTGCGCACGGCGAGATGGTTGCCCTGCAGGGCGCATCCGGTTCCGGAAAATCCACACTTCTGCACCTGCTTGCCCTGCTGGATACCCCCACGGCGGGGCACTATTATCTGAACGGCACAGACACTGCCAGCATGGATGACGATGAACGCAGTGCGGCCCGCAACCGGCTGGTGGGCATCGTCTTCCAGAGCTTCTATCTGGTTCCCTACATCAGCGCGCTGGATAACGTGCTGCTGCCGGGGCTCTACTCCCGTACGCCCGGACGCGAGTTGAAGGAGCGCGCCCGCGCCCTGCTGGAGCGAGTAGGCCTTGCAGACCGCATGCACTTCAAACCCGCCAGCCTTTCCGGGGGACAGCAGCAGCGTGTTGCCCTTGCCCGCGCCCTGCTCAACGACCCGCCCCTGCTGCTGGCAGACGAACCCACAGGCCAGTTGGATTCCGCCACCAGCGCGGATATTCTGGACCTTTTCCAATCCGTCAACGCATCGGGAAAAACCGTGGTCATTGTCACGCATGATGCGGACACCGCCGCCCGCGCCCGCAGGCGCATAGAATTCGCAGACGGCTACATCAGTGCCGACACGGCGCAGCCTGCGCCCGTCCGGAATACTTACAACAATAAATAACACGATTACAGCCTGAAGCTTTTCGCAGGGTTGCCGATACATACTGCAACACAACAACAAAAACGCTGCACAGAAAGAGAGCGGCACTTTGACAGAACGCCAAAGTGTGCTTAACAAAATAGTTGGAAGGGGTTCCCGAAAGCGCCTGATCGCACTTTTCCTGCTACGCCGCAGGATTCCGGCGCAATACCGGAGAGGGGGAAATTGCTGTTGGGATACCCGCCGTCTTCAGGCCGCCCGAAAGGGCGGCCTGTTTTTTTAAACAGTCTTTCCGGAGCGTTATGCTGCACAGTGCTGCGGCCCCGTATCCGCAGCCTGCCCCCATGCGCCTGCCCGAATGGCTTAGGTGGACCATTTTTCAAGGGTGTTCCCTGCTGCAATAAACAGCGTCACTCTAATTTTGTACACCGCAGCCCAATTTTTCTTTCCCTCCCAACTTGACAAATATGAAAATACGGGCGTAGAACTTTGCCCATGAACACCCATACCGCAGCCGCGTTCGCGCTATTCTTTTTTGGCTTCTTCTTTTTTAGCGGCACGCCAGCCTGCGGAACCCGGGTGTGCGCCAAACGGCGCAACTGAAAAATAGCATCAGACACCCCGAAGGGCCGCAGGCGCAAACCTGCGGCCCTTCACGTTTTTGTGGCATGAAACCCGAGGAGGTACGTGATGTTGGGACTGGGAAGTTGGGAGACGGCACTGGCCTTCTGGCTGTGCATCATTTCGGCGGCGGGATGTGTGGTGTACGGCTACCTGAACTGGAATAATTCGGGCACGCCGGACACGGTTTCCATTGACGACATTCTACCGGACGATGAATACGCCGACCAGTGAGGGGTATGAGACCATGACCATCAAGATTCTCACAACACTGGCGTACTTCGCCATCGTCTTCTATCTGGGTTACAAGGGCTGGAAAGAAACCAAGGGCGCGAGCGACTACATGCTCGCAGGCCGCCGCATCAACCCCTTTGTCATGGCCATGTCCTACGGGGCAACCTTCATCTCCACCTCCGCCATCATCGGCTTCGGCGGAGCCGCAGGCCTCTTCGGTTTTCCGCTGCTGTGGCTCACCGTCTTCAATCTCGTCTTCGGCATTTTCGTGGCCATGGTCTTTTTCGGCAAGCGCACCCGCCGCATGGGCCTTGCCCTGAACTGCCGCACCTTCCCGGAACTTCTGGGCAAGCGCTACCAGTCCCATTTCCTGCAGAGCTTCTCCGGCGGCATCATCTTTCTGTTCATTCCCGTCTACGCCGCAGCCGTGCTCATAGGCATATGCCGCATGGTGGAAGTCTCCTTCGGCCTGCCCTACACATGGGTGCTGCTGGGCGTAACCGCCATTGTGGCCCTGTATGTGGTGACAGGCGGGCTGAAGGCCGTCATGTACACAGATGCCTTTCAGGGCACCATCATGGCCGTGATGATGCTCATGCTGGTTACCTACACCTACTCCATGCTCGGCGGCGTGACCGAGGCGCACCAGACCCTGACCGACATGGCCCACCTCATGCCCGAGAAGCTGCAAAAGGGCGGCATGCAAGGTTGGACGCAGGGAGCTGCTCCCTTCTCTCCCCTCTGGCTCACCATTTACACCACCATTGTCTACGGTGTGGGCATAGGCGTGCTGGCGCAGCCGCAGCTTGCCGTGCGCTTCATGACCGTGCCCAGCGACCGCGAACTGAACCGCGCAGTGCTCTACGGCGGGGTGTTCATCCTGCTCATGACCGGCGTGGCCTTTACCGTAGGCGCGCTCTCCAACGCGGTATTCTTCAAGGAATTCGGCAAGATCAGCATTGCCATGGCAGAAGGGAACATCGACAAGATCATCCCCATGTACATTGAAACCATGATGCCCCCGTGGTTCTCCGCCATCTTCCTCATGGCCATGTTCGCCGCCGCCATGTCCACCCTGTCCAGCCAGTTCCATGTGGGCGGCACCTCGCTGGGCCATGATATCTACGCCCGGGCCATGCGCACCCGTGTGCGCGCTGCGGGCAACGCCATGGCCATAAACCAGATGGGCGTCATCATCACCATCCTTGCCACCCTTGTATGGGCATGGATGCTGCCGCCCTCGGTCATCGCCCGCGCCACGGCCTTCTTCTTCGGCCTGTGCGGGGCCGCCTTCCTGCCATCGTACGTGCTCGGCCTGTACTGGAAGGGCATGACTAAAACAGGGGCCAAAGTGTCCATGGTGGGCGGCTTCTCCTTCTCCATGCTCTGGCTGCTGTTCATTCTGGAAAAGGAAGCCTCGGCCATCGGCCTGTGCCAGTTCCTGTTCGGCAAGGCCACGCTGGTTGCCAGCGCCACGCCCGGAAGCTGGCTGCACCTGCTCCAGTGGGTCGACCCCAACGTGGTGGCCCTGCCCTTCTCCTTTGCGCTGGCGTGGGGCGTAAGCGTTTTCTCCACCAGCCTTGCGGAAGAACACGTGGAAGCCTGCTGGCAGAACTGCTGATACCATCCGGTTCCCCGGCGGGCGTTCATGCCCGCCGGGGAGCATTCTCCCCGTCCGTTCAGGGGGCGGCAGCCTCGCCGCCCGAAAACAGGAAGACCCATGACCGTCAAAGTCGTTACCACGCTGCTGTATTTCGCTATCGTCTTCTATCTGGGCTACAAGGGCTGGAAGGAAACCAAAGGCGCGAGCGACTATATGCTCGCCGGACGCCGCATATCCCCTTTTGTCATGGCCATGTCCTACGGAGCCACCTTTGTCTCCACCTCCGCCATCATCGGCTTCGGCGGTGCCGCCGGCCTCTTCGGCTTCCCCCTGCTGTGGCTCACTGTGCTCACGGTGGTTGTGGGCGTCTTTGTTTCCATGGTCTTTTTCGGCAAGCGTACCCGCCGCATGGGCCTTGCCCTGAACTGCCGCACCTTTCCGGAACTTCTGGGCAGGCGCTACCAGTCGCGCTTTCTCCAGAGCTTCTCCGGCGGCATCATCTTTCTGTTCATTCCCGTCTACGCCGCAGCCGTGCTCATAGGCATATGCCGCATGGTGGAAGTCTCCTTCGGCCTGCCCTACACATGGGTGCTGCTGGGCGTAACCGCCATTGTGGCCCTGTATGTGGTGACAGGCGGGCTGAAGGCCGTCATGTACACAGATGCCTTTCAGGGCACCATCATGGCCGTGATGATGCTCATGCTGGTTACCTACACCTACTCCATGCTCGGCGGCGTGACCGAGGCGCACCAGACCCTGACCGACATGGCCCACCTCATGCCCGAGAAGCTGCAAAAGGGCGGCATGCAAGGTTGGACGCAGGGAGCTGCTCCCTTCTCTCCCCTCTGGCTCACCATTTACACCACCATTGTCTACGGTGTGGGCATAGGCGTGCTGGCGCAGCCGCAGCTTGCCGTGCGCTTCATGACCGTGCCCAGCGACCGCGAACTGAACCGCGCAGTGCTCTACGGCGGGGTGTTCATCCTGCTCATGACCGGCGTGGCCTTTACCGTAGGCGCGCTCTCCAACGCGGTATTCTTCAAGGAATTCGGCAAGATCAGCATTGCCATGGCAGAAGGGAACATCGACAAGATCATCCCCATGTACATTGAAACCATGATGCCCCCGTGGTTCTCCGCCATCTTCCTCATGGCCATGTTCGCCGCCGCCATGTCCACCCTGTCCAGCCAGTTCCATGTGGGCGGCACCTCGCTGGGCCATGATATCTACGCCCGGGCCATGCGCACCCGTGTGCGCGCTGCGGGCAACGCCATGGCCATAAACCAGATGGGCGTCATCATCACCATCCTTGCCACCCTTGTATGGGCATGGATGCTGCCGCCCTCGGTCATCGCCCGCGCCACGGCCTTCTTCTTCGGCCTGTGCGGGGCCGCCTTCCTGCCATCGTACGTGCTCGGCCTGTACTGGAAGGGCATGACTAAAACAGGGGCCAAAGTGTCCATGGTGGGCGGCTTCTCCTTCTCCATGCTCTGGCTGCTGTTCATTCTGGAAAAGGAAGCCTCGGCCATCGGCCTGTGCCAGTTCCTGTTCGGCAAGGCCACGCTGGTTGCCAGCGCCACGCCCGGAAGCTGGCTGCACCTGCTCCAGTGGGTCGACCCCAACGTGGTGGCCCTGCCCTTTTCCTTCATGCTGGCATGGGGCGTAAGCGTTTTCTCCACCAGCCTTGCGAAAGAACACGTGGAAGCCTGCTGGCAGAACTGCTGAACCAGTCTGCTTTTGACGAGTCGCCTGAACAAGACCATGCAGCCCCGCAGGGCAGGAGCCGACCGCTCCTGCCCTTTTTTGACCGCCTGACAGGGCCGCGCAGCCCCGGATATCTGCCGCCGCCCCTTGCCCTTCCTGCGGAAGCGGTTATGCTACCCGTATGACACACCGCCCGAGCGCACCGCCAACAGAAGCACCCCGCCGCCTCTTTCTTCCGCTGCATACGCTGCGCCTTTACTGGCGCGTGTGGGGCGTCTCCCTCGCCGCGCTCAGGGCATTCCGGCTGCGCGGCCTCTTTGTGGTTGCCGCCGTGTCTCTGGGCATTGCCGCACTCACGGTCATTGTGGCCGCGCTGGACGGTGCCAACCGCAGGGCGGATGAGATAACCGCCTCCTTCGGACCGGACGCCCTGTTCATCCTTGGCGGCGACCTGAGCACCCGCGCCGTGGGCCAGCGATTCCAGACCCTCACCTGGCAGGATGTGGACGCCATCCGCAGATCCCTGCCCGGTGTTTATCTGGTGGTTCCCATGCAGTCCATGCGCGACCACACCCTGCGCTACGGCAACCGCAACTGGTCCGTGGGCAGCACCATAGGCACATCGGCCCATTATGGCGCTTCATGGAACTGGCCCCTCACGGAAGGGCGCGACCTCACCGATGCCGACGTGGAACGCGGCGCGCGTGTTTGCCTTCTGGGAAACGTACCCGCCCGTGAACTCTTCGGGACCGAAAGCCCCGTGGGAAAGACCGTGTATCTGCAAAAAATTCCCTTCACCGTGGTGGGCACACTCAGCGAACGGGGCATGGCCGGGGGCGGCGGAAATCAGGATGACCGGGTCATCATTCCGCTCACCACCATGGCGCAGCGATTCGGCATAGACAGGAAGTACTTCCGCGCGCTGCGCATCAAATTTCAGGATGTTTCGCGCATGGATGCGAACATAGCCAATCTGGAAAGCCTGCTCCGCCACATGCACGGCATACGGGAAGGGCAGCCCAACGACTTCACCATCCTTTCCGCGCAGGAGGTGCGCAAGTTCCTTTCCATGATCAAGGGCGGGCTGGCCGTGTTCCTCGGCATTACCGCCTTTGCCGCCATTCTGGTGGGCGGCTTTGTGCTCGCCAACCTGTTCTACCTTTCCGTTTCCGAACGCACGCGCGAAATAGGATTACGCCGCGCCATGGGGGCTTCGCAGGCGGCCATTCTGGTGCAGTTTCTGCTGGAAGCCGTGGCGCTGACCCTTGTGGGAGCCGTGGCGGGCATGTTTCTGGGCCTTGCCATGGGGCAGGCGCTCTCGCGTCTCGGACTCATAGAAATCCGCCTCTCGTGGCAGGTCTTCAGCTACGCGCTTATGGCGGCAACGGCTGTGGGGCTTGTTTTCGGGCTGCGTCCCGCCCGCCACGCCGCAGGGCTGGACCCCATACGCGCCCTGCGGGGAGATGAGTGATGTACGGCGGATTCGGCATAGCCGTGCGCGCCCTTGCCACACACAAACTGCGCACCGCCCTCGCCATGCTGGGCGTGTTTCTGGGCGCGCTGGCGCTCACGGGCGTAACCCACGTTTCCAAAGCCATGAGCCTGAAGGCCGAACTGGAAACCGCCAAACTCGGCCCCAACCTGCTCACGGCTGCGGCGGGCAAAACGCGCTTTTCGCGTTCCGGCGATGTGCGCTTCGGGCGCGCCGTCACCACCTTCACGCTGGCGGATGCACAGGCCCTTATATCCACGGTGCCGCAGGTACAGGCGGGCGCACCGTACATCATCGCCACCATGTCCGTGCGCTACCAGCGCACCGCCACCACCGCGCAGATTGTCGCCACAACGCCTGAGTACGCGCATGTACGCTCCGTTGCCGCAGCGGCGGGCCGGTTTCTTACACAGGCGGATACAGACGCCCGCGCCAAGGTATGCGTGCTGGGCAGGGCCGTTGCCGCCAAACTGTTCGGCACGCCGGAGGCGGCAGTGGGCCAGACGGTCTTTTTCTTCCGGGCGGGGCTTCAGGTGGTGGGCGTCATGGAGGAAAAAGGCAGCGACCTTTCCGGAACCGATCAGGACGATCAGGTCTTTGTGCCCATTACCACCTACATGCGCCGCATGAGCAATCAGGATTTCATCTCCGGCGTCTACATGACCCTGCATAACGCGCGGGACGAGGCAGCCGCCAAGCGGGCATCAGAAGCCCTGCTGCGGCAGCGGCACGGCATCCCGGACAGCCGTCAGGACGACTTTACCGTGCTCTCCGCCAAAGACGCCGCCGCCCTGCGCACACAGGCGCTGGATCTGGTATGGACACTGGGCGTCATGAGCAGCAGCATCTCTTTTATGGTGGGCGGACTGGGCATCCTGTCCATCATGATCCTCATGGTCCGCTCCCGGCGGCTTGAAATAGGCGTGCGCCGCGCCGTTGGGGCGCGCAGAAAGGCCATTGTGCTGCAATTTCTTCTGGAGGCCGCCCTCATGTCTGGCACTGGAGGGCTTCTTGGTGTATTGGGGGCGCTGCTGTGCGTTACCGGCGTGTACCGCGTAGGCGATTTTCCCTACGTGTATGACGCCCCGCTCATTGCCATGGCCTGCGGCGCATCCGTCCTTTCGGGCATTCTTGCCGGAGCCTATCCGGCATGGAAGGCTTCCCGCGTGGAGGTGCTCACCGTGCTGCACAGCCATGGCCTGTAACCCTCTTGGAACCGACGAGGAATCTGCATGCCCGTTTACGGCACGGAAGACGTTGTGGTCCGCTGCTACGAAACCGGCCCCGGCGGCCTTGCCCGCCCGGCCACCTTTGCGGACTATTTTCAGGAAGCCGCCTCCAACAACGCCCGGGCGCTGGGTTTTCCCGGTGAACGCCTGTGGGCGCAGGGTATGGCGTGGGTGCTTGCCCGCCTTGCCCTGCACGTGCACCGCTACCCTGCCGCAGGCGAAACCGTGTGCATACGCACATGGCCTGCCGCGCATGACCGCACCATAGCCCAGCGCTGCTACGAGGCAACAGACATTCACGGACAGCCGCTGGCATGGGGCACAAGCGCGTGGGTGGTGATGGATATGGCCTCCCGCCGCATGCTGCCCATCCCGGACTTTGTGGCGCAGGGCTACCCCAAGGACCAGCCGGACTGCCGCCCCTTTGCCACCCGCGCCGTTCCCAAGCTGCGGGAACCCGCGCACCAAGCGCAGCTCATCAGCCGCCGCGCGGATATGGACGCCAACGGCCACGTAAACAATGCCCGCTATGTGGACTGGGTGCTGGAGGCCATGCCGCAGGATTTTGCCGCCACGCACGAGCCGAGCATGGTGGATATCACCTTCCGCGCCGAATGCGGCGCAGGCGTGCCGCTGGTTTCGCTCTGCTCCGCACCGGAAGAACAGACAAGCCTGCATTCGCTGCGCCTTGCGCCCGCCGCAACACCGGAATGCCATGCGGGCCGCGAACCAGCCGGGCTCCCGCAGTCCGCCGGGCCTGAGGCTTCCCCTGCGGAAAAAGCCGCCGGAGAATCCGGCAACGCCGCAGAGCTGTGCCGCGCCCGCGTCATCTGGCGCAAACGCCCGAAAAACCCCACGCCGGAGCACGGAGCATGACCACCTTTCCTACCCCGCAGACATGGCTTGCCCACCGCGTCTCGTATGGTGAGACAGACACCATGGGCGTACTCTATTACGCGGAATACCTGCATCTTTTTGAACGCGGCAGAAGCGAGTTCATCCGCGAGCGCGGCATGAGCTATGCCACCGTGGAAGAGCGCGGCATCATGCTGCCCGTGCGCGAGGCGCAGTGCCGCTACCGTGCTCCCGCCCGGTATGACGATCTGGTGCAGATACGCATAGGCATTGCCGAATGGGGCCGCGCATCTGTCACCTTTGTCTATGAAATAATGGATGAACAACGGGAGAAGATGCTGGCCTCGGGCATGACGCAGCACGCCTGCGTCAATCCTTCAGGCCGCCCCGTGGCCGTGCCGGACTGGCTGCGCGCTCTGTTCACCGGGCAGCCCGGGGACCGGTAACGTCACGGTGACTGCCAGTTTCTGAGCACGGTAACGGGAACGCGGTGTACTGATTATCAACCGCACAGATTGACACATATGCCGCTCTCTGTGTTAGGCTCCGTAACAAATACGCAACATTTTTTTGGCCGGAGGACTGGTATGCACGCAATGTCACAGGGCAGAATACGTTTCCGTAACGGAGCGTTGAAGGTTGGGGAAATGGGCTTTGCCTTGCGCGACGAACTGCTCGCCGCCAAAGGGGTTCTGGACGTGCAGCTGAACAAGCGCATCGGCAGCATGCTGGTGCTCTTTGACAAGGCCCGCATAACGGCGGAGACCATTCTCAAACGCATTGCCGCTCATCTGAACATCGACCTCGCCAAGGTCCGCGAAGGCCTGAACAACATGAACCGCATCATCGGCAGCCGTGCCGCCCGCCGTAATGTGAAGATAGGCATGGGGGTTGCCCTCGGCACCGCCATGGCCTCGCTTGCCTATTCCGGCAGATGGCACGCTGTTGCGGGCGGAGTGTTCATGCTGTTTCTCGGGACGCACCTGTACCAGAACCGCAGAACCCTCACCAGCTGATACGACCGGCTGCCGCCGCTCCCGTAAAAGAAAAACCCCGGCCCTGCATGGATGCGGAGCCGGGGATTCTTTTTTC
>CAYRLL010000017.1:0-10614 GCA_964425115.1 uncultured Desulfovibrio sp. | reverse complement strand
CGTCAGTCTTCCTGACTGTACCCGCCGGAAAGCAGCGGGCGCATGCTGTGCACGCAGGTGAACACGGTGCCGGAATTGTGCAGCAGCGCCAGCATGGCCGGAGTAATAAGCCCGGTCAGGCCCAGCCCTATGAACAGGGTATTGCTTCCCACAATGAACATGAAATTGCGGCGGATGCGGCGCATGGCCTTGCGTGATATCTCCATGGAATCCATCAGGCTGTCCAGCCTGTCCCCTGTGATCATCACATCGCATGCCTCGCGCGCAATGTCCGCGCCATGCTTCATGGAAACGCCCACGTCCGCCCGCGTCAGCGCGGCGGAATCGTTTATGCCGTCTCCCACCATGGCCACCACGTAGCCTTCTTCGCGCAGCCTGTCGATAAGCCCTGTCTTTTCGTCCGGCAGGGCCTGCGCGTAGAATTCCTCTATCTCCAGTTCGTCCGCCACGGCTTTTGCCGTGGGGTATCCGTCGCCCGTCAGCATGATGATGCGGCGCATACCCATGTTCTCCAGCCGCCGCACAAAGCGGTGTGCACTGGGGCGCAGGGGGTCTTCCAGCGCGATCACTCCCGCCAGCCTGCCCCCCACGGCAAAATAGAGCAGGGAAAGCCCGGAATGGGAACAACGCTGGATGTAGGTTTCCGCATCGTCAATCTCTATGCCCTCGTCCTCGTGCACAAAATGCCTGCTGCCCAGAATCATGCGCTGCCCGTTCATGGTGGTGGAGATGCCGTGCGCGAGGATATACTCCACCTCTGCATGGTCTTCCTCATGGTGCAGCCCCTCCTCCTCCGCCCTGCGGACAATGGCTTCCGCCACGGGATGCGGGAAATGCTCCTCCATGCAGGCAGCGTTGCGCAGTACAAATTCCCGGCTGAAGCCGTTCACCGGGCAGATATCCACCACCACGGGCCGAGCCTCGGTCAGGGTTCCGGTCTTGTCCAGCACCACGGCGTCCACCTTGGAAAGGGCCTCTATATGCCTGCCGCCCTTCACCACAGCCCCCCGGCGCGCCGCTTCCAGCATGGCTGCACGCACAGAAAGCGGCGTTGCCAGCTTGATGGCGCAGGAGTAGTCTGCCAGCAGCACGGAAGCCGCCTTCATCCAGTTGCGCGTAAGCAGGAACACCAGCCCGGAAAGCAGGAACGAGAACGGCACAATCCTGTCCGCCAGCCGCACCGCCTGCCCGTGAATATCGGCCTTCAGTCCTTCGGATTCGGAGATGATGCGCGCAATCTTGGCAAACCGGGTCTCGTCACCCACTCCTTCGGAAAGGATGATGATGCGCCCCTCGTCCACCACCGTACCCGCAAACACCTCGCTGCCTATGCTCTTTTTCACGGGCATGGGCTCCCCGGTCATGGAGGACTGGTTCACCATGGCGGTGCCGTCCGCCACCACGCCGTCCACGGGAATGCGCGAACCGCTGCGCACGATGACCATATCGCCCGCCACAAGGGCTGCGGGGTCCACGCTCACGGGACCGTCTTTGCGCATCACCCACACGGGACGGTTGTCTCCGCGGTACAGGGCAGCTATGTCCGCACGGGATTTCTCGCGCGTCCAGTCTTCCAGCGTTTCGCTAATGTCCAGCAGCAGATGGATGGTACCTGCGGTGCCGAAATCACGCATGGTCAGCGAGGCACCAATGGCGGCGGCATCCAGCACGCTCACGTTCACCTTGCCCCGCATGAGTGACTTAAGCCCTTCCAGCAGCAGCGGCAGAACGGTGAAAAACGTCCAGTACGGGCGCAGCATGGGAGGCATGAGCAGCCGCGTCAGGTAGAATCGTCCTACCTTGCGGGCAATGATCATGAAAGGCGATTCCAGCTTGCGCACCTCGCCCGTATAGCTTCCGGGAGCGGGCAAGGCGCAGGCCTCTTCGTCACCCGGGTCTGCCGTGCGGCACGGAGCAAGCTCCGGCTGGCTCACGAGCAGGGCCACGTCTTCCACCACAAGCAGGACAAGGCGCGTAAGCTCCTCATCCGCCACAAAGGTGAGCAGGCCGCGGCCTGTGCGCGGATTGAAGACAAAGGCAATCTCCACCTGCCTGTCGCTGACAGCCTGATGGAGCTTCTGCTGAAGAAGGGGCATCACACGGGGCGAATCCGCCGCAAATCGTATCCGCCCGGGAATGCTGCGTACTATATTCATGCCGTATCCTGAGTGGTGTCTCCTGAGTGGTGTCACCTGAATGGTGTCATTGTCGCCGCATCGTCAGCGAGTCGCACCGGCTGAACGGAGCGGCCTCGCAGGCCTGATCAAGCTTGCAGACCTGACATGCCCGGCCGGTCTGACATATCTGACAGGCCACATTGCGTGGCAGGCCCGGCCGGAACTATCCGGCAAGTATGCCTAGGCCTGCTCCGGCGAAGGCATCCCCTTGGGCGCAGATTTTTTGGGCTTGGCAGCATTGGGCTTTGCACCTTTGGCAGATTTGGCACCAGATTTTGCGGCAGGCTTTGTGCCGGACTTCGCGGTCTTTGCTGCTTTTGCGGCAGGCTTTCCGGAGCCCTTAGGCTTGCCCGTTGCTGCGGCAGCTGCGGCAGCAGTGGCGGCAGCGGCCTGAGCCGCCTCCTCGCGTTCCCTCGCCACCTCTTCCTTAACCTTCTGCTCGTGCGTATAGCGGGCCTCGGCCATGTAATCCTCAATGTCTTCCTTCAGGGTTTCCACGCGCGCCATAACCCCTTCGGTCAGACCGTAGCCGCCCTGCACAAGGCCGGAGAGCAGTTCCTGCCCCTTGCCGGACCGGATAACGGCAACCCCCGCCGCACCCAGCACTGCCCCTGCCAGAAAATACGCTATTCTGTTCACTGCCATGGCTACGCCTCCTTGCCCTGCGCCGCCTGAGAAGTCTGCTCCTCAAAATCGCGCACCTGCTCCTTGACCAGTTCCTGCCCCTTGTCCAAAGCCTTGTCGAGCAAGGCGTGCAGCTCGTCCCGGTTCTGCCACGCAAGATATCCCAGCGCCCCCACGGCCGCCCCGGCTGCCACCAGAAGCAGCTTTTCCATCAAATCCTGCATCCTGCCATCCTCCTGCCTGTTTGCGGCGCGTCCTGCCGTTGTCCTTGTTTCCCGTCACGTCCTGCTGCGAACGCGCTGACCGGTCCGGGTATTTCATGTCTGTTCGGGTGTACTCTCCGGAAGTTGCCCGGATTCAGGCGAACTGAGGCAGCTTCAAACGGACGAATAATCATTCAGACAATATACCCGACCGCATGCCCGATGTCACGGGAGAATGCGCTTTCACTCAGCTATTGCATCCGTCTGGATGACGCACCCTGATAATGAACTTGAATTTCAAAGTCAACAAAATCCCGTTCCATCGCAGTATCAGGCTTCGGCTTCACAGCCACTCCGGAGCCAGTGCTCATTCTGGAAAAACAGCTTCTTCCCTTCCCCCGCACTTGCCTTTCGCACCCAACAGAGATAAGCACGCCCTCATGCTTATTGATGTGCACACTCACGCCTTCCACCCCAAAATAGCCGACAAGGTGCTCCGTCAACTGGAGGACCACTACGGCATCCGCGGCGTGGGCAACGGCACCGTGGAAGACCTGCTGGCGCGGGCAGCCGCTGCGGGGCTGGACCGCGTGGTTGTGCACTCCGCCGCCACGGCTGCGGCGCAGGTTATCCCCGCCAACAACTTTGCCCTGTCGCTTAAAGAGGCCCATCCTGCGGTCATTCCCTTCGGCACGCTGCACCCGGACTTTGAAGACTGGGAATGCCAGCTGGAAAGGCTGCGCACGCGGGGCATTACCGGGCTGAAACTGCACCCGGAGTTCCAGGGCTTCCGGCTGGATGACCCGCGCCTGCACCCCATCATCGAAGCGGCACAGGAACACTTTCTGTTCATGGTGCACATAGGCGACACCCTGCCCCCGGACGAGAACCCATCCTGCCCCTACAAGCTTGCCCGGCTCATGGACCTGTTTCCCCGCGCCCGGTTCATCGCCGCGCACATGGGCGGCTACCTGCACTGGCAACACGCCCTTCGCAGCATCATCGGCAGAGAGGTGTACATAGACACCTCAAGCTCGCTCACGTTCATGGATGACGACACCCTGCGCGCCATATGGCGCACCCATCCGCGCGATCGCGTCCTGTTCGGCTCGGACTACCCCCTCTTCGACCCTGCGGATGAAATGCGGATGCTGCGCAGACGGCTCGCCCTTTCAGACGCAGAGATGGATTCGCTGCTGCAAAACGGTGCCGCCGCATTGGGACTGTAGCAGCGCGGAATACCACGCCTTGCGCACCACAGGGCTATTGCCCCGCCCAATGAATACCTGCCACCCGGAGCATACGGCACCCATAGCGCAGGCACACGGCTACCGCGAAAACTGAGCGGAAACCGCCCGCAATCTGTCCACAAACAGTCCGCAAACACAAAAAAACACCCCACGCGGCGAACCGGCGGGGTGTTCTGCTTTCACATGCGCAGCAAATGCGGGAAAAATCAGCCCAGAATCTTCTCGGGCGGGCGGCGTTCCGGCACCACAATGGCGGTATCTTCGCGCTCGTTCACCTCTGCGGTGACATACAGACCGCAGAAGCACGCGCCATATTCCTTCATGTCCGCATCGCGGTATTCGCAGGGACAGACAATATCGCGGTCGGCTTCAAAGGTGCCGTTGGGCAGCCGGCAGGGGCACGCCATGTAGCCGTATTGCTCCCTGCACACCAGCAGGCTTTCCAGCAGGGGCATGGTCATGGTCATGTCCTTGTTGAAGAAATACCCCTTGGGCTCCTGAATCTTCTTGAGCATGGTATACAGCTCTTCGGCGGTCATCTGCTTGGTCATAGGTCCAGTGCCTCCTGCAATTCTTCTTTCTGGAATCCCACGATAACGCACACGCCCTCGTCCACCAGAATGGTGGGGAACGAGAGCTTGGGGTTGTGCTTCTTTA
Source organism: uncultured Desulfovibrio sp. (assembly GCA_964425115.1). GTDB lineage: Bacteria > Desulfobacterota > Desulfovibrionia > Desulfovibrionales > Desulfovibrionaceae > Halodesulfovibrio. The sequence goes on along the minus strand of CAYRLL010000017.1, from coordinate 5,703 downwards.
TGCGTTCAATGGTTTCCTTGCGTTCGTCCCCGGTCAGCTGGTCCACAAAGACCACATCGAAGGGAATGCCGTTGTCTTCCAGAAATTGCTTCGCCTTCTTGCAATGAATGCAGGTGGAAAGCGCGAAAAGCGTGACTTTGCAGTTCTTTGCCATAGGTATCCCCTTACGAAAGTGTTCAATGTTCCGCGAGCATAGCAGCACTGCGCCACAATGACAACGCGCACGGGCATGTGCATGGACACACGCACGGGCATGCGTGCGCAAGCGCCTGCCGGTTCTGCATCAGTTCTGCAACTGCACGGCAATCTCCCGTGCCAGCAGGCGAATGGCTTCCTCATGGGTCACGGCTTCGCGCGTATACTGGGAGCCGGTTTCCGTATTTTCAATCTCAATGAGAAACCGCTCGTACTGCGCCATTTCCGACCCCAGCTCATCAGGACTGCCGTCCACGGAAAAACTCGCCAGCTGATACGTTACCGTAATCACCGCCCTGTCCAGCCGAAGCCGCACGGCATCGTCTGTCTCTTCCACGGCAAACCGCTGTGCCGCCAGCAGCGAGGCGTTCATCTCCCGCACCGCCTTGCGCACGGGAACCAGCCGCTCCATGGCGCGGGCCCGCACGCGCTGCAGGTTTTCCTGAATACGCTGTGTCCGCCTGCGCCGTTCGTCCAGTTCCTCCTGCAGGATGGCGCGCGGCGAACGGAGCCTGCGCGCCAGTTCACGCCCCATGAAGTACAGCGCCACCAGAACCAGAACACCGAACACCAGATTTATGTACATACATGCTCCTGCAATTATTACGGCAACATCATCCAACAGTTACTCCCCCGGGTCAACAGACTTGCACAACACTTTGCGGTTCCGTTCCTGAAAACAGCTTTGCCTGCAGTTGCGCTCCTGTGCTGCCCTGTTCAGCCCTGTTCAGCCTCCCGCAGGGGCACGGCTACGGCCCCACTTTGTTTGTTTGCCCAATCCGGCCGGTTTAGAAACAGGGTTGACAACTAGGTTCAGCTTCTTCAATGTGGCATCATCGGGAAAAGTCGGAGGGCACGCCGCACAGTTTTCCCCTCCGCGCGGATTCGCAATGGACCACACGCCCGCACGCCCACGGGGCAGGGCCCAATTTCGTCCAAACCGTAAGGGAGAGGTTTATGTCCAAAGCAGTGGAGACCCAGAGAACCTATGCACTTGTAGGCACCGGAGGTTGTGGCAAGACCTCGCTGGCTGAAATGCTGCTCTTTCAGTCCGGCGTGGTCAGCCGACTCGGGAAAGTCGAGGAGGGTACCACCACCCTCGACTACGAACCCGAGGAGGTAAAGCGCCGCGGCTCCATCCAACCCGGATTCGCCACCTACGAGTGGCAGAAGAACCGTCACTTCCTCATCGACACCCCCGGCGACAACAACTTCATCGGCGACATCCAGTACCTGCTCACGGGCGCGGATGCCGCCGTTTTCGTTGTGGACGCCGTGGACGGGGTTCGCCCCCTCACCAAACGGCTGTGGAACTACGTGAAGGAAGGCGGGCTGCCCGCCATGGTCTTCGTCAATAAGATGGACCGCGACAGGGCAGACTTCGACATGGCCTTCAACGGGCTGTCTTCCATTCTGGGCATGCGCCCCGTGCTGCTGTACATGCCCATCGGCTCCAAACAGGAATTTTCCGGTCTCGTGGATGTGCTGGGCAACAAGGCGTACCTCTTCGGGGCAGACGGCAAATGGACCGAAGGTCCCGTCCCCGCCGACATGGAAGACGAACTCTCCATGCTGCGCGAGACAACCATAGAGAACATCGCGGAAAGCGATGAAGAACTCATGGAAAAATATCTGGAAACGGGCGAGCTTTCGGAAGATGAAATAGCCCACGGCCTGCGCAAGGGCGTGCTTTCCGGCGAGCTTGTTCCCGTGGTGCCCGGCTCTTCGCTGGAAAACAGGGGCGGCGCGCAGCTGCTGAACGCCGTGCAGACCCTGTTCCCCTCTCCGCTGGACCATGCTCCGTGGAAAAACGCACAGGGCGACCCCCGCGCCAGCGATGCCGATGCCCCGTTAAGCCTGTTCGCCTTCAAAACCCTTGCAGACCCCTTTGCAGGCCAGCTTTCCGTCATGCGCGTGCTCTCAGGCACCCTGAACGGAGAAGCGGGGCTGCGCAACGTGAACAAGGACGAATCGGAACGCATAGGCACGCCCCTGTTCATGGTGGGCAAAGAAACGTCGCCCGCGCGCGGCGGAGTGGGTCCCGGTGCCATCATCGCCCTGCCCAAGCTCAAGTTCACCAAAACGGGCGACACCCTCGCCGATGAAAAAAATCCCTTCCGACTCGCTGTTCCCGCGCTTCCCCCGCGCCTTATCTCCTACGCCCTTGCTCCCAAAGAAAAGGGTGATGAAGACAAGGTATACGCCGCCGTGCACCGGCTGCTTGACGAAGATATCACGCTGCACCTCGGCCGGTCAGAGGAATCCAGCGACATCCTCCTTTCCGGCATGGGCCAGATGCATATAGAAACCAGCGTGGAAAAGGCCATGCGCCGCTACAAATGCGAAATTCTGCTGAAAACCCCCAAGGTTCCCTACAAGGAAACCCTCAAGGGCAAGGCGCAGGTGCAGGGCCGCCACAAGAAGCAGTCCGGCGGCCGCGGCCAGTTCGGCGACTGCTGGGTGGAGATAGAGGGCATGCCCCACGGCTTCGGCTACGAGTTTGAAGACGCCATCGTAGGCGGCGTCATTCCCCGCCAGTACATCCCCGCCGTGGACAAGGGCATACAGGAAGCGGCTCTCCGCGGGTTCCTTGCGGGCTACCCGCTGGTGGACTTCCGCGCCAAACTCTACGACGGCTCGTACCACAACGTGGACTCGTCGGAAATGGCGTTCAAAATCGCCGGTTCGCTGGCGCTCAAGGCAGCCATGGAAAAGGTCAAGCCCGCCCTGCTGGAACCCATTGTCCTGCTTTCCGTGCAGATTCCGGACGAGTACATGGGCGATGTCATAGGCGACCTTTCCTCCCGCCGCGGCAAGGTGCTGGGTTCCGATTCGCAGGCAGGAATAACGGAGATAAAGGCCCATGTGCCCATGAACGAGGTGCTGCGCTACGCGCCGGACCTGCGCTCCATGACCGGCGGTCAGGGCGTGTTCACCATGGAGCTTACCCACTATGAAGAAGCCCCGCCGCCCGTTGTGGACAAGGTGGTGGCGGAGTATCAGGCATCACGCGAATAACAAAAAAACAAAGAGGCCCCGCCGTTTCCGGCGGGGCTTCGATGCTTACCGGCCCGCAGATTGCCCGCCCGGAACAATACGCCCCGCCCCACCATTCCTTCCTCAATCCACTTGAGGCCACCGCCGTTTTCCGTTAGTTTGGCATACTTGACCCAAACTGGAAGGCATAATGATCCGTACCCTGTGGTTTTATCTCTCGTTCCTCACGGCGACTTTCCTCCTCAGTCTCGCCACGCTGGCAGTGGGCGCGTTCGCGCCCGCAGGGCCTTTGTGCGCCCGCATCGCTGCACTGTGGAGCCGCTCTGCCATCGTGCTCTCCGGCATCCGGCTGGAGGCGGACCTTGCCGCCGTGCCCCCGCCCGGCAAGGAGCCCGTGGTTTTTATGGTCAACCACCAGAGCCAGTTCGATATTCCCATCGCCACCCTGCTGCTGCGGGAGCACTATCCCGCCTTTGTGGCAAAGAAGAGCCTGTTCGACATCCCCTTTGTGGGCTGGGCCTTCCGGCTGGGTAAACACATTCCCATAGACCGCGAAAACAGCCGCAAGGCGATGAAGTCCATGGAAAACGCCGCAGCCGCAGCCAAGGCGGGCCGCTCCATTGTCATCTTCCCGGAAGGCACCCGGCAGAAGGATACCTCGCAGCTCGGGGAATTCAAGACCGGGGGCATCATCCTCGCGCTCAAGGCAGGGCTTCCCGTGGTGCCCGTGGTCATGGAAGGCACAGGCGACATTCTGCCCAAGGGGCACATCACCCTCAAGCGGCGGCACACCGTGCGCGTGCGCGCCCTGCCCCCCATAGATTCCTCCAGCTACGACATTAAAGAGCGCAACCGCTTCCGCGATGAATTGCACGCCCTCATGAACACCGCCTACACGGAGATGCGCGAATGCCGGACCAGCCAAACTTCCTGACGCTCACCCCGCTGGGGGGCTATGGCGAAATCGGCATGAACTGCACCATATGGTCCACAGCCGACACCGCCGTGCTGGTGGACTGCGGGCTCATGTTCCCGGACGACTACCTGCTCGGCATAGACGTGGTCATTCCCCAGTTCGACCACATTCTGCGGCGCAAGGACAAGGTGCGCGGCATTGTGCTCACCCACGGGCACGAAGACCACATAGGCGCGCTGCCGTGGCTCATGCCGTGGCTGCACGTGCCCATCTTCGGCTCCCGCTTCACACTGGCGCTGGTGGAGCACAAGCTGCGCGAGGCAAACCTGCTGGACCGCACGGAACTTGTGCCCGTGCATCCGGGACAACGGCTGGTGCTGGGCGACCTGACCTTCAATTTCTTCCCCGTGTGCCACTCCATCATAGAAGGGTACGGACTCGGCGTGGAAACCCCCGTGGGCAAGGTGGTGCATACCGGCGACTTCAAGCTGGACGCCAACCCCATAGACGGGCACCACACGGATCTGGAAGCCTTCCGCCGGTTTTCGGAAGGCGGCGTGGAACTGCTGCTCTCCGACTCCACGAACATTGAGCGCGACGGGCATTCGCTGGGCGAGCGGGAAATCCGCGACACCTTTGACGGCATCTTCCGCAACGCGCAGGGGAGGGTTATCGTCACCCTCTTCTCCAGCCACATCCAGCGGATACAGGAAGTCTTCGACATCGCCTTCAAATACGGGCGCAAGGTGGCGGTCTCCGGCCGCAGCCTGCTCAACAACATAGAAATAGCCCGCGAACTGGGCTTTCTGCGCGTACCCGCCAGCGTGTTCATAGACTCCTACGACATGCCGGACCTGCCGGATAACGAACTGGTGCTGCTGGTCACAGGCTCGCAGGGCGAACCGCTCTCCGCGCTCTCACGCATCACCAGAGGCGAGCACCGCTCGCTGTCCATCACTCCCGGCGACACGGTCATCATGTCCTCGCGGTTCATCCCCGGCAACGCCCGCGCCATCACCCGGCTCATCAACGACATGTACCGCCTCGGCGCAGAGGTCTATTACGAAAACTTCCGCAACATCCACGCCTCGGGCCATGCTTACCGCGAGGAGCTGCGCACCATGCTGGAAACGGTGCGCCCGCGCCATTTCATCCCCGTGCACGGGGAATACCGGCATCTGGTCAAGCACTGCCGCCTTGCGCACGAATGCGGCATTCCCCCGGAGAACACCATCATTCTGGAAGACGGCGACCCCGTCACCCTGCTGCCGGATGGCATACGCCGCGAACCGCGCATCCAGCTGGAAGCCGTGCTCGTGGACGGCAAGGGCGTGGGCGATGTAGGCACCTCAGTGCTCAAAGAACGCCACCTCCTCGGCGGCGAGGGCATGGTGGTGGTCTTCCTTGTGCTGGACGAACAGATATGGGAAATTCTGCACGGGCCGGACATCATCTCCAAGGGCTTCATCTTTGAGGCGCACTACAACCACGTGCTGGAAGACGCCAAGTGCATCGTGCTGGATATTCTGGAAAACATGAGCCCCGGCGACATAGAAAAACTGCAGGACCGCATCCGCTCCACCCTGCGCCGCTTC
>CAYRLL010000016.1:16707-39775 GCA_964425115.1 uncultured Desulfovibrio sp. | reverse complement strand
TTTCCTGTGCCTGACGTTTTGTGGCCTCCGCTTCCGTGCCGACGGTGCGCAGATCCTTTCCGGCTGCTGCGGCGGGAGCTGCCTGCTCCGCCCATACTCCCTGCGGGGCGGCGAGGAGGCAGGCCAGCATAATCCATCGTATCCATATGTGCATGGTGCGCATCAGCGGTCCTCCCCTTGTGCCTGTGCTGCGGATGTTGTCTGATGCTGCAGGTTGTGCGCATCTGTGCCGGGGGCGTTGTTTGTGGCGGCCGCGCCCCTGAATTCTTCCGCCTGACCGGCGGTGGCGGATTCTGCGGTTCCGCGCGGGGTATCCAGCTCCGGCTGAGAAGGGGAGAACGGCAGGACGGGCAGGGAGAGAACCTGCTTCCGTTCCAGCATATCCCGCACGGTTGCCACTGAGCGGACCGTCGCGTCATCCAGCGGGACAAAGCCTTGCCCGCGTGTCCAGTGCCAGCCGCGCGCGCCGTCGGGCGACAGGGCATACAGCCCCACGCGGCCTGTACGGATAAGCTGCACACCCTGCGCAACGCCGTGCGGCTCTATGATGCTCTCTTCCATATGTACGCCCGCACCGTAGGAGACTTCTGCCTGAAGGCCTTCCAGCACCCGGCGCAGTTTCTCCGCGCTGGCGAGTTCGTAATCAGCCATGGATTTGCGCAGGAAGGCGAGCCTGCGCGCCCGTTCTTCGCGCAGGAAAGGCATGTCGCTGCCCACAAGGGATTCCATGGAATTGAGTACCCGTACCAGTTCGCCTTCCAGTTCGGTTTCCATGCGTTCCAGTTCCTGCCGGACAGAGCGTTGCTCGGCCACACGGCTGCGGGCGGTTTCCACATAACGGGTGAAGGTTTCCACCTGCAGGGCGTACCAGGATTCTTCCAGCCGGGCCTGACGGATTTCTTCCAGCAGGCGGGCCTGTTCGTTTTCCCATTCCTTGCCGCGCTCCTGCCCTGCCTTTTCCATGGTGATGGTGGAGGTGACGGAGCGCATGACGGCATCCGGCGTGGGGGCATCTGCCGCAAGGGCGGGGGCGGCAAGCCACAGCAGGGCCATGCCCAGTATGCCGGTTATACGGGTGAAGAAGCGCAGGGCGGCGCTGCGCGGGGGGGCCTGAGGGGGCGTGAGCATTATGGTGCGCATGGTGCGATATTCCGTTTGGGGTATGCTGATTGTCGTTGTATCGGGACTGTCCGCTTCTGTTCCGCTGTGGGGGCGGGAGAGCGGAGTGTGTATGCTGATCATGCGGGTTCTCCTGTTCCCGCCATGCCTGCGGGACCTTGCAGCGAAGGTTGCGCCGCCTGAAGCAGGCAGCGGGTGTACGGGTGCTGCGGCGCCGCGAAGACGTGCGGTGTGGGACCGGATTCCACGACGCTGCCGTTGTGCATGATGAGCACCCGGTGGCACAGGCGTCTGACCAGTGCCAGATCATGCGCGATGAACAGGCTGGAAAGGCCGTGTTTCTGCTGGAGCCTTTGCAGCAGGTGGATCACCTGAAACTGGGTGTTTCTGTCCAGCGACGAGGTGGGTTCATCGAACACGATGCAGCGCGGGGCCATGACAAGTGCGCGGGCAAGGCAGATGCGCTGGCACTGCCCGCCCGAAAGTTCATGCGGGTAGCGGTGACGCAGGAGCGGGTCCAGTTCCACCTCGCGCATGGCGGAGACCACGCGGGTTTCCGTTTCCTCTTCACTGAGCCGTTCCTGCGCCTTAAGCCCTTCTGCAATGCATTCCTGCACGCTGAGGCGGGGGTTCAGCGATGCCAAGGGGTCTTGAAACACGATTTGCAGCCCGGCACGCAACGGGCGCAGGCGGGCTTCCGGCAGGGTGTGCAGCGGGGTGCCCATGAAGCGCACATCGCCGGATGATTCCACCAGCCGGAGCACGGCAAGGCCCAGCGAGGATTTGCCGGAACCGCTTTCGCCCACGATGCCGAGGCATTCGCCCCGGTGCAGGTCGAAGCGGACATCCCGCACGGCGTGGTGCCATGTGCGGGTTCTGCCCAGCCAGTTTTTTTCTGCGGGATAGCGCACGTTCAGGTCGCGCACGGAGAGCACGGGGAGCGTGTCCGTTGCCGCCGGTTGCGGGTCGCGGTCTTCTCCCCGGTACAGGAGCAGGCGGGTGTAGGGGTGTTCCGGTGCGGAAAAGAGGGCGCGGGCCGGCCCCTGCTCCACGATTTCGCCGTTGCGCATGACGCAGATGTGGTCCGCTGCCTGCCGCATCATGGGCAGGTCGTGGCTGATGAGAATGATGGACATGTCTCCCCGCAGCGAGAGCAGCAATTCCAGCACCTGTTGCTGGACTACGGCGTCCAGCGCGGTGGTGGGCTCGTCCGCGATGAGGATATCCGGCTCGTTGGCCAGCGCCATGGCAAGCATGGCGCGCTGGCGCTGGCCGCCGGAAAGCTGGTGCGGGAAGGCGTCCATGAATCGCCGGGGGTCGTCCATGCCCACCTGCCGCAGCAGCCCCGCCACCCTCTCGCGGATGCGCGCGGGGGGCCATTTTTTGTGCAGGGCAAGGCCTTCTCCTATCTGGCGGCCTATTCTGTGCAGAGGATTGAAACTGCTTAAAGGGTCCTGAAACAGCATGGCAATGCGGTTTCCCCGCAGGGAACGCATAGCTTCTCCGGAAAGGGAGGCGAGGTTGTGCCCGGAGAATGTGATGCTGCCGGAAAGGATTCTGCCGCCGGGGGGCAGCAGACCCATGATGGACCGGGCGGTGAGGGATTTGCCGGAGCCGCTTTCGCCCACCAGCCCCAGCACCTGCCCCTTGTGCAGCGTGAGACTGACGTTGCGGACCACCGGGGGCGGTGTGTCCGCCTGGGGGACGGCTGCGGCGGTTCCCGGAAAGCCTATGGTCAGCCCGTGTATGTGCAGAACAGGGTTCATGCGCGTTTTCCTCCGTTGGGGTCAAAGGCATCCCGCACGGCCTCGCCGATGAACACCAGCAGGCACAGCAGCCATGCCAGCACGCCGAAGGCCGTGATTCCTATCCAGGGGGCGTGCAGATTGTTCTTGCCCTGCGCCAGCAGTTCGCCCAGCGAGGGCGACCCGGCGGGCAGCCCGAAGCCGATGAAATCGAGCGAGGTGAGTGTGGTCACGGACCCGCTGAAGATGAAGGGCAGGTAGCTCAGTGTGGCCACCATGGCGTTGGGCAGGATGTGCCGGAACATGATGGTTGCATCGGACACGCCTATGGCCCGCGCCGCGCGTACGTAGTCCAGTTGGCGGCAGCGCAGGAATTCGGCCCGCACCACATGGACCAGCCCCATCCAGCTGAACAGCAGCATGACCAGCAGCAACGACCAGAAGCCCATGGTGATGATGCTGGACAGGATGATGAGCAGGTAGAGCACGGGCATGCCGGACCATATTTCCATGAACCGCTGGAACAGGAGATCTACCTTGCCGCCGTAGTAGCCCTGTACCGCCCCGGCGGTGACGCCCACCACGGAACTGATGGCCGAGAGGCCGAATCCGAACAGGATGGACAGGCGGAATCCGTAGAGGATGCGGGCCACGATATCCCGCCCCTGATCGTCTGTGCCGAGCCAGTTGCGGGCGGATGGGGGGGCGGGGAACGATTCCGCCTCGTAGTTCACCGTGTTGTGGGCGAACCGGATGGGGGGCCAGAGCACCCAGCTGTGGCGGGTGACCGAGTCTGCCACGACGGGGTCTTTGAAGTTGGCAAGGATGGGCAGGTCGCCGCCGAAGGCGGTTTCCGGGTAGTCCTTGACCACGGGGAAGAACAGCTCGCCTCTGTACGAGACAAGCAGGGGCTTGTCGTTGGCGATGATCTCTGCGCAGAGGCTCAGGGCGAAGAAGCCGAGGAAGAGCCACAGGGACCACCAGCCGCGCCGGTGCGCGCGGAAGGCGGCAAGCCTGCGCCGGGTGAAGGGGGAGAGTTTAGCCACGCGATACCCCCCTGCTGCCGAAGGTAATGCGCGGGTCTACCATGGAGTAGGTGATGTCTGAGAGGATGCGCGTGAGCAGCCCCAGCAGCGTGAAGAGGTACAGGGTGGCGAACATGACGGGATAGTCGCGGGTCATGGCGGCTTCAAAACCCAGCAGCCCCAGCCCGTTGAGGGAGAAAATAACCTCTATGAGCACCGAGCCGGTGAAGAACATGTGGATGAAGGTGGAAGGAAACCCGGCAATGACGATGAGCATGGCATTGCGGAACACATGCCGGTAAAGCACCTGCCCCATGGTCAGGCCCTTGGCCAGCGCGGTGGCGGTGTACTGCTTGTGTATCTCGTCCAGAAACGAATTGCGCGTGAGCGTGGTGAGGGTGGCGAATCCGCCGATGACCAGCGCGGTGAGCGGCAGGGCCATGTGCCAGAAGTAGTCTGCTATCTGCTGCCACAGGGTCATCTGCTCGAAACCGGGAGAGACGAGGCCCCGCAGGGGGAAGATGCTCCAGTAGCTGCCCCCTGCGAAAAGCACGATGAGCAGGACGGCGAACAGGAAGCCGGGGATGGCATCGCCTATGACCACGAGGGTGCCCGTTACCGCATCGAACCGCGTGCCCTGACGCACCGCCCGGCATATGCCGAGCGGGATGGATACCATGTAGATGATGAGGGTGCTCCATACCCCCAGCGAGACGGAGACGGGAAGGCTGTCGCCCAGAAGCTGCATGACGCTGCGGCCCTTGAAGAAGCTGTCGCCGAAGTCGAAACAGAGGTAGTTGCGCAGCATGAGGAAGAAGCGTTCGTGGATGGGCCTGTCAAAGCCGTACATGCGCGAAACCTCTTCCACTACCTCCGGCGAGAGGCCCCGGTTGCCCTTGTACAGGCCGTCTGTGGCACCCGCGTCAATGGCCGCTGCGCCGCCGGAAGCCCCGCCGGAATCGGAGGATTCTGCGCCGATGCGTTCCATGAACGCGCTGTCTGCCCCTTCAAGACGCAGCAGGTACTGTTCCACAGGACCGCCGGGAGCGGACTGGATGACGAAGAAGTTCAGGGCGATGATGCCGAGGAACGTGGGAACGAGCAGCACAAGCCGCCGCAGGATATACGTGAGCATGCCTATTCTCCGCCTTTGGCGCCCGGACGCCGCAGGGCGGCTTCCCTGGCGGGGTCTGCCCACCATGAGTGGATGTCCATGCCGGAGGCGGGTGCAACGGGGGAACGGGCGAATTTGTTCCAGTATGCCACCCGCAGCGTGGTGGAGTACCAACCGGGAATGACGTAGGCATCGTGCAGCAGCACCCTGTCCAGCGCGCGGCAGGCATGCACGAGGCTTGCGCGGTCCGGGGCGGCGATGATGTGCTCCACCAGCGCGTCCACCACGGGAGAGCGTACGCCCGCGTAGTTGCGGGAGCCGGGGGTGGTGGCTGCCTCACTGCTCCAGTAGTTGCGCTGCTCGTTGCCGGGAGAGGACGACTGGGGGATGCCGGACAGGATCATATCGTAATCAAAGTCGCGCACCCGGTTTACATACTGGGTGGCATCTGCCTGCACGATGTGCATCCGGATGCCCAGACGTTCCAGATTCTGCCGGAAGGGCAGCACGATTCTGTTCAGGCTGGCGGAGCGCAGCAGCAGGGAAAATTCCATCTGGCGTCCCTGCGCATTGACCAGCCTGCCCTCGCGCAGGGTCCAGCCCGCTTCGCCGAACAGGGCGAGAGCCTTGGTGAGGACCGGGCGCAGATTGCCGTCGCCCGCCGTGACGGGCACGGTGTATGCCGTATCCAGTGTTCCGGGAGGAAGCTGTTCGGTAAAAGGAGAGAGCAGGGCGAGTTCTTGCGGTGCGGGCAGGCCGCTGCTGGCGAATTCGCTGTTGCTGAAAAAACTGTCGGAGCGGGTGTAGGCACCGTGGAACAGGGCGCGGTTGGTCCATTCGAAATCGAACGCCAGCGCCAGCGCCTGCCGGACCCTGCGGTCTGCGAAGACCGGGCGGCGGGTGTTGTAGATGAAGCCGTACATGCCCTGCGGCTTGTTGGTGGAAAATTCTTCGCGCACGATGTCGCCCGCAGCGAGGGCGGGGCCGGCATAGGCGCTTCCCCATGCCTTGGCCGTGCGTTCGGTATACAGGTCGAAGGCACCGCCCTTGAAGGCTTCGCGGGCTACGGTGTCGTCCCTGTAGTATTCATAACGTACGGAGTCGAAATTGTACCGTCCCCGGTTCACGGGCAGGTCTTTGCCCCAGTAGTCCGGCACACGCTCGTATTCCACGTGGCTGCCCATGGAGAAGGATTTGACCCTGTAGGGGCCGCTGCCCAGAGGCGGTTCCTGCATGGGGTCGGAGAAGTTTCTCGCTTCCCAGTAGTGCTTGGGCAGGACGGGCAGCTGGGCGAGGATGACGGGCAGTTCGGCGTTGTCTTTTTCTGAGAACACGAAGCGGACGCTCAGGGGGGAGAGCACCTCTGCCCTTTCTACGGACGCGTAGTAATTGCGGTAGTTGGGTGCTCCCTGTTCCGTGAGCAGGCGGAAGGAGAAGGCTGCGTCCTCCGCCGTTATGGGGGTGCCGTCGTGGAAGCGGGCGGCCGGATTGATGTGGAAGATGACGGAGGAGCGGTCCGGAGCCACCTCGAAAGACTGCGCCACCAGACCGTAGAACTCCAGGGTGTTGTAGTCCGGCGCGGCTTCTCCCAGCGTTTCCACCGTCAGCCCCATGCCTGCGGCGGTGATGCCGCGCGCGATGTAGGGGTGAAAGGAGTCGAAATTGCCGTTGGCGGAGAGGCGCAGTGTGCCGCCCTTTGGAGCGTGGGGGTTGGTGTGGGCAAAGTGTTCCTTGTTCCACCGGTAGCGGGGGGTGTCGTCCAGCCCGAGCACCGTTGCCGGTTCCGCTCCGGAAACGGCGGGCAGCAGCGCCAGCACCAACGCCAAGGTCAGCGTCAGGGTCAGTGCCAGCGGGCAGCGACAGTGCCGCAGGAATTTTTTGTGGCTGTGTTCTCTTCCGGTCTTCTTCCGCATGATTATTGTCGGCCTTTTCCTTGTGGTGTCGCCGCGCCGGGACAAATTCCCGGCGCGGCGCGGTAGTGTGATGCGGTTGCGCCGCGTATTTTCCGCATGCGACTGCATGCGGCGGTACGGGCAGGACTGCGTTAGAATTCGCAGCGGATGCCCGCGTAGACCGAGCGCCCGCGCGAAACCTGTCCTTCCGTCACGCTGGTTTCCGTGCTCTCGCTGAATACGTTGAGCACATCCAGCAGCAGGGTGACGGTGTATTGTTCTTCCTTGAGGGCATCGAACTCAAAGGAGGCGTCTGTGACGAAGCCGCCCGATATGACGCCCATTTTGTAGGCATTGTAGTAATTGACCCCGTCCGGAGCCACCCATTGCGAGGAACTGGTGGCGGGGTTGGTGGCGGTGGTGCCGTGAGGGGTTGCGGCGGCCCTGCGGGAGTCTGTGGAGAGACCCGAGGAAGAATCTTTCCAGCGGGAGACGGAGTTCACGCGGAACCTGTCTTCGTAGAAGCTGCCAAGCCATGAAAGAGTAAGCACCAGCGGAGCGTTGTAGTCTTCCGCAGGCAGATCGGCTCTGTTGATGACCTCGCCGTTGTAGTAAACCTTGTCGTAATCGTACTTGAACCCGTTGGTGATGGTGTTTACGGCTATCTCGCTGTTATAGGCGCCGTTGAAGGTCTTGGTCTTGGACTGGGTGGCTCCCAGCTTGAGCGTGTGGCTTCCCAGATGTTCGGTTTCAAAGGAGCGTCCGAGGCTGACGGTTATGCCTTCATACTCGCTTTTGCCGTCGTTGGTGAGTTCGTACAGGTTGTTACCGCGCGTCTTGCTGATGATCTGGTCTTTGTGCTCGCGCTGCACCACTTCCACGCTGTAATCAAGGCCGAGCACCGTGCCGAGGACGCCTCCGGTGATCTCGTCCGAATAGGGGGTTTTTATACCCGCAGACTGATAGCTTCTGTCTGTACCCTGCGTGAAGGTGACGGTGGTGGTGACCATATCGGCATTCAGGCGCTCCTGACGGGTTAACGAGGGGCGATACCTGTCGAAGGCGTAAGCCCTGAGCTGGCTGCCGTAGTATCGGTTATAGCCTGCCACCAGACGCACGGTGCCGTCGCCCATGGTGTCCAGTTCCGCCTTGAGGCGGTGGGCTATGTCCGTATTGTAGGAGAAGTCGTCGTAATCCACACGGAAGCCGGGCGTGAGGGTGAAACGGTCCCACTGTATCTCGGTCTGTGCATAATAGCCCAGTGTATTGAGGGTGGCTGACTGGCTGTGCTCGGCATAGCTGGTATCTGTCTTTATCCAGCGTCCGTTGGCGGGAAGGTTGTATACGGAGAGTTCGGCTTCCTGATTCCACATGTCCGTGGTGGTGTTGTTCACGGCAAGACCTGTGGAGATGCGCCAGAGAAGGAAGTCGGTTTCGAATTCCGTGAGGTCGAAATCAAGCCCGGCATCAATACTCCGGGTTTCGGTGAGGGCGTCGCCAACGCCTCCCCGTGCCACCCGGTCTGCTACGGGAATACCGGCACCCGTGGACTGGGAGCGGTAGTTATTGGAGGAATCGCGGCTCCAGCCGTTTTGCGAATAGGCGGTTTTGGCTGTCCAGTCGCCCAAGTCGGTGGCGAGTTCCGCCTTGGCTGCGAATCGGTAGGCCTCGTTTTCGATATACCAATCGCTGCCCGGCCATGCGGAACGCCAGCGTTTTTCGGAATAGGGGGCGTAGGTGAAGTCGACGCTCAGCTTCAGGTCTTCGTCCGGGGTGACGGTGAGCTTGGAGAAGTAGTTCTCGTTTATGCGGTATTGGTTCTTATCCTTGTAGCTGCCGTCGTTCTCTTTGATCTTCAGGGGAATGGTGGAGTGCTTCTGCGAGTAGGAAACCAGCAGGGCGGCATTGTCGGTAACGGGACCGTCCGCCGAAGCGTGCATGGTGTTTATGGTGAAGCGGGGCTGGTTGTCGGCTGTCTCCGAGCTTTGGTCCACGCCACGCAGTTCGAACCATTTGCTGCGGGTGTGCTTGCCTGAAACGGCGCCGTGCCACTTGTCTTTGCGCGGGTCTACAAGCTCCGCGCTGACCACGCCGCCCACAAAGCTGCCGTATTTGGCGGGAACGTTGCTGGTGTGCACGGTCACGGATTCTACGAGGCTGCTGTCGTAGAAGATGGTCTGGTCTGCGCCGCTCACGGTCATGTCGTTATAGGCGGCGGAATCGTTGGCAGCCAGCCCGCCTGGGTTGAGGGTGTTGGTCACGCTCATGCCGTCTATGAGGAAATTGTTTTCATACGGCTTGGCTCCGGCAATGGACACGCGAGGTGGGCGGATTTCTCCGGCGGTAAGGCCGGATGTTTCCTCATTGGAAAACTGGACATTGGACATGCCCTTGAGAGCTTCTGTTATGGAACCGCTGTGCGAAGGCAGCGAGCGCAGTTCTCGGCCCTTTATGGTTGCGCTGCCCGACTGCACCTTTTCTGCCTCCACCTCTACCGAATCAAGCTGGTGGACGGACTGATCCCCTTGGGGCCCTGTGGTCGCGGCCTGTTCCACCGGAAGAGTTGCGTTGCCCTGCGGTGCGGGAACCGTTGCGTTGTGCCCGGCGGCGCGCTCCGCCGGGTTTGCTGCTGCGGAGGGAACTGCGTGCAGCGCCGCTTCCTCCGCGTGACCTGCCGGAGAAAGCAGCAGGGCGAGCAGGCATCCCAGAAGTACCCTTTTCATCATTTTCTCCCGTGCATAATGAATTTCATTATCAATTAATGGTTATCAAAAAACCCTCAGAAACAGCGAACCCCCGTGTTTCTGAGGGTGGTAAACGTATTATTCTTCGCGTCGTTTCAGGAAGGGCAGCGAAATATGGGCATCGGCCATGGCAATAACCAGCAGGCCCACAGGGCCGAATATGGCCGCAAGCACCCAGTCCCCCGGGCGGGAAGGCTTGCGGGACATCCGGCGCATCAGAACCACAAGCAGCAACGAGAGGAGGCAGGAGGCAAGCCCCAGTGCGGGATTGTCTGCCCGTTTCACGCCCAGATGCACATACGCGGAGCCGGGAATATGCTGGCCGACCTGCAGCGGAAAGAGGAACGAGGCCAGCATCCGCCGTTGCTCCATGGCGGCAAGGTCGTCAGGATTGGGGGGGCGGGTGAAGGTATGCGCCACCTCGTAGCCCGGTGTCATGCCTATGCCGTGCTCACCACTATCCGGAAGGGCCATGTTGGCAAGAATGGCGCTTTTGGAAACCATGTCTGACCACAGGGTCAGGCGGGAAGTGTTGGCATTGAAATCCTCCAGCGGGAAGCGGCGCAGTTGGCCGGAGTGGGTTTCCAGCGCGTAGAGATCAGCATCCGTGACCACGAAGGCGCTCCATTCCCTGCGGCGGTGTTCCTGCACGATGATGGAGCGGACGGTGCCCGGAATGTTCTGTTCCGTGTTCACGCAGCGCGGCTCGCCCCGCACCATCTGCAACTGGAAGAGGGTGTTGCCGGAGTCTGCCAGAAAGTAGCCCAGATCATAGTCTTTGCGCGGGTCCGGGTTGCCGCCCAGTGCCGTGACGGGGAAGGCGAAACCTGCCTGACTGAGAGCCTGCGTGAACAGCCGGCTTTTTTCCTCATCAATCTGACCGTCTTCCGGGCGTATGAATTCCAGCCCCATACCGCCGGAGGCGAGGCGCATGAGGTCCGGTGCCATTTGCAGCCGCGCCCCTTCCGGGCTGGATTCGAGCAGCATGTGCAGCATGGGAGCCGGGCGGTTCCAGTCGTTGGCGCGGAAACGCAGGAACTGCCAGCCGTATTTGGCCTGCTGGGCTGTCATGGCCATGCCTGCCACCTCGGGCGGAAAGGCGTTCCACTTCATGAGGTCTTCCGCATAGAGGAAAGGCAAAGCCTGCGCATGCTCCAGTCTGGTGAGTTCGGTACCGTTCTCACGGGTGTTCAGGGTGGAGCCTGCTCCGAGGGGGCCTATGGCCTTTCCCAGCACCGTGCTGGTGAGAACGAATTCGCCGAGTACCGGACTGTAGTGCATGCTCTGCCGCACTCGTTCCGGCATGGCAACACGCCAGTAATTTACGGGAAGCAGCGCGCACAGGCAGAAGGATACGATCAGCAGGGATGCTGCGCGCAGCAGTTCGAAGCGGGTGGTGGCACGGTCTCCCATGAAGCGCAGGAAGGCGAAGTACGCCAGCGGCACAAAGGCCAGCGCGAAGGCGATGTAGACCGGAAGAGACCGGGCATAGAGGCCGTAGCCCCGCACATCGGCCAGCAGGGTATAGGCCGCATAACCGCCTGCAAGGGCAATAAGCTTCATGGGCAGGCCGGTGCTGCCGAAGAAGGCCATGGTGGTGAAATAAGCTGCGAAGCTGAGCACGCACCACTGGGCCACCGTGAGCAGCACGGGGGTGATGACATCTGGCGGGAAATGGTGTGCCCGCATGGAAACGGTGAGTGCGGCCAGTGCCAGAAGGTTGAAGAGCATGAGTACCGATGTGCCCGTGCCGAGCATGACGGAGAGGATGCGCCCCGGCGCGGTGGGAGTGTGAAAGAGCAGCCGTAGCCGTTTGCCCTGACATTCCGGCCATGCCTGCAAGGCTGCCAGCAGTATGCCGCAGGGAACGAGCAGCAGGTAGCTGGAGAAAAAGGTCGGTTCCTTGCCCAGTATTGTCGCCCACAGTCCCAGCGGGCCGTGCATGCGTTTGATGGTATTCAGGACGAGATGGCTGTCTGCCACGGCGTAGGCAAGCAGGAGCGGGATAATCCATATGCCCCGGCGTATCTTGATCCATTCCTTTTCCAGCAGGGATCGCGTCTGTGCGTTCATTGTGGTTCCAGAAGAGTCTCAGGGTTGTTTGCGGCGCACAGGGCGCTAGTACTTGCCGGTCAGGCCGATGAAGGCGTCTTCGAAGTTCATGGGAACCTGTTCAAGCGCGGCGCAGGGTATTCCCTTGCCGGAAAGATAGGCCCGCAGGGAGTCTTCGCTGAAGAAGCCGTACACGCCGGTCTGCGTGCTGCCGTGTTCCACTGTGCAGAGCACATCATCCTGTTTCAGTGAAAGGGATGCTTCCGTACGGGTGAAACGGAAGCAGCGGAAGGATTCCATGAACGCCTGCTTGGTGCCTGAGACGCAGACCCGCCCCTCCCTAAGCACGATCATGCTGTCCACGATCTTGTCCAGTTCCTGCACCACGTGGGAGGTGAGCAGCACCGTGGTGTTGCGGCGGGTGACGTATTCCCGCAGGAAATCGATGAACAGCCTGCGGTAGCCCACATCCAGACCCATGCTGTAGTCATCCAGAATCATGAGTTGCGGCATCTGGGCCATGATGAGCCCGAGAACCACCTGAGAGCGCTGACCGCACGACATGCGGGAAAGACGCCGTGCATGGGGCATATGCATGCGCGCAATGAGGTCGAAGAAGACCTCTCTGTCCCATTTGGGATAGAAGGGGGCGTAATAGCGTTCCAGTTCGGCCACGGTCATGAAGTCGTACTGCACGAATCCTTCATGCAGCAGGCCGATGCGGCTGCGGGCAGATGGGGTGAGGTTGTGGCTCTCTTCACCGAGGACGCGGCACGAACCGCCCGTGGGGCGCAGAAAGCCCATGAGGATGTTGATGGCCGTGCTTTTGCCTGCTCCGTTCTTGCCCAGCAGGCCGAATACGCCCCCGGGGGGCACGGTGAAGGTGAGGTCGTGCAGGACGGTCTTTTCGCCGTAGGAATGGGTGATGCCCGTGCATTCGATAAGTGCTGCCATGTGCTTATTCTCCCGCAGGAGCCTCCGTGCCCGTCATGACCGCCCGGTTCTGCGCGGCGAAGGCCTGTGCGGCTTCGGCGTTGAGGTCCTGCGCAGTGATGGACATGAGCAGGCCGGGGTATTCCGCATCCCACTGCATGAAGGGTTTGTCCTGCCGTGCCATCTGGTTGAGCAGGCGGGCATAGACGGTGTTTTCGCGGCGGGAAGTTTCCCACCCGCTGAGCATGGGCAGGCGCTGGCGTTCCAGTTCATCCGGCCGGATGTTGCCTGTGGAAACATCGGCCAGCACGTCATCCACCGCCTTGAGCAGCAGGGGCAACTGGTCGGTTCTTGTTTCTATGCGGATGATGTAGAGTCCGAATCCGTCGGTATCTTCCACCCAGTAGCGCATGCCGGGGGAGTAGGAGGCGCCCAGTTCCTCGCGCACGGTATCGCGCAGCCTGTCTCGGACAACGGCGGCGAGCAGCCGGCGCACGGCCATTTCCCTGCGGTCTGAGACATCGTGCACATTGCGGTGGAAGGCTATCTGCAAGGCGGCCTGACCCAGCTCCGCCCGGACGGTGAACGCGCGTTCCCTGTCGTTTGCGGGCGGAAAGACGTAGCTTTGCCTGTGGGACGCATGGTCCGGGGCAGCCCAGACCACATCGGGGGCACCGAAGAAGCGGGCAACGAGGTTCTCAGCCTGTTCAGGGTCGAAGTCGCCCACGATGTTCAGGACACCGTCCGCAGGAGCGTGGAGTTCGCGCAGGGTGTGCTGAAGCTGCTCAACGGTGAACGCCTGCGCCTGCTGTGCGGTTACGGGCAGGTTGCGGGGGGATGCCCCGAAGAAGTAGGCCCTGCCGCGATGGTCCATGGCGGATGAGACGGTCTTGTCTCGGGCGGCATCTGCCACGGTCAGTGTTTTGAGCAGTTGCGCGCGGTCTTTTTCTTCTATCATCGGGTCGTTGAACTGGGTCCACATGGCTTGCAGAATGCCCGCCATGTCCTCTGTTTCTCCTGCGCCGCTTATGATGAGTGACCGGGGGGTGAGCGAGGACTGCGCGTTGAAGCCTTCGCGGCGGGCAAGCTGACGGGCCTCGTCCGTGCTCAGGCGTCCGAAGCCTGACTGCTGGTCCGTGAGCGAGGCCAGCACGGCCTGCGTGTAGTGCGCGTCTTCCATTGCGTCTGTTCCGGCACCCGTGTGAAGGGAGAGAGAGCTTTTGCCTTGCAGGAAGGGCGTGGGCAGCATGCGCAGCATAAGGCCGTTTGCAAAGCGGACCTCATGCAGTGAAAGGGCGGTTCCGGGTACGGGAAGGACTGCGCGTTCTGTCACGGTGCCGGGAACTTGCGGCTCATTCACATAGGGGTAATCCAGCTGGCTCAGGGGCTTTGGCGGGGCAATGTCACGCTCTTCGCCGGCCTGCCATGCCGCGCGCAGGATGGCGGAGGCATCGCCGGGGATGTCGGCGTTGCCTGTGACAAAGAGCAGGCGGTTGCCGGAGTTCCATGCGGAGACAAGGGCGTTGTGCAGCAGTTGCGGCGTGGCCTCGTTGAAGAAACGGGAGTACATGTCGTAGGTTTGCTGCCATGACTGGTACACGCGGTTGCCGTTCAGGCAGCCGATGATGGTTTTGGCAACGAAGTCGTTCTCCAGATTCGCGGAGCGTTCCGCCAGTTTTGCGTAAGCGCGGAGCATCTCTGCGCGGACGGTTTCCACCTCTTCCTGCATGAAGCCGTGACGAAGGGCGCGGTTAAGCTCGTCCTGCACAACGGTAAGGGAGGCCTGCCATTTGCCTGCTTCGCACTTGGCGACGATGTCTGCGGAGGGGAACAGGTTGAACGTATCGGACTGGCGGACATGCGCCTCCATATACGGAGCGTTGCCGGATGCCTTTATGCGCTGCAGCCG
This sequence comes from uncultured Desulfovibrio sp., assembly GCA_964425115.1. GTDB lineage: Bacteria > Desulfobacterota > Desulfovibrionia > Desulfovibrionales > Desulfovibrionaceae > Halodesulfovibrio. The sequence continues at coordinate 25,242 of CAYRLL010000016.1, read as the reverse complement.
GGTGCTGAGAATGCTGTTGGCCATGGCGGCGAAGGCCATTTCGCGCTGAACGGATTCCGAGTCGTTACGCCATGTGCGCGGTTTGACGGCACCCACGCGCACGATGGTGAATTCCGCATTGTAGCGGTCGTGGAAGGGGATGAGTCCTGTATGGACGGCATCACCCCACGGGAGCACGGGGCGGGGGTCGGCATGGGGCTTGAAATCACCGAACATGGCCTTGATGCGCGCTTCCACGTCTGCGGGGTTCACCTCACCCACGACCACGAGCACCATGTATTCCGGCCGGTACCATGCCTCGTAGAATCCGCGGATGGTTTCTGCCGTGGCCTGCCGGATGATTTCCTCTTCCCCGATGGGGTCGTTGAGGAATCGTGTGCCGCCGAAGAGCACTTCCCGCACCCGCTTGCCTGCACGGTACTGTTCCGAATCGCGTGCGGCCTTTTCTGCCAGAATGACGCCTCGTTCCTTATCCACTTCTTCGGGCAGGATGCTCAGGCCGTCTGCCACATCGCGCAGTACAAGCAGGCCCTGTTGCAGGTTCTCTGCTTCCGGGGAGACGAGATTGAGCTTGTAGACGGTTTCCTGATACGAGGTGTGGGCATTGGCATCGCGTCCGAAGGCCATGCCGTTTTTCTGGAAGAAGGGAATCAGTTCGCCGGGAGGGAAGTTGCGGCCGCCGTTGAAGGCCATATGCTCCAGAAAATGGGCCAGCCCGAGTTCGTTGTCGCGCTCCATGAGCGAGCCGACCTGAACGTTCAGTTGCATGGTCACGCGGCCCTGCGGCTTGGCGTTATGCTGGATGATGTAACGCATGCCGTTTTCCAGCCGTCCATAGAGTGCGGATTCGTGCCGGGGCAGTTCGCTTTTTTCGTGGGGCCAGAGGCCGTCCAGCCAATGGGCTTCGCCTTGCTGCACGGGCAGCGGGGGTTGGTGCAGGCATCCAGCCAGCAGAAGGAACAGCAGTATGGCAACGGCTCTGCGGTGCGGCATCATCACTCCCTACCTGTAGTGTCGGATTTTGAATTTGAATTTCGTTATCAACTCAAGGAGTGGGTAATACCGTTCGGGAGCGGGAAAAGTCAAGCGTAAGAGTGACTGATCACGCGCTGCAGGGTGTATTATTATACCAATATGTTGTGATGGATGCGGAGTAAGGTTTATCTATGTATCCGGTGGGTCGGCTGGCGGCAGCGCGCGGGCTGCTCTTGTGCTGCGTGGTTTGAACGCGATGTGCTCATAACCTTTTGGGGTAACCAGACGGGATAATTCTTCGCGGGTGGTGGGGGAGGATTACCGGATGCCGCATGGCAGATGCCGCAGAGCAAAAGAAAAAGCACCTATGCTTTCGCATACGTGCTTACTTTTCCTGTGGCGTCCCCAGGGGGATTTGTTGATATTTAGTAAGTGTATATAGCTTAATGTGTTGTGGTGTTTAACAATGATCAGTACATACAATTGTACTTGTACGTACATGGGGTTTAGGATGTCTTCTTTGTCTTTTCAGGGATAGCAGGAATGATGCTTTCTGTTTTTCCCTCGGTCAACGCTTTTACCGCTCTGTCAAAGTCGTGTTCTTGCTTTCCCGCGTCAATTTGTCGCTGCTGGTGGAATTTTTCATATTCCTGCTCCGCATGGGCAAGAGCCAGCTCGTGCGATATTTTTCCGGCGTGTGTAAGAATATTGCCTTCGTTCAATGTGAGAAAGGCGTCCAGCTTGGCTATCCATTCAGCCATATGCATGGGGGTGCGGCGTCTGGCCTGACGTTCTGCAAAAAGCAGGTATTGTTCAACAAGGTTGTTCAGTGTCAGCAATTCTTCTTCGCTCAGGTAATTCTTGGCAATTCCCACATCCTGCTTGCGCGGCTTGGCCCCGCGCCACGTGGTAAGGCCCATATGCGGTTTGGCGCTGTTCGCGCGGCTGTGGATAAGTTCCGCCGCCGTCATGCCGGTAACAGCCCAGTGCAGTTTGTTCTGCACGGTTTTGAAAAACGTGATGCTTTCTTCTGTAGTGGGGTCATAATCCACGCTGGTGGCATAAATATCGGTAATTTTCTGGTAGAAACGCCGCTCGGATGTGCGGATATCCTGAATGCGGCGGAGCAATTCTTCAAAATAATCAAAGGGCAGGTCTGGATTTTTCAGTCGCTCGTCATCCAGCACAAAACCTTTGACAATATACTCCCGAAGCTGCTGCGTGGCCCAGATGCGAAAGCGCGTGGCAACATGGCTTTTCACCCGGTAGCCCACGGAGATGATCATATCGAGGCTGTAGTGTTCACGTCGCCGCTGAACCTGCCGCGTACCTTCCTGCCGAACTGACAAGTATTCCTTGTGAGTTGATTCCGGCTGCAACTCGCCTTCTTCATAGATATTATTGATATGCAGGCTGATGTTTTGCTGGCTTGTCTGAAACAGCTCCGCCATCATCTGCTGCGTTAGCCAGACAGATTCGTCATCAAACCTGACATCAATTTTTACCCGCCCGTCTTCGGTCTGATAAATCAAAAATTGGCTCTGCTGAGGAAAATTTGTCACACGCTTATCCTAATCATTACGGATTATTATGCAGTAATTCTCGAAGCACTGTATCAGAGTAGCATCTGACAATCCAGTCAGATAACCCCCGCCAACAGCCCCTCATCATATTGCTTTGGAGGAAGATGGCGTTTGGTATGCTCGGAGCGCGAATCTCCGCTTCTGCGTTGGCTGCCGAGATGATCCGCCCATTACTGAAAACAAAGAATATCTGCTAGTTTGCCATGTTCCCATGTTCCCATGTTTCCATGTGAGTGTGTCGTGCCGCTGTGGCACCGTTTGAAACCTGCAACAGGCCTGCAAAACTATTGGATGGGCTTGGATTCGGCTGGATTCGGGGATTTGAATGGCTTTGAAAAGGCAAGAGCGGCAAGGCTTTGATACCTTACCGCTCTATATAATACTTAAATTTGGCGTCCCCAGGGGGATTTGAACCCCCGTCGCCTGCGTGAAAGGCAGGTGTCCTGGGCCAGGCTAGACGATGGGGACGCTTGGTTCCGCAGCAACGGTGATCAGGTGATTGCCGTCTGCGGAGACGAACTTTTATGGAACGCGGCGCAGAAAGTCAAGCGCAATTTTTCGGAAAAGGCTATTCCGCGGCGGGCTTGCGGCGGGTGCTTTTTTTCAGGCGTTTCATCTGCCTGCGCACTGCGGCGCGGGTGGCGTTGTCTTCTACCGTGCGCATGTAGTCGCGCAGAAAGTTCCTTTGTGCCTTGGCCTTGCCCGCCGGTGTGGTGGCGGGACATTCCTCGGCGGAAAAAGCGGGCAGGCGCACGGGGGGCTTTTCCGTTTGTGCAGCCTGTGCGGCTTTGTCTTTTCGGGGGGCAGTTGCGGCAGGTGCGGACTGCTCCGGTGCGGCAGCATGCTGCGGGGGCTGTGCCATGGCATCCTGAATGGCGGCGATGAGCGGGGCCTTGTTCAGGCCGGAAACGCCGCGTATATGGGGAAAGCGGGTGGTTGCCAGTTCGCGCAGTTCCTTGACTGTCATTGCGGCGAGCGTTGCAGCGTCTGCCGGGAGCTGGGCGTTTTCAGGTTTGGAAGGCTCCGTGGGGGAAATTTGGTTCATCAATCCTTCTCCTTGTGTCTGTGTCGTTGCTACTTCCTGTGGCTGTAGAGGCGCACGTATTTTTCGTAGCAGCGTGTTACCGGCGATTCGGGGTCCAGCTTGCCCAGCAGGTTGCCCAGCCGCTCCGGTTTGGGCGGAAGCGCGGGCGCGCGGCGTTCTAAGGTGGGCAGCGTTACCTCGTCCAGTGCGGATTTGCCCATGACCAGATCCACCTGCACCTTGTCAAAGTAGGGTTCATCCAGAAAAGCGTTCACGCGCTCTATGATCTCGTAACTGTAGTAGCTGAGATCCTGCTGCACCATGTTGTCTTCTGCGCCGATGATGATGGTGTTCTTGCGGTGGCCCAGCGGAATGGCCATGTGGCGCAGTTCTTCGCCCATGACCATATCCCAGTTGCGCCACAGTTGCGCGAGCTTGAAGCCGATGCCCGCGCCCTTGCGGACGAGCAGGCGTTCCAGCACATCACCGATGCGTTTTTCCATGCTGTGCGTTTCCGTTACGCGTGTTCGTGAAAGGTGGATTGCCCGGTGCGGGGCCGGGAGTCCGTTATGCCGCTGTAACTGCCCGCATTATGCTGCACCTTTCCGGGCAGCGCGGCATCGTCCAGCATAGGCTTGCGGGACGGAGACTGTCAACGTGCGGAAAGAAATGATGCGCCTGTTCTGTCTTTTTGTGCCGCAGCGGTTCAGTCTGCGTTTTCACCTGCCAGTGCGGTGCGCAGGTCTTCTCCGAGATGCTGCACGCAGTGGAAGAAGGAAAACACCTGCGCCAGTTCCCGTGCCGTGAACCGCTTGGTGGCGCCTGATGCCCGCAACTCTTCCAGCCGCTGTTCCGCATCGTTCATAAGACGGCGCAGGGTGGCGGCGTCCGGCGCGGTTCCCTGCCCGATGGCGAGCATGGCCGTGCGCGAGGCGCTGACCACGGCCCGTATCTCCGGTGCCATGATGAGCGCGTAGCCGCCTTCGCGCGCGTCCAGAACGATATCCAGTATGCTTTGCAGGTGGCGGGCGCACTGTTCCAGCGCGAGAATCTGACGGTCCAGCAGGGAGGCGTTGTCGTCATACAGCCGCTGTTCGTGGCGCAGCATTTTGCGGAACAGGGAGCGGTTTTCGTCCGCATCGCGCAGCAGGTGTTCCAGAGTCTGCCGGGTGACGGGAGCCGCCACGGGGTTGCCCAGAAAGGTCTCTGCCAGTGCGCCGTAGGTATCTGCCATGCGGGCGGACTGCTCGTTTACACGGGTGCGCAGGGCCAGCCCCGCACGCACGGGCCACACCCAGACGGAGACGGCGAAGGAGCACAGCACGCCGATGGCGATATCCACCACCCGCATCATGCCGAAGCCCACGCGGTTTTCCTGTCCCATGCTGGCAATGAGCACAATGGCTACCGTGATGGCGGCCATGCGGTAGCGTGGGTTGTAGCGTGTCATGTAGGCGCAGAAGGCCACGGAGCAGAAAAGAGCCAGCACCGTGCCGGAGGGCGATTCCGGAAACAGCAGCATGGCGAGGATTCCCATGGCAGCACCCATGGCCGTGCCGGTGAAGCGGTCCCAGCACATCTGCACGGATTCCGCCACGTTCATCTGCATGACAATGACGGAGGTGACCACGGCCCAGACGCCGAGGACGGGGTCCAGCAGCGAGGCGAAGCCGTAGGCCAATACGGCGGCTATACCTGTTTTTATGCCGTGGCGCATATGCGCGCCCTGCGTATCGAGTGTGGAAAAGGGCATGTGTGTTCCTTGCGGCGGATGGGCCGATATGGCTGCGGGGCATGGAGTGCAGCCATGCCCGCCTTTTCCTGCCTCTCTATGTCGGACCGGCGCGGCTGGCAAGCGGTATTGACCGGGAAAAAAGTTAGTGTTCACTTTTGTTCTGTGGTATAGGTGCTGCAAACGGCATGATGCTCTACAGTCTGCCAATGCCCTTCCGGTCCCGCTGGCATGGGCATCGGCACAGGGGCGGGGGAAGATAATCACAGGAGGTTGCCATGGCTGACAGCACACCCAGTACGGAAGGCGTAACCCAGATGGAAATACGCGGCCATGCCGCCCTGCTGCGGCTGTGCGGCAACTTTTTTGCCAATGTCAGGCATCTTGACAGCAGGGACGAGATTCTGAATGCGCTGGAATACCTGAACCGCAATGCGGCCATTAAGGTGATTATCATCAGTTCCGCCTTCTGCGGGGCGGGGGTGGAAGAGTATATACGCTTTTTCAGGGAGCAGCAGGGCACCATGGAAAAGCAGCGGGCGCACCGTTTCTGCAACGCCATTAATCAGGTGACGCTGGAGATTGTGCGGTCCGGCAAGTTGGTGGTGCATGTCTGCGGGGGCGAAATGGTGGCCTTTTTTCTCGGCATGTCGCTGGCGGCGGACTATGCCGTTGTGGAAGAGGGCAGCGTGTTTCACAACTCCTATCTGGATGTGGGGGTGCTGCCCAAGGGGGGATTGCCCTATTTTATCGCCCGCCGGGGCGGTTGCCGGTCTGTGTACAACCTGCTGCTGGGGGAGCGGGAGATTGATGCCGGACAAGCCCTGCAACTGGGGCTGGTGGACGCGCTTGCCCCCGCAGGAAAGGCGGAAGAGGCCGCCTTTGCCTATGCTGCGCGGTTTGCGGAGGTGCCCGCCCGCACCATAACCGGCATGAAGCGGCTGACCAACTGGTGCATCCGCGATCTTGAGGAGTATTTGAGTTACGAAAACAAGCAGATACTCAAGACGCTGGACATGGCGGACTGACCGGGACGGGAATGTGCTTGACGGGCGCGGCGATTTGCAGCACCTGTCTTTTTGCGAAACAACAGGCAGCGGACGAGTGGCATCCCGCTTTAGAAATTCTCCCTCTCCCTGCGCGGCATTGCGGTGCTGCGCCACAGGTGGCTTATGCTTACCATAACCAAAGAGTTTTCCTTCCACGCGGCCCATCGGCTGCGTTGCAGCGGTTGTTCCGAAGAGGAGAACCGCCGCATCTACGGCAACTGCGCCAACATTCACGGACACACCTACCGCCTGCGGGTCACGCTGGCGGGGCAGCCGGACGAGACCGGCATGATTCTGCATTTTGACACGCTGAAGGCCATAGTGCGGCGTGAGGTGCTGGACCGTTACGACCACGCGGATTTGACCGCGCTGGATGAATACGCCCATAGGCCCGCCACGGCGGAAAGCATGGCGGAACACATTTTTGCCGTGCTGGATGCCGCCCTGTGTTCTGACCGCTACAGGCTGCATGAAGTGGCTGTGTACGAGACGCCCACGGCGTGGGCGACCCGGACACGGCATGTCTAGGCGTGCCCCATGCAGGAATGAGGCGCCCTCTGCCGCCGTGCTGAACGTATCCGAAATCTTTGCGTCCCTACAGGGGGAAGGTCCGTTCATGGGCCAGCCCGCCGTATTCGTGCGGCTGGCGGGCTGTGTGCCGCCCTTTTGTTCGTGGTGCGATACGCCGCACGCGCTTAGCGGCGGCACCCCCATGATGCCAAAGGATGTGGCGCGTGAGGTGGCGGCGCATGCGCCCGGACTGGTGGTCATAACCGGGGGTGAGCCGTTTCTGCAATGGCGGACCGGGCTTTCTGAACTCGCGGGGTTGCTGGAGGATGCCGGAAGGCGCGTGCAGTACGAGACCAGCGGGAAGGCGGGTATTCCTGAGTCGTGCGGGGGGTATGTGGTCTGTTCACCCAAGCTTTTGCACACCGCGCCCCTGTGGGACGAAAACCTGAAGCGGGCGGACGTTTTCAAGTTTGTGGTGGAGGACGACATTGCGCCCGTGCTGGATTTTTTGGAAGCAGGGCGCGCCCACAGGGATATTGCTCCGGGCGCGGTCTGGCTCATGCCCAAGGGGGCGAGCCGTGAAGAGCAGATGGCGCGTATGGAGCGCGTGTGGGAATGGTGCGTGCGTTACGGTTTTAACTTTGCTCCCCGCCTGCATGTGCTGACGTACGGCGCGCGGCGGGGCGTGTAGGAGGCAGGTATATGGCAGACGCGGTGATTATACTTTCCGGCGGCATGGATTCCACGGTGCTCATGGCGCATGAGCTTTCGCGGGGGACGCAGCTTGCGGCCATCAGCTTTGATTACGGCTCCAAGCATAACGGCCGGGAGCTGCCCATGGCGGCGGCTTCGTGTGCCGCGTACGGCGTGCCGCACCGGGTGGTGCAACTGCCGTTCATCAATGAGCTGTTCACCTCCTCGTTGCTGCGTTCCGGCGGGGATGTGCCGGAAGGGGCGTACGACGCGGAATCCATGAAGAGCACGGTGGTGCCCTTCCGCAACGGCATTTTGATTGCCATTGCCGTGGGCTATGCGGAATCGGTGGGGGCGGGGCGAGTGCTGCTGGGGTCGCATTCGGGCGATCATCACATCTACCCGGACTGCCGTACGGAGTTCAACGCCGCCATGAACGAGGCTGCTCTGCGCGGCACGGACGGTGAGGTGAGGCTGGATTTTCCCTTTGCCACCATGGACAAGCGGGAGATTGGCGACCTTGGACGCTGTTTGGGAGTGGATTTTACGCGGACATGGACCTGCTACAAGGGGGGGGAGGCGCACTGCGGCGTGTGCGGGGCATGCGATGAGCGCAAGTTCGCCCTTCGGCGGGACGAGGGCTTGGACCCTACGGCATATCTGGAATAAGGCCCGCTCAGGCTGTGGAAGGTGCTTTGCGCTGTGACGTGGGGTACGGCGGGACATGAAGACGGGATACGCCCTGCGGGGCGGACAGGATGGGGACTGTATATGATGGATTCAAAGATGGGTACGGGCAGGCTCGTTCTGGGCAGGCAGGTGGACTACAGCGGACAGTATGACCCTGCACAGTTGTGCCCCATTCCCCGTGCGCTGGGACGTGTGGCGGCGGGTATACTGAAGCTGGAAGAGGGGGCCGGGACAGCCGGACAGGAAAAGGGATGCAGCCGGAACGGGACAGGCAACACG
>CAYRLL010000016.1:14673-16607 GCA_964425115.1 uncultured Desulfovibrio sp. | reverse complement strand
GGCCGGGACAGCCGGACAGGAAAAGGGATGCAGCCGGAACGGGACAGGCAACACGGACGGGACAATACCGTGGCGGCACGGGGAGGATATATGGAACATCTACGAGCTGTCGTGGCTGGAGGCCGGGGGAAGGCCCGCCGTTGCCATGGCGGTGGTGCGGGTGCCGTGGGATTCGCCGTGCCTCATTGAATCCAAGTCCCTGAAGCTGTACTGCAATTCTTTTAATATGACGCATTTTTCCGGTGTGCAGGCTGTGCGTGACGCCATGGAGCGGGACCTTTCGCAGGCGGCGGGGGCCCCTGTTGCCGTGGACATTCTGGAGCCGGAAAGCTTTGCAGCCGTGGCAGTGGGGGAGCCGCAGGGAACGTGTATAGACAGGGCAGATACGGATGCCCCGGCAGATGTGCCGGATGCTTCCGCAGGGACGGGGGAGGGATTGGGAGCCGGGGGGGCGGTATCGGCAGTTTCCGGTAACTTTGTCTATGACATAGACCCGGCCCTGCTGGCGTGCGCAAGCGGGGTTGCCCGCGAAACCCTGTTCAGCCGCGTGTTCCGGTCCCGGTGTCCCGTGACCGGTCAGCCGGACTGGGCCACTGTGACCGTGCGCTATGCCGGTCCCCGGATTCATGCAGCTTCGCTGCTGCGTTATCTGGTTTCCTACCGGGAGCATCAGGGGTTTCATGAAGCCTGTGTGGAGCGGATATTTGCGGATATACTGAGCCGTTGCCGACCCGACGAGCTTGAGGTGTGCGCCCGCTTTACCCGCCGGGGCGGTATTGACATAAACCCGGTACGTTCCACGGCACCCGGACCGTGGGAGAACCTGCGCGACCCGAGGCAGTAACGTCCGTTCACATGCCTCTGAGAGATGCCTTTTTCCCGTGTTTTCCCATTCCGGCCATGGTCTACAGATTGCACTATACCAAATCAGGGAAGTATGGTGTAAGGAGTGGTATTGAACCACTGGCGGCCGGGCTTGGTGCGGAATATTCCATATCGAAACGGGGCGGAACGGGATGAGGCGTTTTGGGACGGGATTTTGGGTTGTTCTGCTCCTGTGGTTCCTCGCGGGAGTGGCGGAAGGCTTGCCGGGCCGGTCTGCGGCAGCAGCGGATGCGCCTGTTGGGGATGTTGCGCCTGCTGCAGGCGTTATGGTGGTTAAAGTGCCGGGCGGGCAGCCAGACGAGCAGCCAGACGGGCAGGCAGGCGGCTATCCTTCAACCGTCACGCTGGTGGCCGGTGAATGGGCACCGTACGTTTCCGAGCATATGGAAGGAAACGGCCGCATTGCCGAAGTGGTGCGGCGGGCCTTTGCGTATTCCGGCATTGCCGTGGAACTGAAGTTTTTTCCGTGGAAGCGGTGCGAAAGGATGTTGGAAACGGGCGAGGCCTACGGCAGCTTCCCCTATGTGGTCACGCCGGTTCGCAGCGGATTTGCCGAATTTTCCGATCCCATCTTCATAGCCAACAGCCATTTCTTTTTCCTGAAAAGCCGGATGAGCGGGTTTGATTATACCACGCTGCAGGCGCTGAAAGGTTACAGCATTGCCGGGGCGCTGGGGTTCAACTATCTGGAATGGTTTGCATACGATAACATTCCGGTGGATGTTTCCCCCGATGAGGAATCCATGTTCCGCAAGCTGGATACCGGCAGGGTGCAACTGGTGCCCGCAGAGGAGCGGGTGGGCTGGATGTGCCTGCGCAGGCTGTTCACGGACGCGGACGAGCGATTTGCCATGAGCCGCACACCGTTTCGCAGTGAACCCAATTTTTTGATGTATTCCAAGGCGTATCCCGGCGGTAAAGAGCTGACCGCCCTGTTCAATGCGGGGCTGCGGCACCTGCGGGAGACCGGGGAACTGGAACGGTTGCTGCGGGAGACGGGGACACCCTGAAGGGTGTGCCTGACCAGCCGACAAATGCGCGTGCCAGAT
>CAYRLL010000016.1:0-14573 GCA_964425115.1 uncultured Desulfovibrio sp. | reverse complement strand
GAGCTTGCCAGATGACTCTGCTTGCCAACACGCCTGGCTTGTCTGCCTGACGAGCCCGCCTGCTCAACGCGTCTGTCCAATTCAGCTGTCCAACTCGCCTGACCAACGCGTCTGGCCAGCTTGCCGGGACGGCATGGGAGGGGGGCGCGTGAGGGAGGCTACGGCTGCTCTGCGGCAGCCAGAACGGTGCGGATGTCTGCGCTGAGTTTTTCCTTGTAATAGACTACGGAATCCGGGCTGGACATGATCATGTCCAGCTGGCGGGTGTGCATGACAAGGTGCCCCATCACGCGCAGGGCGCGCAGGGTTTCCGCCATGGGCAGCCCTTCCAGCCGCGCGGAAAGGCTGTCGCGTATGATGCGGGTGCGCAGGCCGTATTCTTCCAGAATCTCCGCGATGAGCCGTACCCGCATGAGGCGGCGGTTTATGTCCGCCGCGCCGCCTTTGAAGCGGAAAGACACGAAGTTTTCCGCATCCACATCACCCGCCAGTGTCTCCACCGTGCAGAAATGATAGCCGAACCGTGATTGCAGGGAGCAGAACCGGCTGCTCACCAGAAAGTAGTTGCGTATGGTGAAGTCCGTTGCTCCTGCCGGTTCGAATCCGGGGGTGGAGGCCGACTGCGCCAGCAGGGAGAGAAAGCCTTGCAGGTGTACGGGGGGCGGACCGGCCCACGGCACGTGCATCATGCCGTGCCACAGGGCGTGCATGGGCGGGGAGTCTATGTCTTCCAGCGGGATGAGTTTGCCCTGCGGTTCCCGCAGGAAGCCGTCATCCAGATTCACTACCCAGAACTGCAGGGGGCGGTCCAGATAGAGCTGCTTGGCCATGTGCTTGGGGTAGCCGCCGTCGTCGCTGCGGAACATTTCTTCCACGGCCTTTTGGTGGCAGAAGCGGGTTATGTCGTGCAGGGTCTGGCAGTTTTCGGGACGGAAATCCGGGCTCTCGGAATCGGTGAGCGTGAGCGGGGCGATGTGCGCCAGTACGCCCGACAGGGCGGTGTGGACGGAACTGCCCTCCATGATGTTGCGGGGGGCAGGGGCATCTGCAAGCAGGGATTCTATGCGGCCTTCCAGCACCTGACTCGCGTCCGCGTCCACAGTGACCACGGTGCCGGTCTTCAGCGTGTCCACCTTCCAGCCCACGCCGAACAGGGCCGGTATGCCGAACTCGCGCGCCACGTTGGCGAGGTGCCCCGCACTGGACCCGGTGCCCGCCACCACTGCGGCGGCGCGGGAAAGCAGGGGAGCCCAGCGCGTGTCGGCGTGGGGCACGGCCAGTACGGCGTTATCTGGAAATCCGAGCGCTTCTGCCTGTTTGCGTACCTGCACAACCGGGCCGCAGGCCGTGCCGGGCGAGGCTGTTTCTCCCCCCTGCAGCAGGACGACGGTTCCTTCCGGCAGGGGGGGAGCGGCTTCCGGGGCACGGGCGGCCCTGTTGAAGAGTATGGGGCGTGCCTGAAGCAGACGGAATTCGCCGTTGTCCAGCAGTGCCCATTCCACATCCTGCGGAATGCCGTAATGCTGTTCTACCCGCATGGCCAGCCCGGCAAGGGTGTGCAGCTGGGCATCGGTAAGGGCGGGAGCGGAAGCCATGTCCGGCGGGGTGTCCAGCTTGGTGACGCCTTCTCCGTTGGCGGCGGCGTACCGTTCGCTCTTGTATGCTATCTGGCGGGAAAGGATGGCATGGGGTTGCACGCGGCAGAGGGAAAAACGGTCTGTGGGCAGGCTGCCGTCCACCACCCCCCGGGGGAGTCCCTGCACGGCGTGGATGACCATGTTGTCTGCCCGCATGGTCACAGGGTCGCGGGTGTAGAGCACGCCGCCCGCCACCGCGCCCAGCATGGGCATGACGGCCACGCTGACGGCCACATCGCGGTCCGCAAGCCCGCGTCGCATTCTGTAGGCCACGGCCTCAACGCCGTATTTGGAAGCGACGACCTCGCGCCATGCCTCTGCCAGATGTTCTGAAGGCACATTGAGCATGGAGCGGTATTGTCCTGCAAAGGCGTGGCCCATGGAATCTTCGCCCAGTGCGCTGCTGCGCACGGCCAGCCGCGCCGCGGAGCCTGTGCGGAGGGCAAGTTCCTGTGCGGCGGTGTTCAGAGCTTCGTGCAGTTCCGGCGGCAGGGGGGCGGCCACAATCTTCTGGCGGATACGCGAACAGGTCCCGTACAGGCTTTCCAGCCTTTCCGGGCTGGCAAGGCGCAGTTGCCTGTCTACCTCTTCATCCAGACCGGTGTGGCGCATGAACTGCCAGAAGGCCTGCGCGGTAACGGCAAACCCGTCCGACACGGGCAGGTCCGCACGGTTGCGCATTTCTCCCAGATTGGCCGCCTTGCTGCCCACTCTGGGAGCATCTGCGGCCGCAAGGTCCGAAAAGGGGATGATAAGGGTGCCGTCGTGCGTGCCCGGAGCGGTTTCCAGCAGGGGAACAAGCTGCGCGCGGATGGATTCGAACCGCACGCGCAGGGCGCTGTAGCGGCCCGGTGCCAGCGTGTCCAACGCCTCCACCATCTGGTACACGGCGGAGACGATGCGCGTGGTCTGGGTGCGCACATAAGCAAGGTCGTAGGGTTGAGAGCCTGCAAGCGTTTCTTCCATATGCGACATGGCTTCCAGCGCCTTGTTGTTGGCGCTTACCAGTCGCTTGAAACGGCCGCAGGCCTCCCGAAACGAGGCCCGGAGGCCTTCCTCGTCCACCACCTTTTCGGTGGAGACGATGGCGGAAAGCCTCCGGGCAAGTCTTTTCAGAGCGGCCCATGCGTGAGTTACTGTGCTTTCGTCATGGGTCGTCATGGAATTGGAGTAATCCTTATACTTCTTTCTTCTTGCCACCCTTCATCTTCATGCCCATGCCGTCGAAGAGGTAGAAAATGGCATACCCGAACCACAGAGTATATATTACATAGAAGATGAGCGAGAAGGCAAGGATTCCGGAGCGTGAGGATGCACTTTCCGGAACGATGCCGTAGTAGTTGTAGCCCACTTCCACGCCGCGGTTGATGATGGTGGTGACGAGAGCGGCTTCCTTGAAGAGTTCCTGCTTCTTCAGGTCCTTTTCTGCTGCGCGCAGGCCCTTCCACCACATGTACATGCCTTCCTTGCCGCTCATGCCGTAGGCATCCACAAGGGGCTGCTCGTTGTTGGCGAACATGACATCGCTGTCCTGCACGGCCTTGGTGAGGATTTCGCCCAGATTGCCGGTGACGATGACGTCGCTGCCCTGCTGGGCGGCTTCCGCCACGGTGCCGAACACGGTCTGCACGCGGGCTGCTTCTTCTTCACTCTTCAGGTGCAGGGTAAGGGTGACCTGCGTGTTCCCTTCTGCCTTGGCGCGGGCACCTATCTCTGTCATGTAGTAGGTGGAACCCTTGGAGATGGAGTTGAACAGCTTGTCCGCCGCCTCAAAGGCGTTCAGCCCGTTACCGAAGTTGGGGGTGAACATGGCAAAGAAGATGATGGAGAAGCCGATCAGCATGATCGCGCCGAGGTTGAACGTTTTCTTGTGTACTATCAACATGGTTTAGCCCTCCCTCAGAGCGGGAATCTTCTTGATGAAGGTGGAGATGACCCAGAAGCCGAAGGCGGCGACCACGGCGAAGAACAGGTAGTTGCCTATCTGCGTAAGCACCGAGACCAGCCCGGCGGGAAGGTCTATGATTTCCATGGAAACCAGCTTGGCGGGCAGGTCGAACAGGCGGTTCACGAAGCCTGCCAGAATGGCGATGGCGTAGAAGCCGCGGATGTAGATGCCCTTGACCACGCGGGTGGTGAGTGCGCCCAGCTGAATGCCCAGCAGAGAGCCGAGCAGCATGCCCATGGCCAGCGTGTAGAAGATGAAGCCGTAAATGGCGTACTGGGTGATGGAGGCATAGCCTGCGGTGAAGATGATCTGCAGGATGTCCGTTCCCACGGTGGTGAAGCTGGACACGCCCAGAACGTACACGAAGATGGGGAAGGTGACGAAACCGCCGCCCACACCCATGATGGCAGCGAGGAAGCCGACGAATGCACCGGCAACGGCAACCATGACGCCGGAGATCTTCTTGCCGCCGGGCACGAGGTCTTCGTCGAAGGTGATCATGGGGGGCAGATTAATGGCCTGCAGCTTGGCGGGCAGGCCTGCGCTGTCGGAAGAAGCGGGGCCGCCGTGGGCATCGCCGCCGTCATCGGACTTGCGCAGCTTAAGGAAGTCGAACATGGAGTAGAAGCCGAGGAAGCCCAGCAGCACCACGTAGATGGCGCTGATGAAGGTATCGCTGAGCACGGGGTTGATTTCGTACAGCGCGCGGTTGATAAGACCGCCGCCCGTTACGCCCACACCGGAACCCACAAGGAAGGCCACAGCCAGCTTGTTGTTCACGTTACCCAGCTTTTTGTGCACGGCGGTGCCCATGATGGCCTTGGCGAAGATGTGGAACAGGTCGGTGCCCACCGCCAGAATGCCCTTGATGCCCGCGCTCATGAGAGCGGGCGTGATGATGAAGCCGCCGCCCGCGCCGATGCAGCCCGTGATCAGACCGGCACACAGGCCGATGAGAATGGAAACCGCGAACACCGAGGGGGTGTAGTACGCGGGGCTGTAAGCCGATTTGCCGCCCAGCATGGAGGGCATGACATCGGCTGCCACGGCAAGCGACACCAGGAGGGCCGGAATTGCCATGAGCATGAGCAGCAGCATCTTCTTGCGGCTCTTCAGGATGTTCATCGAAGCTTCGTAGTCCCACCGCGCATGCGCGGCGGACGCTTCCATCAGCATTGAATAGAATTTCCTCATCGTTTAACCCTTCTCCGTAAAAGCGTTCTTCACAGCGTACCTCGAAAACCGGTCATCCGAAGGCGAAGGAGGATGCGTTTGCGGTGCCATTCCGTTCCCGTTCCCCGTTTGTCTTTGCCTGCGGTGCGGCCAATCCCCTACTCAGGCACGCAGCCTCCCGCGGGATGCATCCCGCAGCTTGAACATCAACTCGTCAATGTCCGCCGGTTTGAGCAGGTAATCGAAGGCGCCCAGTGCCATGCCGCTTATGGCGACTTCCAGATCGGCATGCTCGGTGAGCATGATGACCTCTATGTCGGGGTGCGCGGCCTTGATGCGCTTGAGCGTTTCTATACCGTCCATTCCGGGCATTTTCACATCCAGCACTACAGCATCGACCGGATGCGTATCCACAATCGCCAGAGCCTCTTCCCCGGATTCGGCGATGCGCACGGTGATGTCCCTGCGTTCCAGCCTCCGGGCAACGACGGACAGAAAATCCGGTTCGTCGTCTACCAGCAGCACTGTCATTGCTTCGGAACTCATGCCTTGCCTCCTTCCGTTCGGGGTTTCGGTTCCGGCGAATCAGGAACCATGGTATCGAGATTGTCCTCGTGCAGGGCTGTTTCGTCCACCTTGAGGCGTGGCAGCGCGAGCACAAAGGTTGCCCCTTCTCCCTCGCGGCTGAACACGGAGAGCGCTCCGCTGTTCCGCCGCGCCAGACCGTAGCAGATGGCAAGGCCCAGACCGGTGCCTTTGCCCGAGGGCTTGGTGGTGAAGAAGGGTTCGAAAATTCTGGCGCGCACAGACTCGCTCATGCCGGGGCCTGTGTCGCGAACCGAGACGAAGACGGCGTCCTTGTGCGCCCATGAGCGCACGGTAAGGGTGCCCGCCTGCTGCTCCTGCATGGCATCCAGCGCGTTGCCGAGCAGGTTGAGCAAAATCTGCTGCACGTGGGCCTGCGCCGCGTGGGCGGCGGGGAGGTCCGGCTGCAGTTCCAGCACAAGGGAAACGCCCTGCCTTACACAGCGGTGGCGGGAAAGGGATGCCACCTCTTCCGCCACGTGGTTTACATCCACGGCGCCGGCGGAGGTGACGCCCTGCCGGGACAGGCTGAGCAGGTTGTGCGTTATTTCCCGGCAGCGCGCGCCCTGAGCGCGGATGACTCCGGCGGAGGTGCGCACCTTGCCTACAAGCTCCTGACGGGGCAGGTCGTCTTCGATGATGTCTTCAATCCAGCCCGCCTCTTCCGTCATGATGGAGAGGGGGTTGTTGATCTCGTGCGCTATGCCCGCCGCCAGCGTTCCCAGAGAGGAGAGGCGGTTGGCTTCTATCATTTTGCGTTCCAGCGCCCTGCGCCGCAGTTCTTCGGAAGACAGGCGCTGCTGCACGAAACCGGAAAAGACGAGGGAGTTGTAAAGAAGCAGGATGATGGTCACGCAGCCGATGATGGCGGTGACGCCCCATGCGAACTGCATCTGAGGGAAAAGTGAGGTGAGGGGCATGATGACCACCAGCGCCCCTGTGGTGGACGGGGAGAGCGAACCAAGCGCTACGGCGGCCATGGCGTTGCTGCCGGGCAGCGGGGGATTGGCCGTGTGCAGGGCCAGCGGAGGAGCGCCGGAGGTGCTTGGGGCACCGGCTTCCGGCGCGGAAGTGAGGGTGGCGGCAAGCTCCAGTGCCCGTTCTGTGGCCGGGGAGGGCAGCTGGCCGCCTTCTGTAAGCACCACCGCGCCGTTGTCCACATAGAGCACGGCGGCCCCGGGAAAGGTTGTTCTGGCCCGCTCCATGGCCTCCGGCAGTGTGGACACGCAGGAGACAACGGATTGGGCCAATGTGCCGAAGGGGGTTTGCGCATCCTTGCCGTAGGCGGAAAAAAGCAGACTGCCCACAGTGAGGGCCACAATGCCCACGGGCGTGGCCGAAAGAAGAATGACACGCGCGGCCAGCCACCGGAAGGAGTCATGCGAATGCTGGGTTAGGGTCATCTCTGAACCTCCCTGGCGGCATGGCCGTACAGCGTGTTTTCAACAGTGGAGAGAAGCTGCTCCGGGTCCGCCTCCTTGCACACAGTGCGGGCGGGGGGAATGCCGAAGGGCGGCTCCTCGGTGGCGGAAAGCGGGTGCAGGATGACCGGAACGCTTTCCGAGAGAATGCCTCTGCCGGCTTCCAGCAGGGCGAACAGGTAGGGCAGGTCCGGGTCCAGAACGACCAGCGCGGGCTTTTCGCTCATGAGAATCTCCGCCGCTTCATAGCCGGTGGCCGCAACGCGCACAGGATAGCCCCGCTTCGCGAAGGCCTTTTCCAGCAGCATGCCGATGCGGCTGTTACGCTCCGCGATGAGGATGGTGCACTGGGCCCTGTCTATGTTTTCATACCTGACCATGCCCCTGCCATGGCAAGGGCCGTGCCAAACACACCGGGGTGAACCATAAAAATTTAGTCAAGCAAAACGCAATGATATATTCAGCAGCACTTGCCGGGCCGGGGATTCCCCGGAGCGGGGTGTCAGCCTTCTTTACGAGGTGTCAGTCTGCCGGTGTCAGCCTTTTTGCGAACACGGGGCAGAGGCGGTCTTCTGCGCTGCGCAGGATCAGCTTATGGTTGTTTCCGTGCGCAGGCCGTATTTTTCAATGCGTGCTATGAGGGTGGGGCGGGACATGCCCAGCAGTTTGGCGGCGCGGGTGCGGTTGCCGTCGGTAAGGTTCAGGGCTTCGCGGATGACAATGGAGCAGAAACGGTCGCCCAGCACCTCAAAGAGCCCGTCATCCGCCTCGCCCAGAAGGGCCTGGCGCACCCAGCGGACCACGCACTCTTCCGTTTCGTTGTCCAGATGGCCGGAAGAGGGGGAAACGCCGCCCAGCAGCGCGGCGACATCGGCCGCATCCAGCGGCAGGCCCCGGCTGAAGATGATGGCCTTTTGCATCATGTTGCCCAGTTCACGGACATTGCCGGGCCACGGGTAGTCTTCCAGCACGGACTTGGCCCTGTCCGTGAGGCCGGGGTTGCTCATGCCCAGTTCGTTGGAGAATTTATCCAGAAAATGCTCGGCCAGCAGGGGGATATCTTCGTGGCGCTCGCGCAGGGGGGGGAGGGTGAGGGAGACCACGTTCAGCCGGTAGTACAGGTCTTCCCGGAACTGGCCGGAGGACACGGCCTTTTCCAGATCGCGGTTGGTGGCGGCGATGATGCGCACGTCTACCGGCACAGGCTGTTTGCCGCCCAGCCGTTCTATCTGCCTTTCCTGCAGCAGGCGCAGTATCTTGGCCTGAATGGAGGGGGGCATGTCGCCGATTTCATCCAGAAATACCGTGCCACGGTTGGCCTGCTCGATTCTGCCCGCCTTGCGGTTCTGCGCGCCGGTGAAGGCACCCTTCTCGTAGCCGAAGAGTTCGCTTTCCAGCAGGGTTTCCGGTATGGCCACGCAGTTGATGACCAGAAACGGCTGCGTGGCACGGGTGCTGTGCTTGTGGATGGCATGGGCCACCAGTTCCTTGCCGGTGCCCGATTCGCCGCGGATGAGCACCGTGGCCTGCGTGGGAGCGGCGCGGCCTATCTGCTTGCACACCTCCTGCATGGCCGTGCTGCGGCCCAGCAGGGCGTGGGAGGCATCCTGCCTTTCTGATGCGGAAGGGACGGGCTTGCGCACCTCTACGGCGCGGCCGATGAGGGCCAGCACCTCCGGTACGCTGAAGGGCTTCATCACATAGTCGAAGGCCCCCATCTTGGTGGCTTCTATGGCTGTTTCCGTGGTGCCGTATGCCGTCATGACCAGCACGGGCAGGGCAGGATACATGCCCCTGAGTACTTTGAAGGTTTCCAGACCGTTCATGCCCGGCAGGCGCACGTCCAGCACGGCCATGTCCGGCTCCGAGGCGGCGGCGATATCTATGCCCGCCTCGCCGCTGGGCGCGGTGAGCACCACGTGACCTTCTGCCTTGAGCAGCTTCTCGAAGCTCTGCCTGAGCTGGGGATCATCGTCCACCACTAGGATCGTAGCCATGCAGACCTCCTCACGCCCGGCAGGGCGATGATAAAGACGGCGCCGCCATCTTCGCCGGGGCGGACGTGCAGCCAGCCCCCGTGTTCTTCCACCACGCGCCGCGCGATGGCGAGCCCGAGGCCGGAGCCTTCTTCCTTGGTGCTGAAGAAGGGGTCGAAGATTTTGTCCATGATGTCCTTGGGAATGCCGGGGCCGTTGTCCGCAATGCGGATGACAGCTACCTCGCCCATGGGGTCTATGAGTCCGGTTTCTTCCGTCACGGTGATGGTGCCGCCGGATACCATGGCATCGCAGGCGTTTATGAACAGATTGACGAATACTTCCTTGAGCTGGTCCGAATCGAGCGGCACCTCGGGGAGCTTGGCATCGCGCCGCAGGTGGACCTCTATGCCGTTGGATTCCAGCCTGTGCCGCAGCAGGCGCAGCGAGGTATCCACCACATCAGAAGGGCTTTGGCGGCGCGGGTGGAGCTTGGGGCGGCGGGCGAATTCCAGAAAATTCTTCACGATGCTTTCCACATGGGAAATTTCTTCGCTGACCACCTCAAAGTCTTCCCGCTGGTTGTCGTCCAGTACCAGCGAACGCTCCAGTGAAAAGAGGCGCATCTTGACCGAGGTGAGCGGGTTGCGGATGGAATGGGCCACGCCTGCCGCGAGCTTGCCCACCAGCGCCAGCTTTTCCGAGTGCATAAGCGATTCGCGGCTGGCGTCCAGCTGCTTCTGCACATCGCCCACATCGGTTATGAGGGTGCGCAGCTTGTCGCCGAGGGCTTCCACTTCGTTATCCACGGGGGAGTGCTCCGCGTCATCCTGCGCAGTGCCTGTTGCCATGTCGCGTATGGGATCGAGCACCCTGCGGAACACCACCCAGCCGAGCCATATGCCCACCACGGTGGAAAGGAAGATGCCCGCCACGGCAAGCCCCACCAGTGCCTGTGACTGGAGGATGAACTCCGTGCGCTGCATGCGTATGCTGTCTTCGTGCAGCTTGCGGAACTGGTCGCACAGGTCGAGAATGTTGTGGAACCGTTCGCGTATGGTCCAGTGGAGACGGGCGCCGTCATCCTTGCGGTTGCTTTTGTAGTGGTTGATGACCTGCTCGCGGGCGTACACGTAACGGATGTACTGCGATTCTATCTCATTCAGGATTTCGCGCCCGCCCGGCAGCAGCGAGGCATCGCGTGCCTTGGCAAGCTGGTTCTGAAAGGCCTTGTGGTGGGCCTCCATCTGCTTGAGCCACGTTTCATCGCCGTTGAGGAAGAAGTACGTGGTGTAGCCCCGCTGGGAGAGCAGTTCCGCCGTAAGGTCGTGGGCGGCTGTCACCGCGCCTACTTCCGTGTCGATGATGCCTGATTGCAGAGCCTGGCTGCGCTGGGTGTACCACAGGGTGACGCCCGCCCCGACAAGGTTGACCAGAATGATGCAGGAAAGAAGGAGCAGGATGCGGTGACGCAGCGAAAACAGCATACGGTATCCTCGGCTTGGCCGCAGGTATGGCGGTGGATGGAGAAGACGGCAACAGGGCACGGCGCATGGTCTATTTTTCAGCCGGGCATGTTTTTGCCGTTCCGGCCCCGGGCATTGTCTGCGCCTTGCCGCAGGCCGGTGCGGAGCGGACTGCGGAAAAGGGCATTCTCGAAATCAGATAAGGTGGCCGGTTCTGTTGACCGGGCCACCTTATCGTTCGGTTGGCGCCGAGTAAATACCCATTTGTCAGGCCATGGCCGTTTCTGCGGTTGCGGGGGCGTGGCTTCGGGCGTGGTCGTAGGCTGCCATGATGGTGATGACCAGCTGGTCGAAATCCACGGGCTTGCGCATGTAGGCAAAGGCTCCATTTTCCATGGCCCGCGCCCTGTCTGCCTCTGATCCGTGCCCCGTGACGATGATGACCTGTACATCGGGGTACTGACCCTTTACCCGGTCGAGCACTTCCCAGCCGTCTATGCCCGGCATCATCAGGTCCAGCAGCATCACGTCCGGTACGGTGTCGTTTACTATGGAGAGGGCGGCTTCTCCGTTCAGGGCCACGTCCGGCCCCAGTTCGCGCAGCCGCAGCCGTTCTGCCAGCGTTTCCACGAAATCCTGTTCGTCATCGACGAGGAGCAGCTTGATGTTCTTCATGACGGTCTCCTTGGGCAAGAGGTGCTTGCGGTCTACAGGCTGGCGATGCCGTACCGGACGGGTACCCGGTCCAGGCCCACGGTGGACATGAATCCTTCCAGACTGCGCGGGGCGGGGCGGTGTTCGCGGGAGCGCACGGGGCGGGTCTGCTGCGTCCGGGCCTGCTGCGTTGGGGCCTGCTGTGTCTGGGCGCGGGCCGCGCGGGGCTGCGTTGCTTCGGGGGCGGATGCCTGTACGGCGGTTCCGGCGCGGGAGGCAACGCCCGCCATGGCGGCGGCTTCTGCATGGTCGTTGGCTTCTGCAAAGGCGGTGGCGGCAAAGGTGTCGCTCAGGGAGCCTGTGCTCCAACCCAGCGAGATTTCCGGTCCTGCCTGCATTCCCAGAAGTTCCATGGCCTCGTCGGCAAAGCCTTCTTCGGCAAAGGCCACGGCAGCGGCCATGTCGTTCAGCCATTCGCCGCCGGGTTCCGGCAGTCCGGCCATGGCGCGGGCTTCGTTCTGCAGGTTGGCTTCTGCAAAGGCCACGGCGGCGAAGGTGTCCGATACCATGGAGCCTTCCGGCTGACGCATGCCCAGCAGGGCGTAGGCATCTGCATGGAGGTTGGCATCGGTGAACGCGGTGGCGGCAAAGGTGTCGGAGAGCAGGTGGCCCGAAGGCTCACGCAGTCCGGCAATGGCGCGGGCTTCCGCGTGGAGGTTGGCGTCCGTGAATGCGGTGGCGGCAAAGGTATCGGATATGGTGGTGAAGATGGTCGTCATGGTGGCCTCCTTGTACCCGGCCTGCCCTTTCAGGGCTGGCTGCTTTTCCGGTTGCCCTCTGCGGGGCGGGAGGAAGCAGGCCTGCCGGGTTGGTGTTTCGCTTGCCTATGCTATGGCAAGAGCCGTGCCATGTGTGCAGTTGCTTTGATTCCGGTATGTTGCGCGATGCTCTGGAGGGACGCTCACGTGCGCAGTACGCCGGAGAACCGTTTTGAAACGTTATGAAACAAAATGATACACCGAAAAAGAAACAATGTGAAACGTTTTGAGTACCCGGTGCGCGGGGTCCGTCCGCTGCGCCTGCCGCAAAGTCCGGACAGGGTGTTTTTCAGTCTGCCTGAGGAGGTTCCGCGGGCTGGTTCGGCAGAGTGCCCGCGTACTCTGCGGCATTGCGCACCACGCGCACAAGCTCTTCAATATCCACGGGCTTTACCAGATAGTCTGCCGCGCCGAGCTGCATGGCACGCATGCCGTCGCGGGTGGAGCCATGCCCGGTGAGTACCACCACGGGAATTTCCGGGTGGCGCTGGCGTATGTGGCGCAGGGTTTCCAGCCCGTCCATGCCGGGCATGAGCACATCCAGCACCACCGCGTGAAAGGGGGTGCCCTCGCGTGCGGCATCGTCCAGTCTGGATATGCCCGAATGGCCGTCCAGCACTGCCTGCGCCTGAATGTTCCGCAGTTCCAGCCGCTCCAGCAGGGTGGAGGTGAAAGCACCCTCATCGTCTATGAAAAGTATGCGTAAGCCGCTCATGGTCTATTGCTCCTGCCGCTTGCCCCAAGGCAGATGCACGGTGAAGGTGGTGCCTTGCCCCTCTTCGCTCTGCACGTCTATTCTGCCGCCGAGTTTGCGGATGATGCCGTAAGTGATGGAGAGCCCCAGCCCGGTTCCCGTGCCTTTCTTGGTCGTGAAGAACGGTTCGAACAGGTGGCTCATGGTTTCCGGGGACATGCCGCATCCGTTGTCCTGCACGGTAATGCTCACCCCTTCATCCGAAGTGCGTGAGGCGATGGATATGGTGCCGCCGTCCTGTATGGCTTCGAAGGCGTTGGCAATGATGTTCAGGAACACCTGCTGCAACTGCCCCCGGTCTGAGGCGATGACGGGTGCCACCTCCGCGAGGTCGAGCCGCAGGTCCACCGAACGCTTGAGGACCTCTTTTTCAAGGAAGCCGAGAACATCGCGGAGCACCTCGTTCACGTCCAGTTGCTCTATGGACACATCCATGCGGCGGGCAAAGCCCAGCAGGCGGTGGGTGATGACGCGGCAACGGGAGACCGAGGAAAGAACACCTTCTATCTGTTTGATGAGGCGGCTGCGGATTTCTGACTCCGGCTCGCGGTCCAGCAGGTCTTTCATCAGCCCTGCCTTTTCATTGATGATGGCCAGCGGGTTGTTGATTTCGTGCGCAACGCCCGCCGCAAGCCTGCCGATGGACGAGAGTTTGTGGGTGTGCTCAATTTCGCGGAAGGCTGTTTCGCGGCTGCGGTCCGAATCCATGACGCGCTGCACCAGCATGTCCGTGAGCTTGAACGCCACCAGGGCTATGAGCAGCACGCCGCCCACCAGCACCATGAGCAGATCTGTGCGCAGGGAATACCACGAGCTGACGATGTCTGTTACGGGCCGCATGGCGACAAGCACGAAGTCCGGGTTGACGAAGGCGGAGCAGGTGGCGAAGTAGTGCTTGCCGTCCGGTCCGTCCACGTGGAAGACATTGGCCTGATAGCTGGCGGAGGGCAGTTCGAAGGGGAGCTGGGTAAGCGTTGCCCCGTACAGCCGTGAATTGGTCTGCAGGACGCCGCGTGATGTGGTGAGGAAGGCGTCCGCCCCGGTATCCAGATCCATATGGGAGATGAGCTCATCGAAGCGGTCCGTGTTGATGGTGGCGCGCAGCACCCATATGCGTCCGGAGGCGGTGTGGCCTTCTACAGCAATGACGATGTGCGGCACATTGCGGAAGCCCATGAACACATCGCTTATGAAGGAGCCCCTGATGCGGGTCTGCAGGAACCACGGCTGGTCTGCGTAGCTTTTTCCCTTCAGATTGTAGGGGCCGACATAGGCGATCTGCCTGCCTGTTTCGTCAATGAGCCCGAAGTCTACAAGTCCTTCGAATTCCTGCTTGGCGATGTGGAAGATGCGGCCCAGTGTTTCTTCCGTGGACAGTTCGTCCCACGAATAGGCCGAGGCGATGAAGCTGACGGCGGAGAGACGTTCACGCAGGTAGAGTTCGAAAGAGTGTTTGGTTTTGTTCACCAGCCCGCGCATGGGGGCTTCCAGTTCCCTGTCCAGCGTGGAGCGGTAGATGTGGAAGTTGATGAGCGCCATGAGGCACAGGGGTACGATGGAAACCATGACCATGAGCACCCCGATGTTGCGTTTGAGGTGCGCGTAGCGGGTTTCGTCCACGCCTTCCGGAAAGGCGAAGAAGCCCCGGATGCGGGCGCGGAATTCGGTCATGTTCATGGCTGCTCTCCTTCCGTGAAGACGGCACCGGCGGTAAGGGTGCCCTCCATGTAAGCCTGCGCCACCTGCTCCATGGGGCCGATGACGTTATCATACACGGTGATGCGCTTCCAGTGCAGGTACTGGTAGAACTCATCTTCTATGCCGCCGCAGACAAGGGCGTCCACCCCCTCGGTGACGGCAAGGTGGCAAAGTCCTTCTGAGGACGCCTGCGGCAGCACCACGTTGCGCCTCCGCATGACCGCGCCGTCGTGGATGGTGCCTATCCATGCCTCGCCGGTCTGGTCGAAGCGGGGGGAAACCTCGTCTCCGTGCAGGGCTATCAGAATTTTCTTCATCGGTGCATTCTCCTTGCCACCAAGGTGCGCCAGCGGACGTTCCGGCAGCAGGTGCGAACATCTGCGCCGCAGTCCGGAACGCACAGGTTATTCCAGTGCGTGCTGCTTCATCTTGCGCCACAGGGT
>CAYRLL010000015.1:0-40216 GCA_964425115.1 uncultured Desulfovibrio sp. | reverse complement strand
GCTGAGGAAAACCGCACCACTTCCAGCATGCCGGGCAGGGTGCGCAGCTTGTCTATGGCCTGATACAGATGCGCTGCATCCCGCACCTCTACCGTAAGCTCGATTTCAGAGTTGCCGTCTACCGTGGAGTGGAACGTGCCTGAATCTATGTTCACGTTTTCCTCCGCCAGCAGCGTGGATACGCGGGAAAGCCCGCCCACCACGTTTTTGGAAACAATGCGGATACGGGCGGGATAGGGCTTGTCTTCAAACCCGTCCCAGAACACGGGAATGAGCCGTTCCGCCTCCAGATTCTGCACGTTGGTGCAGTCGGAGGTGTGCACTGTCACTCCCCTGCCCCGGCTGATGAAACCGACAATGGCATCGCCGGGAACAGGATTGCAGCACTTGGCGAAGCGCACCAGCACATCGTCCACGCCCTTTATGCTGATGCTCTCTGCGTGCTTGTTCTTCCGCTGCGCATCCTGCGGGCGTACCTCTTCCACAACAGGCGCAGCCTGCTCCTCCGGCTTGGGGAGCAGCTTGCGCAGCACCTTCTGCGGGGTGAGCCGCGCGTAGCCCACGTGCGACAGCAGATCTTCCACGCTTTTGAGCGAAAAATCTTCTGCCACAATCTCCAGCAGGCCTTCCTTGAGCACCTTGGCGAAGTTTATGCCCAGCCGCCTGCCCTGCTTTTCCAGCATCTCCTTGCCCAGAGATATGCTGCGGGTGCGTTCTTCAGTGCGGATATAGTGGTTAATGCGGGTACGGGCCTTGGCGGTTTTGACAAACTTTATCCAGTCGCGGCTGGGATGGCGGTTGTTGTCGGTGATTATCTCTACCGTGTCGCCATTTTTGAGCGGCGTGCTCAGGGGCACCAGCTTGCCGTTTACCTTGGCACCGGAACAATGGTCGCCCACCTGCGTGTGGATGGCATAAGCAAAATCCACAGGGCTGGCATCTTCCGGCAGCTCGATGACCGACCCCTTGGGCGTGAAGATATACACCTCATCCTTGAACAGGTCGTATTTGAGGGTACGCATAAACTCGCGGGAGTCGCTCTCCATCTTCTGCCAGTCCAGAAGCTCGCGCAGCCATGCGAACTGCTTCACATCCTTGGCCTTGACCTTGGCTCCTTCTTTGTACAGCCAGTGCGAGGCAAGCCCGTGCTCGGCAAGCTGATCCATCTCGTGCGTGCGGATCTGTATCTCTATGCGCTCGGCCTCCGGCCCCACAACGGTGGTGTGCAGGCTCTGATACATATTGGCCTTGGGCATGGAAATGTAATCTTTGAAGCGGCCGTGTACGGGCTTCCACATGGCATGGACCAGACCGAGAATGGCATAACACTGCCGCACGTCCTCCACTATGACGCGAAAGGCGATGATATCATGCACCTGATCCAGCGTGAGGTTCTGCTGCAACATCTTGCGGTAGATGGAATAACGGTGCTTGAGGCGTCCCTTCACCTTGGCGTGCAGTCCGTTTTCCGCGAGTATCTTGTGGATCATGTCCATGACACGCTCCATATACTCGCTGCCGGACTGCCTGTTGTTATCCAGCCAGTCGCTTATGGAATTGAAGATATCCGGCTTGAGGTATTTGAAGCTCAGGTCTTCCAGCTCAAGCTTAATGCGGTGCAGCCCCAGACGGTTGGCGAGCGGGACATAGATATCCAGCGTTTCCTGCGCGATGAGCTTCTGCTTGTGCGCCTTCTGGAAATCCAGCGTTTTCATGTTGTGCAGGCGGTCTGCCAGCTTGACGATGAGCACACGCAGGTCTTCCGCCATGGCGAGAATCATCTTGCGGATGTTTTCCGCCTGCGCCTCTTCCTTGCTCTCGAAGGTCATGAGGCTTATCTTGGTCACGCCGTCCACTATGTCGGCCACTTCTTCGCCGAACTGGGCGTCTATATCCTCAATCGTCGCGCTGGTGTCTTCCACCGTGTCGTGCAGCAGGCCTGCGCAGATGGTGGCCTCGTCCATGCGCAGTTCCGCCAGCCGGTAGGCCACGGAAAGTGGGTGCGAAAGGTACGGCTCGCCGGAAAGACGCGTCTGTCCCGCATGGGCGGCGGCTGAAAACACATAGGCTTTCTGTATCAGGGCCACGTCGGCGTCGGGGTTCACCTCTGTAACCTTGTCCAGTATTTCCTGAATCCGTATCATATGGTTTCTTTCCAGCCTCGTCCTACCGCGTTTCCGTGGAAATCCACCAGCGGTCCATATTGTGCGTGATGCCTGCGGGCGCGGGTTCTATGCCCCGGATGCGGGCGTGAAGTATGGGCAGGGAATAGGGAACATACAGGAAGCAATAGGGCTGGTCCTCGTGCAGTATCTGCTGGATGCGGTCATATGCGGCCTTGCGGGCGGCTCTGTCCAGCGTGGTGCGGCCCTGATCCAGCAGCGTATCCAGCTCCGGATTGCGGTACTTAACGTGGTTCAGCCCGCCTTCGCGCGCCTGTGCCGAGTGCCACACCTGAGAGATGTCCGGGTCCTGCAAAATGTTCCAGCCCAGTATCAGCGCGTCAAAACGGCCCTTATCCACAAATTCCTTGAGGAAGGCGGCCCACTCCACAGTGCGTATGCGCACCGTTATGCCCACTTCCTTAAGCTGGCTCTGGATGATGGTGGCCGTCTTTATGCGCTGCTCGTTCCCCTGATTGGTCAGAATGGTGAATTCGAAGGGGCGCCCCTCCCTGTCCAGCACGCCGTCGCCGTCCGAATCCTTCCAGCCCGCTTCAGCCAGCAATTGCTTTGCCATGGCGGGATCATAGGGATAATCCTCTATGCTCTCGTTGTAAACCCACGTTCCCGGCTTGTAGGGGCCCACCGTGGATTCGCCCTGCCCGAGCAGCACCCCCTTGATGATGCCCTGCCTGTCCAGCGCATGGGTGATGGCCTGACGAACCCGTTTATCCTGAAAAATGGGGTTTTCCAGATTATAGCCCATATAGGCGTAACCAAATGCCAGATACCGGTGTTTGCGATACGAGGCATCCCACTCCGGGCCGTTTGTCTGGTGCAGGTACTGCTGGGGAGTAAGGTTCATCATATCCAGCTTGCCCGCCTTGAGTTCAAGGAACATGGTGGAAAGATCCGGAATGATGCGATAGACAATCTCGTCTATGTATGGCTTGCCCATGAAATAGGTTTCGCTTGCCTCAAGCACCAGCCGGGAACCGCGAACCCATTCCTTGAAACGGTATGGCCCGGCCCCCACAGGACGCTCCGTGAGCGGAGAGGAAACCACCTCCTGCCCTTCAAGCAGGTGGCGGGGCAAAATGTCGTGCATCCACGTGATGAGCGAGCGGGCGAAGGGCGTTTCATATTCTGCCTCGAACGTGAAATCATCCACCAGCGTGAACTTTTTGATCTGCAGATAGTCGTCCGCATAGGGCGTGGGGGTGTTCGGATCTATCATCAGCCTGTAGGTGAACTCCACATCGCGGGCGGTAAGCTGCTCGCCGTCTTCCCAGAACACATCCTTGCGCATGACGATGCGTATGCGTCTTCCTTCGTCCAGCACGGTATAGGATTCCGCAGCCCACGGTTCTATCTCCAGATTCTTGTCATACTGCAAAGGCGCAACATACAGATGCTTCGCAATTTCATGCGAACCGGCATCGGATGTAAGAATGGGAATCATATTGGAAAAATCGCCGATGGTGCCCAGCACCAACCTGCCGCCATACTGGGGAGAAGCGTCTTGCTGCGCGGCGAATTCCTGCGAGGCGTTGCCCGCAACAGCCGCTGGAGCCTTACCGGTTGCGTTTACAGCTTCGTTCCCGGAGTTGCCACAACCGGCGGCAACAAGCATAAAGACAAAACATATCAAAACCCTATACACACTCATGCACCCAGTTCTCCGCGTATGATTCATTGTTCTCTCACGCTATTGCCAATTCCGGTGGATACGGTATTCTAACCCGCATACGCATAATATTGCGCTGAAAACCGTCAAGTATCAAGGGAACAGAACCACACCCTATTGAAAATCGGCGTGAAATCGCATAACTTCTCGGTCCGCCTTGTGCTTGGGGGCTGCGGGCGGCACCTCTCACCTGTTTTTCATCGAGACACATCCAGTTTGTAAAGGAGCCTCGGACAGTCATGGACGAAGCAGCGGCGAAGAAGCTATTGCAGAACCTGGTAGAAGACACCATCCCCGAGTATATCATCGAGGGTTCCCGCTCCATTCTGGAGTCTGGCGGCGTTCAGAAAATCAGCCTGAAGAAGAGCGAGGGATACTGGGATATCGAAGGGACGGTGCAGGGCGAAGATTTTCAGATCTACTCCCCCCGCCTGTCCGTGGACTTTGACGAAGGTTCCGTGAACTACCTGTGCAACTGCCCGGAAGCCTTTTCCGGTGCCTGCCGCCATGTGGGGGCTGCCGCTATCAAGTTCCTTTCCTCGCTGGAAACCCGCGGAGGAGAAGAGACCGAACCCCTTAAACCTAAAAGCGACTGGCGGCAGATATTCCGCTCATTCTTCTCCACCGCCATAGAGCCTGAAGCGGGCCGCCACTATCTCATCTACCGCTTTCATCCCGAACCGGGACGCCTGCAGGTTGCCTTTTTCCGCGCCCGTCAGAATAAATCCGGGCTTTCCACCGTGCACAGCGAGGTAACGCTGGAGCAGATAATCGAAAACGCAGACTGGTGCGAACTTTCTCCCAACCTGCCCAAGGTGGCGCAGCAGATTGGGCGTTACAACGACTACTTCGGGCACCGCGTGGAAATTCCCGACGGGCTGCTCACATGGTTTCTGTGGACCATCAAGCGCGAGTATTATCTTTTCTGGCAGGACACCGACGCCCCCTGCCGCATTGAAACGGGCACCATGGATTTGAAGCTCAAGCCGCAGCTTAAGGAATCCGGCCTTACCTTTGACATGATGATCCACAGCGAGGGCAAGCCCCCGCAATCCATTGTGGACAGCGAAGCCACTTTTCACGGGCAGATTCCGCTATGGGTCTGCTGGAACAAGGGATTTTACCCCGCGTATACCAGCCTGAACTCCGCTCTGGTGCAGACCCTTGCCTCCAATCCGCCCATTGTGGAGAAGGAAGATATTCCCGAATTTCTGGACAGAGTGTGGACGCAACTGCCTTCCACCGACCTGTTCGGGCAGGAAGAGTTCCTCAAGCACATGGAACCCATCTTTGTGCCCGCCACGTACAATCCCAAACTCTTTCTGGATGAAGAGGGATCGCTGCTCACGCTGGAAATCCAGAACCTTTACGAAACGCTGCACGGCGAATTTCTGCTGCCCGGCCCCAACCCCAGTTTTATGACAGGCAGCTATTCCTATGAAGGGACCACCTACCTCATCCGCCGTATGCAGGAAGAGGAAGCCGCGCTCACCAATCTGCTGCTGGAAATGAACTTTCAGCCCAGAAGCAACCGGGTGTGGTTCCTTGAGCCGGAAGAGGCCATCAACTTTCTGCTGGACGCCTACCCCAAGCTGGTTGCCCAGTACCGCGTGTACGGCGAAAAGGCGCTTTCTAAATACAAGGTGCGCCTTGCCGCCCCCGGCATAACCGCCAAGGTGGAATCCAACGAGGAAGAGAAGTGGTTCTCGCTGGAGATAGAGGTGGAGTACGAGGGACAGCGTGTACCCATTGACACCATCTGGAAGGCATGGGTGCAGGGCAAGCGATACGTGCAGCTCAAGGACGGCTCTTACACCAGCCTGCCGGAGTCATGGCTGGAAAAGCTGGCCCATAAGCTGCGCGCCATGGGTCTAGACCCGGAAAAGCCGCCCAAGCAGCGGTTTGAGCAGTTTGAAGCACCCGCACTGGACAATCTGCTGGAAGACCTGCCCGATGTGCATACAGACCCGTTCTGGAACAGCCTGCGGGAGAAGATTCATTCCTTTACCGAAATACGGCAGATAACGCCGCCCAACGGGCTGAACGCCACCCTGCGCGGCTATCAGGCACAGGGGCTCAGCTACCTGAACTTTTTGCGGGAGTATGGTTTCGGAGGTATTCTGGCGGACGAGATGGGACTGGGCAAAACCATTCAGACCCTTTCGTTTATCCAGCATATGGTGGAAAAAGGGGCAACCGCTCCCAACCTGATTGTGGTGCCCACATCCGTGCTGCCCAACTGGGACCGCGAGGCGGAAAAGTTTGTTCCTCAACTGCGCAGGCTCATCATCTACGGCACCCGCCGCGAGAACATGTTCAAGCAGATAGAGGAATCGCAGCTGGTCATCACCACCTACGCTCTTTTGCGGCGCGACCTTGAAGAACTGCAGAACTACGAGTTTAACTGCATTATCCTGGACGAAGCGCAGAACATAAAGAACCCCAATACCATCACCGCCCGTTCCGTGCGGAAGATACACGCCAACCAGAGGCTTTGCCTTTCCGGCACGCCCATAGAGAACAACCTGTTTGAGCTGTGGTCGCTGTTCGAATTCCTCATGCCGGGGTTCCTCGGTTCGCAGCACTCTTTCCAGCGGGGCATTGTCAAACCCATCAAGGACGGCGATGCCGATACGCTGGACTACCTGCGCAATCGCGTAAAACCTTTTATTCTGCGGCGAACCAAGTCCGAAGTGGCAAAGGATCTGCCGCCGAAGATAGAAAACATACAGTACTGCGCGCTGGCGGACGAACAGGCGGAACTGTACACCGCACTGGCAGCGAAACTGCGCCAGCAGGTGCTCTCTGACGTGGACCAGAAGGGCATGGCAAAGAGCCAGATGTCCATTCTGGATGCCCTGCTCAAGCTGCGGCAGATTTGCTGCCACCCGCGCCTGCTCAAGCTGGATATGCCGGGCTTTTCCACCAACCTGCCCTCCGGCAAGTTTGACGCATTCAAGGACATGGTGACCGACATAGTGGAAGAAGGGCACAAGGTGCTGGTCTTCTCGCAGTTTGTCTCCATGCTGCACATCATCCGCTCGTGGCTGCAGATATCGGAAATTCCGTTCGCTTATCTGGATGGCACATCCAAAGACCGCTTTGAACAGGTGGACCTGTTCAACAACACGCCGGAAATTCCCATCTTCCTTATCTCGCTCAAGGCGGGCGGAACGGGGCTTAACCTTACCAGTGCGGACTACGTTATCCACTACGACCCGTGGTGGAACCCCGCTGTGGAAGATCAGGCGACCGACCGCGCCCACCGCATAGGGCAGACGGCGCAGGTCTTCTCTTACAAGATGATCTGCTCAAACACTGTGGAAGAGAAGATTCTCAAGCTGCAGGAAATGAAAAAGGGCGTTGCCGATGCCATTATCCCCGGTCAGGAGACATGGAAGTCGCTCACCCGTTCCGACCTTGAAATGCTGTTTGAAGTCTGATCACCGATTACAGAACAGTCATACGAACCAAAAACAAGGGCTGCCCGCACGTACGCGGGCAGCCCTTTTCTGGTATCTGTATGTAGAGTTGCCCCATAACGGCTGTGTGCCGTCTGCAACGCACGGAGCCCGCAGCGGGGCAACCTTTCATTCAGGAAGGGTAAACATGCGTGAACAATGCCTCCCTGAAGGCATTCAGGGACGGCGTATCCAACGGACCGGGGCAGCTCATGAACCGGAGAGGCACGGACCTGCCCTGCGGCGTGTACGGCGGCTGCACATGTTCCGCATCGCACAGGGAAAAACCCAGCCGTTCATAGAACGCGATGCGGCGGCGGGCATTTTCTCCGGATTCCGGAAGTTCCACCTCCAGAACCACCGGACCTGCGTGACGGCGCATGAATTCCCGCAGGGCAGCACTGCCTGCGCCACGCCCGCGCACACCGGCGCTCATGGCAAAATGCTCAATGAACACATATTCACGCAAACGCCAGAAGGCGATGAATCCCGCCGGAGCATCATCCAGAAAGACAGCTTCCATGCCGTAATGGGGGGTACTGAGCAGACCGATGCATTCGTTGAAGGGACGCCGTTCGTCCTGCGGAAACGAGGCTTCATACACGGAACGAATGAACGTGAGTATGCCTGTTTCGCAGGAAGCGGTATCAGGCAAAACTCGCCGTAGCACGCAGTCGGATAACGGCCTTTGCGGCATGACAAAACTCCGGGGATGACGAAAACGGGGGGCAGGCATTCAAGAATGCCGTCAGTACCGGCCTGTTGCCGCACACCATACGGAACGGAAAGAAACAGCGCTCTCTATTCCGCAGGCATTTCATTGAATCTGGGCAGCAGATTCTTTTTGGCAACGCGCGATTCCACGGTAAGGGCAATGGTGTTGTTCTCTATCTTGACCTCATAGTGGGTGATGACGCGCATGTCGTTAGGGTACATGAGCTTTTTCTGCCTGATCATCTCTTCCACTATGCCTTCCAGCGTTTCCTGCGCATCTGCAGACAGGTTGAACTGCTCCAGCGACCGTTTGAGGTTGGCTATCCAGCGGTCACGGGTAAGGAACGCTGCGTTCCATGCGAACACTCCCAAGCCCACGGCGTTGTCTTCGCCGTTAAGGTTCTGCGCCTCCTGCAACAACGGACGGCAGAACTTGAGCAGCACATCGGACAGATCATCGGCCGCCCCGGTTTTGCGCTGCTTGATGGCCTCCAGCCTCTTCTTGAGTTTCTTTTCCTGCTTGGTCTTATCTGCCATGCCTTCTCTCCGTCTTGGGTTTGGACTGCGGGTAATAGGTGTTTTTCCGGGCAAGTGCAAGCCGCGCTTCCGTGCTGCATGGCCTGCATGGGACAGGGTGATACGGAGTGATACGGGCTGATACGGACTGATACGGACTGATACGGGATATCGCTTACGCCTGCCGCACTCCATTCCCGGATGAGACAGAATTGTCTTCCGCCAGCCTGCGCAGCAGGGCAAGGTTGCGCCTGTCGTCTTCCAATGTCTCGTCCTTGGGCGTTTCCAGTACCATGGGCAGGTGTGCCAGCCGGGGATCGCGCACCACAAGGGCGAATGCTTCAGTCCCGAGATGCCCTTCTCCGATATGGGCATGCCTGTCCACCCTGCTGCCCAGTGCCGCAAGCGAATCATTCACGTGGACACAATGCAGCCTTTCCAGCCCCACATACCGATCCAGAGCGGCAAGGGCTGCATTGCACTCCGTTTCCGTGCGCAGATCATACCCCGCAGCAAACGCATGGGCGGTATCCAGACAAACACCCGCACGCCCTTCTTCTGCCAAGCCGCTTGCTTCTAGCAAGGCGCCCAGTTCCGCGAAATCACCGCCCAGTGTACTACCCTGCCCTGCCGTGTTCTCCAGCAGGACGGTCACCTTTCTGGTGCCTGAGTCGAGCACGCACCGCCGCAGCATAGCCGCCGCACGCTCAATGCCCTCTTCACGCCCGGTTCCCACGCAGGCACCGGGGTGCGTTACCACAAAGGGGATGCCCAAAGCCTCTGTACGCGTCAGTTCATCCATGAATGCACGGGCGGATTTGGCGGCCACCGATGCATCAGGCGATGCCAGATTGACCAGATAGGAGCCGTGCGTCACTACCGGAAAATCTCCCCATTCCCGCCATGCCTTTGTAAAGGCGCGGGTCTCTTCCGGGGAAACCGGGGCGGCATTCCACTGACGTTGGTTGCGGGTAAAAATCTGCAAGGCCTGTCCCTGCACGCGGACTATGCGCTCCACGGCCTTATGCAGGCCGCCCGCAACAGACATATGGGAACCGAACAGTGGCATTCCACCTCCGTAACTATTCGATTAAAATTAGTTTTTCATGGCATCTTCCGCATAATGCCTTCATGCGGCAGCGGGCTGAACATCTGCCTGCATCCGTTTGGCGCATGTTCTGCGTGATTATCTTTGCATGGGGGCTTTCCCCCATTTCCCAATTCACGGAATCATGATATATTTACAATAATTTTTGTAAGATTTTCACCTGTTACCAATCTTTAACGACTCCGAGCCAGGGCAGGCAGGCCGGTCAGAAGCCCCGATTTTGACAGGGTATGCGCCCTTCCGAGGAACCGATGAAGCTGATTCTCTCTCTGGTCCTCAGCGCTGCGATCACGGCCGGCGGCGTTTACGGATATCTGCTGTTCTCCTCCACCGCCGTGCCCGCCAAAGCAACCTTGCAGGCGAGGCTTACCGTAACCTACCCCAATGACCTTCCTGACGGTTCACTTACCCAAGGCCAGCTGGACGCCATAAAAGCCACCCTGACCACCCGCGACGCTGCCTACAGGACAGCTACCCTGCATCTGAACTGCTACCCCAAGTCAGGGACTCTGCCGCCTGACCAGCAGGCGAATTTTCAGTTCATCATCATTTCAAGCAACGGCTGCACTTTTGAAAGCAAGCGCGTGTATACCACCAGCAGGCATCTGCCCAGAAAAATTCAGGAAACAGTGCAGGCAGCCTTTTCTGCCATGGAAACGGTGAAAACCGTACCGGGAAGGACTGAGAAAGTCACCTTCTGAGGATATGCCTGAAACGGCAGGGCGGGTTATGCACTGTTGCGCTTTGCCTACGCATGGGTCCGCGTTGCAGTGCTCTTCGGGCTTCGGATATTTCTCTGCACACGCCCGGGGAGAGACCTGCCTTAGCCCTGCATCCGCAACCAGCCATCCTGAACAGGCAGCAAGAGACTCTTCTGCCCAGACCGTAAGGGTACTCCACCACTTGCGGCAACGTGAATGGTAGAGGCCATGCGCGATCATCATGCACCTATCTGCCCGTAAGCATTCACATACTCCGTATAACATTGTCTCCGCCCCCGGAGTGATGTATGCAGTGTGCTGCACACACCACACACAGGGGAGCCCGCATGCAGCAGAACACCACCATGCACTATGCCTTTACCCTCACGGACACCAAGGGTACCGTGGGATATGTAGCCTGTAATCCCGAACAGGATATTTCCTTTGACGATGGTCTTGCCTATCTGGAAGCCCGCCCCCTTGACGAATTCATGCACAAGCACCTGCTTGAACGCCTCAAGGACTGCGACCAGAAGCAGTTCAAGAATCTTATGCAGCAGGCACTTTCGGAAAACGGCTTCACCCGCCCCGTGCTCGCCGCCCTGCTGCTGGAGGCATGCCTTGTTCACGGCAAATTTTCCAAACAGGCTGTCCATTTTCCTGACAACGCCGCGGCGGAGCTGCGGCACCACACCCCGCTCATTCACCTGAAATGGGCCATGCTGGATGACCGGGAAGCGCACGCGGCGTGGATACGCCAGTTCAGGGCAAACATGCACGACCACCGCATTCTGCCGCTGCCGGAAGACATGGAAGAATTTGAGCTGCCCATGCTGTATGAGGCATCTCCCGCTCAGGACGACTCATGGGAAAAGGCTGTACGCGTGGAAGAAATACGCAAAGCACTTGCCGCAGAGCCCTATGAAAAGCCATGGAAACGCCCCGCTCCGGAAGACACCGCCATGCTGGCACTGGAGCGTCTTGTGGAATACGGCTTTGTGGCGGATGTGGAGATGCGGCACATTGCCTCGCTTTCTCCCATTGCCCTGCTGCGCCGCTGGCATCTGGACATTTCCGTCCGTTGCGGCAGGCACGACCTGACCCTGCGGGGCATAGCCACCTCTTACGGACGCGGACTCTCCCTTGCGGACACGCGGGCAGGGTATTCCATGGAAATGGTGGAGAGAACCTCCTCTTTTGCCTCCATAGGACCCGCCGCAGTGCAGGACACCGCCATGGACCACCCGGTGGTGGTGGCCCGGCATTCTGATCTGTGCGCCAAGGGCATTGCCGCCATGAATCCCAACACTGTGCCGCTGGAAGTGCCCTATGATGACGAGCCGCTGCACTGGATGCAGGGGCACACGCCCGGAGAACACGGACCGGAACCGATTCTTGTGCCCGTGCAGATGGTCTATATGTTCTGCAATCTTGACGAGGTATGCCTCTTCTCCGCGCAGGGGTCCACCGGGCTTGCTTCCGGCAATATCATGGAAGAGGCCAAGGTGGCGGCGCTGACGGAAATCATCGAACGGGACGCGGAAGCCACGATTCCCTTTGTGAAATCCCGCTGCTTTACCCTGACCAGCGAAGATGAAAAGGTTCGCCTGCTGCTGGAAGACTATGCGGCACGCGGGGTACACGTGATGTTTCAGGACATGACCACAGAACTGGGCATTCCCTGTTACACGGCGTTTGTCATGGACAAAAAGGGCGGCGTCATACGCGGCACCGGAGCCGGTCTGAACGGCAGGCGGGCTGTTATTTCCGCGCTTACGGAAACGCCCTACCCCTATCCGCAAAGCCCCGCCACCGCCCCTGCGCTCCGCGACCTGCCCGTGCGCAGACAGGAAGACCTGCCCGATTATTCCATGGAAGACCCCATCCGCAACCTTGCGCTGCTGGAACGTACCCTCGTGGCCAACAACCGGCGCCCCGTCTATGTGGACATACGCCGCAAAGACCTGAACTTCCCGGTGGTGAAAGCCTTTATCCCCGGCTTGGAACTCTCCGCAGACTTTGATGCCTTCAGCCGTGTGAGCAGGAGGCTGTTCAGAAACTACCTGCGGGAATGCGGCGAATAGGCGTCCGGTTCTGACCATATTCACGGCTGGGCGGGCAGAGGGATACCTCAGCCGGACAGATGGGATTCCCCGCCTCCCAGCCGCCCCCCAGCCACTGGGCAGTCGCTCCCCGTTTTGCCGGGACCATCTCCCGCTATTCTCCGCCCTCCAGCAACACCGCACGGGTCTGCCACGGCCTGAGCGGAATATGCAGCCCCTTGGCGTTGCGTGTTACCGGAGCATCTTTCGCCAATTCATCGCGCAGAACGTCCTGCGGCGGCGCGGCGGCGGTAAAGCTGTCCAGCGCCGCAGACTGCCCCTTGGCAAGGGTTTGGGTGAGCGCCTCCCGGCTGAAATTGGTCGCCACCAGCAGCAGATTACGGCTGCCCGTCTGCGTGGCAGGCAACCGCAGCACCTGCACAAGCACGCCCGCATGACCGGACGAGAGAACCTCCAGCCGCTCCGCATGGTGCACGCCGTAGTGATTGCGCACCAGCAGAATACGGTTAAGATGCCACCCGAAAGAACCGGGTGAGAGCATCTGCTCCGGCAATGTGCCGAAC
Organism: uncultured Desulfovibrio sp.; assembly: GCA_964425115.1. Lineage (GTDB taxonomy): Bacteria > Desulfobacterota > Desulfovibrionia > Desulfovibrionales > Desulfovibrionaceae > Halodesulfovibrio. The sequence goes on along the minus strand of CAYRLL010000015.1, from coordinate 27,241 downwards.
AGCATCTGCGTGCGGGGCATGCCCAGCGGGGTAACCAGCGACTGCCGCGCCACATCGAGCAGGTCGTAGGCTCCCATGGTGCCCTGCAACAGGGAATCATCCTCTGAAACCGCCTGCAACAGACCGCCAGTTAACGGCAGCGCGCCGGAAAGCTCCCGGCCGGAAATCATGAAAACACCGGGCTGCATGGCATGGAAGGCAGCCAGTGTGACCATGCCCTCGCTCACGGTGGCGCGTTCTTCCGGTGACAGCTTACGCAGGTCGCGCAGCCCCGCCGCCAGCGCCACCAGTCCTGCCGGTGTTGTGTACAAAACATCGTTCTTCAGCAGCGTATCTCCCCCGGCACGGGTCACGGCCTCACGCATGGCCTCACGCGCCGATTCCCTGAGAGGGCGGGCTGCATCGTTGCGCGCCCCGTACAGGTGCACAAGCGAAAAATCCACCCCGCCTTCCGGCTGGATGCAATGCACAAGCCTTTCCGGCCCTATGCCCAGTGCCTGCATGGCCATGAGGCTTTCGCGCAGCATGGTGGCATCTCCCGTCAGCAGTGCCGCCTGCGCACTCACGGACCCGGCGTGGTCCACCGCCACATCCGGCCCGGCCTGCAACAGTTCCGCAAGCATGGGCAGAGGCAGGGCATCGGTCAGAAAAGTCCAGCCGCCGTAACGGCGCACCTCCTGCGCCAACTGCTCCGCCGCGTCACGTGCCGTGGCTGCGGCATTCTGTACGCTCTGGTCCACGGGGCCTCCCGCAGGTTCCAGCCCGATGAACGGAGCCACACTTATTCCGCTGAAAGCAACCCCCAGCGTGCCCACCTGCTGGATGACGGCACCGGAGAGCACACGGCGGGCACCGGCGGCAGGGTCGGTCCAGTTGAGCACTGGGCGGGCGGGAGATTCGCAGAACAGGTAGACAAACCGCCTGCTTATACCGTCCATACCGCGAATTTCGCCCGTGGCGGCCCATCCGAAGGGAGCAAGGGGATACCCGAGTGCATCCCGCACCCGGGGGGCGGGTAAAAACCGTTTTTCACGCAGCACCTGCGTGGCGTTTTCCGATAACGCCTCGGCCTGCCACTGGGTTTTGGTTTCCGGCAGCAGGGGCCAGAGGTCCTTGGGCACTTCCAGCATGCAGTAAATGCCCTGATACTCCGGCTTGGCACGCGCAGAGAGGAAGAAATCCGCACCACGTCCCGTGGCGGCAGGCACAAGCAGGTCGCCCGCTATGGCACCGGCCTTGTTGGCGGCACGGGTGAGAAGCCTGAATTCATCTTCGGTTCCCGCATAGCGGCTGAAGGCGTATTGCACGGTATCCGCTCCCAGTGCCTGCGTACCGGAGACATCATATCCCCATATTCCGCCCGACTCGCGTACAGGTGCCGCAAGAAGCCCGCGTATGCCCAGCTTCTCTGCCTGCCGCCAGAATTCCGGATGGGCAAGCGTGCGGAACAGGGACACATTGTCTGCGGTGAGCAGGGACGCGGGATGCACGGTAAGCCATACCGGAGCTTCCGCCAGAAGCGCCTTGGGGCGCGGAACCACATAGGGCGAGACCCACGGAATGCCCGTTCCGGAAACGATGCGCGACATATCCTGCGCGGCACGCAGCATGGCCTGTTTTTCCAGCCACTGCACGTAGCCGGGGTCTGCGCGCATCTCCACCGGGGTATCGCCGCCGGAAGGGGCCTTTTTTCTGGAAGGAGCGCACCCGGAAGCCAACGCCAGCACACAGAACACACAACATATATATCGCAGCCATATGGCCTGCCGCATGAAAAACCTCCGGCGGTATGAAAACTGAATATGGACGGAACACGGGTTCTATACTGCATGTCACCCCGCATGAAAAGGAATGCCTGCCTCCCTGCCAACGGTGTCCCGCCCGCTTGCGGACCCGTTGCGACCTGTTGTGACCCGCTGCAATCTGTCGCGGCCGCCGCACACATTGACCGCAGCGCCATGACGGGCTATTTCCTAGCTGCCCGGCGCAACCATGCACGGAGACACCAGAAACAGCCGTTTTGCGCAGCTCGCCTGACGCACCCGGATAACCGATACGGAGAGCCCATGTCTAAATTTTCCACGGAAGGATTCATTCAGGATAAAATTGAAGTCGAAGACCCCAACGCTGTCCGCGTATTCGGCAAATCCGCCCCGGTGGCTCCGTTTTCGCCGCAGGAAGGGCGCATCATCTTCATAGGTATGCCGGGAAGCGGCAGGCTGGAACTGGCGGAACGGGTGGCCGCGCGCCTGAACATGAAGGTTGTGGCACCGGAAACCGACACCCCTTCCGGCTCCGGTCAGCCCATAGACTCCGTGGAAGCGCTGGATGCCGCCTGTGCGGATAAGGGCATTGTTTTTGTGCTGCCGCACACCGCCCTGCGTTCTGAAGCCATCCGTACCGCCCTGCGGGAAAAGGGGAAGGTTTTCTACCTCATGGCGGAAGTGCTGCGCATGGCGTACCGCCTGAATAAAATGACTGAACCGGAACGGGAAGCCATTTCCGCCGAATTTGTGGAGCTGGAGCCGCTGTGCATGATGACCCTGCACTACATTCTTCAGGCATGGAAGGAACCGGAAGAGATTGTGGACAACGTTCTGGAGATGCTGGGGATTCAGGGCTGATTTCTGTGACGGCGGTGCGGCTGTCGGAAGCATGACGGCTCTTGTGCCGGTGGTTCAACCATGCTTCCGGCAACCGGTGTCAATTCTCCGGCCCTGCTGAGTCCTGTTGTGCCCGGTTGTGCTATTGTGAGCCTGCAACAGGGCGCATACCAATGGTTTATTCATGCTGGCAGGACATTTGCATTTGAACCGGCATGAAATACTCGCCATTCTACACGCAGAATCTGGAGGTCATGGCCGCGCTGAAACATAAAGCGGCCATGTGGCTTGCGGAAACCCGTCCCGACCTTGCCGACATTGACTCGCGCATGGGGCATAACAGTTACGGGATGCTGGATTTCCGCCTGAAGGATGGCCGTTTTCTTTTTGAAACCATCCCTCCCGGCCCCATCTATCAGGGCTGGGTACCCCAAGACGCCATACCGGCAGAGACCACCTTTGTCATAGGCTGCAATCTGGGATACGGGCTGAACCATCTTCTTTCCGGCACTCCGGCATCGCACACCGTGTATGTGCTTGAGCCGGAGGCGGAAATGCTGGCCGCCTGCCTCGGGCAGACGGATTACCGGCCCTTTCTTGAATCCGGAAAACTCGTCTTTCTGCCGCCGGACCGCACCCTGTTGCAGGATACGGTGCGCGCCTGCGATGTCCAGTTTCTGTTCGGCAGAATCCACCTGCGGGCAGACCTGCCCAGCCAGCAGATAGGCCCCACCTATGCTTACTGGGCCCGCCAGTGCAAGGAAATGCTGGAACACCTGAGCGTGGAACTGGGTACCCTGCGCCGCGCGCAGGACACCATGGTGGGCAACGAACTGGGCAACTTCCGGCGCGCCCTTGCGGACGGAACGGTGAATCCGCTGCGCGATGCAGGGGAAGGGATGAAGGCGGTTATCCTTGGTGCCGGTCCCTCGCTGGAACAATCCGGCCCTGCACTTGCCGCCATGCAGCACTCCGCCCTTGTGGTTACTGCGCTGCAGACCCTTACCGCCGCACAGCGCGTGGGCGTGCGCCCCCATTTCTGCATGTCCATTGACTTCAGCGACGGGATGCTTGCCGTTTACAAGCAGCTTGACCCGGAATGGGCCAAGGATATTCCGCTTATCTACTCCACCAAGACCGACCCGCGTGTGGTGAAGCAGTATCCCGGTCCCACCATTCCGCTCTGGACGGTGGGCGGCCTTGCCACCTTCATCGCCGGACGCGATGATCTGGTACTGGACGCTGCGGGGAACGTTTCCGTGGCGCTGATGCGCTTTCTCCACTGGATGGGAGTGCGCGACATAGTGCTTGTGGGGCAGGATTTCGCATGGCGCGAAACCAGTACCACACATGCGGACGGTCACCATCGCAAAAAGGCTTCCCGCTGGGTGGACCTGCAGGACCGGGACGGCAATCCCATACGCACCAGTGTGCAGTACCTGACCTCAGCCCGGGAAATGGAGCAGGACATAGCCCGGTTGGGACTGAATGTTCATAATGTTTACGGGGGCGGGTATGTCATCAGCACTGCCACCGATACCACGCTGGATGAAGCCTTGCAAAACGGATTGCTCGCATCGGACGGAGGAGCGCTGGAACTGTGGCGGCTGCGCATGATGAAGGCACGCACGGGATGCGAACAGCCCATCTTTGAAGAACGCGCACCCAGTTGGCGCACCTCGTTGCGTCATGCCAACAAGCGGCTGGAAAAGCTGTTTAAAAAGCCGGAAAAGAACTATGGCGAAATCCGCTCCCTGTTTAACAGCGTACACATGTTCCTGAGGCAGGATCCCATCTACATGCCCTATCTGTATAACGAAATCATGGATGTTGCAGGCCTGCGCGATGCACGCGCCCGCTACACTCCGCAGGATATGGGTCTGTTCAGGGAGACCCTCAGAAAGGTGCTGGACAAGATTGTGGCCATGGACCACGCGCTGGGGGCGCGATCGCTGGAAGAACACCGGGCGGCCTGAGTTCCGCACTTTATCTGCGACACATTATGGGCTAGGGTGCATCCTGAAAAATAATCATTTCAGGAGGCATCCATGTCCGTCATTGCCGAACTCTCCATCTTTCCCATGGACAAGGGCGACAGCGTAAGCCCGTATGTGAAACGCGTGCTCGGCGTCATCCGGTCCAGCGGCCTCATGTTCCAGCTCAACCCCATGGGCACGGTCATAGAGGGCGAATGGGACGACGTGATGAACACAATTACCGCCTGCTACCGGGAACTGGAAACGGACTGTGACCGCATCTACATGACCCTGAAGGTGGATGCCCGCAGAAACAGAGAATACGGCATGCTCAGCAAGGTGGCTGCGGTGGAATAGTCTTATCCGGCACAGCCTCATCAGCGGCGGGTCGTTCTATGACCAGCATGGTCTTCCACGGGCCGCGATGATAGCGCAGGTACGCCACCACGGAAAGCACGACCACGTACAGGGTGAATATGCCCCACAGCGTGTTCAGCCCGGCCCCGAAAAAAGCCTGAGCCACATAGATGGGAACGGCAAGCAGCAGGATGGCGCTGAGCATAATGGCCCACATGACGAACACCGTATCGCCCGCGCCGCGCACCGCCCCGAAATAGACCAGCATGGTGGAACTGAGCAGGCTGTATAACGCCACAAAACGCAGCAGCACCACACCCGCCTGCTCCACCTGCGCAAACCACACCGCATCGGCCCCGCCGGGCATCTCTTCAGGGCGGAAGACGGAAAGCAGCCATTCCGGTGCGGTGACAAACAGCACTGCCATGCTGCCCATCCAGACCATGGCAATATGCAGGGTGCTGGAGGTGGCCCGCACGGCCTCTTCCGGCCTGCCGCGTCCCAGAGCCTGCCCCACAAGGGTGGATATGGCGATATTCAGGCCTATCATAGGCAGAAAGGCCACCGTATCCAGTGAGAACACGATATTGGAAGCCGCAAGCTCGGCCCGGCCCAGACGCCCGACCATAAAGATGAAAAAAGCCACGGCGAACAGGTCAAAAAAGGCGTTTACCCCGCTGGGCAGCCCGAAGCGCATCATGCGCAGAAAAAGCGGTCTGTCAAAGGCCCGCGCCCGCCGCACCGCGTATGCACAATCGTTCTTCCGGGTGAACACCAGCCAGCAATACATGGCAAGCTGCATGCCCCACGAAGAGGCCGTGGCAATGCCCGCACCGGCAATGCCCATTTCCGGGAACGGCCCCACCCCGAAGATGAGGACGTAATCCAACGGAATATTGATGGCGGTGGCAATAACATTCACCATCATGTTGGGCTTGGTTATACCCCGGCCGCTGAAAAAACAGCCCACGCAGCTTGCGGCAAGGGCAAGCCCGCTGCCTACCGAAAGGATGCGGAAGTAGGTCACCTCCATGCGGAACACCGATTCCGAGTGCCCCGCCAGCCGGAAGATGGGCTCGGCGAAAAAAGCCATGGACGCCAGCACCACGGCACCGAACATGGAAAAATAAATGGACTGCCAGAGCGCGGCCCCAACACGGGAGCGTGACCCCGCGCCGTCGTACTGCGCGATGAACACGTTCACGTAGCTTCCCACGCCTATAAAGAAGAGCAGGAAGACAAGATTGGTCATGGCTGCGGGCATGGAGGCGGCAATGGCATCCTGAGAATAATGGCTCAGGAAAACGCGGTCGGTGAATTCCATGACCGTGGTGGAGCCAAGGCTCACGACAAGGGGCAGGCCCACCCGGAGCACATCGCGGTAACCGCCGGAAGATGACCAGCGTTTTCTGAAGGCAGCAAGCATCGGTTTTTCCGTAAAAGCATATCGGTTGAAAGGGACAGGGCTGAATGAGCTACACCCCGCAACGCTATGCGTCAACCCGTATGGTATTCTTTTCCACCCTCAGTAAGAAGAACCTTTTTCTTCACTTGCGGGCTGATTCGCCGTATAAGGCCGCATGCGCAACCGCTACCCATTTGTTCAGCATCTGCTCTGCATCCTGCCCCTGTTCACCGTTCTCGCCTGCGTTACGCTGTTTATCGGAACAGGTGATGAGGTGGTGCAGTTTTTCCGGCAGGTCAGGGGCGGCAATCCGAACCTGACCCGGTTCATGAAAGTTGTGACGGACTGGGGAAACCCGGCTTTGTATATCGTTTACGCAGGTATCCTCTATGCCGGACGCCGTAACGGCGATGCCCGTTTAACGCGTTTTGTCATCACATGGCTGGTGATTCAGCTGCTGGTCTCCTTCCTGCTCGTGCGCGTTTTCAAAATAGTCATAGGCCGCCCCCGTCCCGGTGTGGACGGGCTGTACGCTCCGTGGTCTCTGAGCGGCGGATACAACTCCATGCCATCGGGTCACACAGCGGAAATTACAGGCAATACCGTGCCGCTGGCCTTTTTTTTCCGCCACGCGGCCATGCCTCTGCTGCTGGGCGGCTACGGCGCGCTGGTGGGTTTTTCGCGGGTGTATCTGGAGATGCACCATACAAGCGATGTTTTTTTTGGTATTCTTGTAGGCAGCTTTGCCGCATTTCTCATACACCTCTTCTGGAACCGAGACCGCGATGACCGATAAACCAGACTCCACCACGTCTCAGGACCGGCTCTTGCCGGACGATACTTCTGGTGCTGCCGGAGGCGATTGTGCTGCCCCCGCCGCAGACGCGCAAAGCACCGCCCACCCCGCGCAGGAACCTGCACATTCCGGCGAATGCTGCCCCTGCGGCCCACAGGCACCTGACGCAGATGCGCCGGAAGCCGGTATGCACGATGAACAACCGCATGCCTCTTCGCCTGAATCTGTCCTATCTTCCCTACCTTCCCCTGCCGGAGAACATGCCGGGATGCAGCGGCAGGAGCCAAAGCAGAAGCCTGAGCAGAAGTCTGAGCAGGAGCCTGAGCAGGAACCTGTTAAGCAACCGGCATCCGGCCAGAGCAAAAGAACGCGCCCCGCAGGGGGATGGTTCTCTAACAAGGCGCGGCAGCATGGCCCCAAATCCTCCGGGCAGGATACCGCGCCCGCAGCCAAGAACCTGTTGGACCACGGATTTGACGCGCTGGCTTTTCTGCCCCTGCTTACCCTTGCCGCCATTGTGGCGTTGCAGACATGGTTCACGCTGGACACCCGCGCCCTGTGGTTCTCGGACGAAATCCGCTACGCCAACGTGTACGAGCATGTTGCAAACGCAGGGAAATGGATTGTTCTGTACCTGAACGGCGTGCCCTACCCCGATAAGCCTCCGGTGTATTTCTGGCTCCTTGCCGCCCTGCACCCCTTGGTGGGAGAGGCCTCACCCAAACTGTTCATGCTGGGGGCGGCTGTATCCGGCCTGCTCTTTGTGTGGGCCACCTACCTGCTGGCGCGGGTGACGGGAGAGGACAAGAAAACCTCGCTGGCGGCAGGCCTTGTGCTGCTGACCACCTTCTTCACCGTGGGCATGATGCACTATTCACGCATGGACCTGCTCTTTGCCACGTTCATCACCCTGTCGCACCTCTGCCTGCTCAAAGGCTGGCAGAAGGAAAGCGCCTTCGGCTGGATAGTGGCAGGTTTCGCGCTGGCGGGCATTGCCACGCTCACCAAGGGACCGCTGGGCCTTGCCTTCCCCATACTTTCCACCGTGCTGTTCACCATCTGGCGGCTGCGCTTCAAGCGGCTGCTGGGATGGGATGTGGCCATCGGTTTCGGGGTTATGGTATCCGTCTGTCTGGCATGGGTTGCCGCCGCCTACTTTACCGAAGACCCGGACTATCTGCGCAACATCTTCCAGCAGCAGATAGTGAAACGCGCAACAGACACATGGCATCACGGGCAGCCATGGTGGTTCTACTTCGGCGCATTTGCCGGAATCATGACGCCATGGACACTCCTCCTTGTCACCGTACCGTGGGAACGCCTGTTCGGCCTGCAATTCTATAAAAATCTCTGGGCCACGCGGCAGCCGGAACGCATGGGCACCGCCTACCTGTGGATTACGCTGCTTTCCGGCTTTGCGCTGCTCTCTGCCGTCAGCATAAAACTGCCGGTCTATCTCATGCCGCTGCTGCCGCCTCTGGCAATTCTTATGGCACGCGGCCTGATGCGCCTCACGCCCGGCCGCAGCCGCCTCATGTTCCGCCTGTTCGCCCTGCTGTTCGCGGGCATAGGAGGCGGGCTGATCTACGTTCAGTTCTTCAACAACCCGTTCCATGTAGACATAGGGGGATGGCAATACCTTGCCGCCATTGCCGCCCTGTGCGCCGTTATTCTGTGGAAGGCTGCCCCCCGCCGCGCAGAAGGCGGACTTGTGCTGCTCACGGCCCTTGTCACGGCCTTCATTCTGCCCCTGGGCATCATCACCGCCCCCTCGCTGGACGGCATCATGAGCCCCAAGGCGCAGGCGGTGGTCATGCGCAGTTACATTCAGAACGGCTTTGCGCCTGCCAGCTACCGCATCTACTCCGGCACCTACACCTACTACGCAAAGACCAACATCTTTGAGACCAACGAGTGGGCCGAACTGGACGACTTTGTGGCGACTCACCCGGACGCGGTCATCGCCATGCGCAAAAAACACTGGGAAGAATGGGCAGCCAAGCCCGAAGATATGGAAATAGTGCATCGGCAGATGCTGGTGGACCCCAAGCCGGATAATGAATACCTGCTCGCCGTGCGGCGCAGCACCCCGGAACTGGCGGTTCCCCCGGACAGCGCCGATGACGCTGGCAGCATGAGCGGCACGGAAAGCTCCGGCGGTGCAGCCACTGCGAAAAGCACTGACAATGTGAGCGATGAAGCCTCCGGCGAGACTATAGGCAACAAAGGCGCGGACAATGCGAACGATACTGAGAGCGCAGGGACCGTAACTGACGCGGACAATACGGACGATGCCGCTGGCACGGACAATACCGACAGGACCGGCACAGACCCGGACGCCGTGCAGGAAGCTCCTGCCGCGGGTACTGCGGACCCTGCCGCAGAATAACCACCGGCACACCATCATGCACGGACAAAACAAGCGCCCCCGCTCCATACCGGAACGGGGGCGCATTTTTTCAACGACTTACCACCGTCAGCACATCACGCGCCGCACCAGTCCCGGCAGACGCTCAAGGTCCGGGCAGATGGTGAACCCTGCATCACGCATGGCTTGCAGCTTTCCTTCCACCCCTCCGGTACGCTCATCCAGAATGGCTCCGGCATGCCCAAGGCGTTTTCCGGGAGGAGCCGTACGGGCAGCCACAAAGGAAATAACGGGCTTTTCAAAGCCCGTCTCGCGCACGTAGCGGGCAAGTTCCTCTTCCGCAGAGCCGCCTACCTCGCCCAGCACAAGCACGGCGCGGGTTTCGTCATCATCACGCACCAGTTCGCACAGGTCTATGAAGCTGGAACCGATGAACGAATCCCCCCCGATGCCCACGGAGACAGACTGTCCCAGCCCTGCGGCGGAAAGGCGGGCACACGCCTCGTATGTGAGCGTGCCGGACCGTGAAAAAACGGCCACATTGCCCGGAGTAAACACGTACCCCGGCATGATGCCTATCTTGGTCTGCCCCGGAACGATAATGCCGGGGGTGTTGGGACCGATGACCCGCGTGGGCGAGGGGGCAATATTCTTAAGGGCGGACAGCATGGCCGCCTGCGCTATGCCCTCCGTTATGCACACGACCCACGGCACCTCTTCCACTGCGGCTTCCAGCACGGCATCCGGCGCAAAGGGAGCCGGCACAAAAACGATGGAAGCAGCAATATCATGATGCCTGCACGCCTCGTGCACGGAATTGTACACCGGAACACCCAGAACATCTGTACCCCCCTTGAAGGGAGTGACTCCGGCAACGATGCGCGTGCCATATTCCTGCATGAGCTGGACGTGCCGTTGCGCCACCTTGCCGGTTATTCCCTGCACCAGCACACCGGATTCCGCATTAAGCCGTATGCCGCCCCTGCGCCCGGACGGAATACAGGCCGGGGGTACGGCAGCGGGAGCATCCTCATCCGCAAGGGGAAAATGCAGTACGGGAGCGTCAGCGGGCTTCATATTCCGCAAAATTTCCAACGCTTCGTTCATCTCTGCTGCGATGAACACATCAGGGTGCGCGGCCTTGGCAAGCAGTTCACGCCCTTCTCCGGACTCGTGCCCTGCCATGCGCACCACAAGCGGCTTGGGAGCGCGGTCCGTTCCCAGCACCGCCAGAAGAGCGCGGGCAACCTCCGCACAGGAGACAATGCCCCCGAACAGATTGATGAACACGGCCCGCACGTTGTCATTGCGGAACAGCAAATCCAGCGCCCGCTGCATACGTTCGCGGTTGGCCGCACCGCCCAGATCCATGAAGTTTGCGGCGGAAAGGCCGTTGAAGTTCAGCAGGTCCATGGTGGCCATGGCCAGTCCGGCTCCGTTGACCAAAATACCCACCCAGCCCTTCAGTTCCACGTAACTGAGTCCCGCCTCGCGGGCCAGCGTCTCTTCGCGTGAATGATGTTCCGGCGTGTAATAGTGGCCAAGGCTCTCCGGCCGCATGTCCACCACGTTGTCATCCAACTCCACCTTGCCGTCCAGAGCCACCCATTCTCCCTCTGCCGTCAGCACCAGCGGATTGATCTCTGCCAGCAGCAGTCCGTTATCGCGCACGGCCGCGTAAAGTTTGGTGGCAAGCTCCCGGAATCCGGGCCAGAAACGGGCGTCTGCCTTCATCTCGAAAAAGGCGGCCCGCAGATGATGTTCGCGCAGCCCAGCATCTATGGGCACCCGCTGGATAAGCGGCTTTGCAAGGCCCGTGGCGGATTCCACCTCCACCCCGCCCGCGCGGCTTGTGGTCAGCAGCAGGTCGCGGCGTTCACGGGAAAGCACGAAGGATAGATAGCATTCCTTATGTATGTCTGTTGCGGCTTCCACGCGGATAAAGGGCACCTTGTGCCCTTTAATGCGCATGCTGAAAATGGCCTGCGCGTGTTCCATGAACTGCTCAGGCGTGTCTGCGCGCAGGATGCCCCCTGCCTTGCCGCGTCCGCCGGTGAGTACCTGAGCCTTGAGATACCACGGTGGCGGCATGTCCGGCGGCACGGCCACGTTATCCGGTGTGATGAGCACCCCCTGCGGGATGCGGATGCCTGCTGCGTCAAAGAGTTGCTTGCTGAGGTGTTCGTTCAGGAACATGATTCTCCGTCCGGGGCTGAAGGGTTGCAGCTTTGTGGTTCCGGGCCATATGCGCTGGATTATCCGGCTGTCTTCTTCCGCCTTCTCCCCTCTGCGGGCAGAACGCTCCCTAGCTGGCTGCTAAAAGGACCATGTGGCCCTGCCTATAATCCAACCTCTTCGTTTATCAGTACAATATGAATGCGTCCCTTGGGAAAGGATTTTTCGGTAATCGTCCATACATTGCAGATGCGGTCAGGGCTGGCACAGTCCATACAGCGCGCCGTCTGCCTGCACGGCGTTTTCTTGCCCAGACGCATGGTATTGGTGGGCGCGGCATATTCCTTGATGCGCGCCATGGCGTCTTCCACCGTATCCACCACCTTGTTACGCCCGATGAAAAGAACCACATGGGTGGGACCAAAGGTGATGGCACCCGTACGGTTGCCTATCATATCCAGATTAACCAGCTTGCCGCATTCCGTCACGGCGTTGGTGCCGGTAAGGAACACATCGGCCAGCAACGCCTGCCTGCGCCGCAGCAGGACCGTTTCGTAAGGAACGGTTTTATCCATGGTATCGATGACTTCCACTCCGGCGGCGTTGCGCACGGCGTCTGCCACACCGGTTGCGAGCATGGTCATTGACCCGCCGAATGCGACTGTCTTCACACCCTCCTGCGCTCCCGGCAGTGCGGGGAGAATTTCTTCCATGAACAGGCGGCCTGCCGCTGCCGCATCCGGGGCCATATGCACCACAAAATTGTTGGATTCCAGCGCCAGCGTAAGGTCCGCCAGTCGCAGCCGCCAATAATTTTCCACGGGGTTTTCTGCCTGCCGGGTCTTGTCTGCACCCGGAGCGGGCTTTTTCGTGGCGGGTTTACGCGCTGCGGCAGCGGGCACACGCTGCTTTCCCTCGTCTTTACCGGATGTGGTGCCGGATGTAGTGCCGGATGTGGTAGCGGACGAGGCGGACAAAGCGCCTCTTCCCTGCTTTCTTTTGTTGTCAGCCATTCTCTTATTCCTTTCCCGCGAAAATCAGGGAGCCCTTTTATGCAGGGCATTCTAAAGATAAAAAATCCGGAGAAACGACTGTTCCGAGTTACCTCACACGGGCACCCGCAAAGGCTTGCGCGAGCCCTTGGTCAGGCTATGCCGCAGGCAACGGCCTCTTATGCGCGGCACCCGCTATGGCACGTTGTTCCTGTATGGCAGACCATGCTCATAGCCTTCCAGACGCTCCGTCCATTCTTGCAGCTGCCGTTGCGGCAATCCCGCCTGTGCTCCGAAGGAGATAGCCTGTTTCTGGGCCGCCACAGCGTTTTCAAACTCGCCGGCTTCGGCAAGTGCGGCGGCAAGCGTATCATAATAGCCGGGGATGGGGCCTGCGGAAAGCCCGATAGCCTCACGCGCAAGCTGCATGGCCCGAACACCGTCCCGCACGCCCTCGTCCGGGCAGGTTGCCAGAAACCACGCATACTCGTTCAGAACGTAGGGGTCGACATTGGCATGGCGGTACGCCGCGGCAATATCCTGCGCGGCACCGGTGTAGTCGCCCATCTCTGCCCGCGTATACATGCGGCCCACGAGCAATTTCACAGACTCCGGACGGGATTCCAGTCCCTGCGTGAAATCTGCCAGAGACTCTTTATAACGCTTGAAAACCCGCAGCACGTTCCCCCTGTTCACCCGCGCCTCTTCAAAGGCCGGGTCGAGCAGGATGGCACGCGTGAAATCCGTCAGGGCATCATCAAAGCGCCCCTGCGCCAGCCGTACCATACCCCGGTTGTTGTACGGCCCCGGGGCCTGAGGTACCAGACCTATGACATCCGTCAATGCTGCATCCGCCCTGCCGTGCAATCCCATTCCGTGCAGCAGCAGCGCGTATTCGGTGGCCAGATCCGTATTATTTGGTGCATGTTCCACCGCCTTGGCGAACCAGTCCAGTGCGCCGGGCATGTCGCCCCGCGCCTGAGACAGTTCCGCCAGATTACGGTAGGCCTCCCATATGCCGGAATCCACACGCACCGCTTTGCGGAAATCTTCCTCCGCACTGGCAAGCTGCCGCAGCATCATGTACGCTGTGCCGCGCATAAGCCAGCCGCGGGCATGACCGGGATGCATACGCACGGCTTCATCCGCCGCATCCAGCGCGGGGCCGGGCTGTGAAAGATTGATATGCGCAAGGGACAGATAGGCATAGGCCTGTCCGCGTTCCGTGGCGGGAAGCTCTTCGTCTTCTGCCATGGCCTGAGCCTGTTTTTGCAGTTCTTGCCAGCGTCCGCCCTGTGCCGCCTGTGCCAGAGATTCCAGCGTCGGTTCCTGCGCATGGGCACCCGCAGCGAAAACAGCCAGCAGCGTCACGGCGACCATACATTGCAAGGCGGCATACAGAACCTTTGCCGCCCGCCTTTGAACAGGATGTGCTGACTCCATGGTTCCCCCTCCTTGCCCGACACAGCTAAAAACCATAGTGGGTGTACTCTTTTTCCTTACGGTTAATGCACTGAATATACCTGTAATTCCCCTTCACATGAGCCTCTTCCAACATGCGCTTGCCCAGCCCCACGCAGCGGTCACAGGCATCTATGGGGATTTGTATTCCCACGCTCAGCGGATTTACTGTGGACCACGTCTCTATCTTCAGGGTGCCGGAGCAGTCCGGGCACATGACCACCGATTCCACCTGACTCTCGCTGATGCCGTCCGTATCGTAATAAATATCCTTGGTGCGCACAAAGTGCTCCCCGCTCACCTCTCCCTGCCGGGGTGCAGGGGGCGGCGAAAAATACAGCTTGCGCATCTCATCACAGAGCTTTTCTATATATTCTGTGACCTGCGGAGTCTGCTCAACGCTTGCGGGGTCGAAATCCGGTTCGCGCACATGGTCAAAATCCAGTCCTGCCATGGCAAGGCAGATGCCCAGATTCACATACGGCAACGCGCCTTGGATGGCATAGCCACCTTCCAGCACCGCTATGTGCGGATTAAGTTTTTTGCTCAGCATGGCATAGCCGCGCGCGGAAAAATTCATGTTGGTGATGGGGTCGGAGAAATGATTGTCCTGCCCTGCGGAATTGATGATGAGGTCTGGCTTGAAGTCTTCCAGCACGGGCAGCACCAGGTGGTCTATGACATGCAGGAAGCCCCTGTCGGATGTATTGGGAGGCAAGGGGATATTCAGGGTTTTGCCCAGCGCATTGGGACCGCCCAGTTCAATGGGGAAGCCGGTTCCCGGATACAGGGTGCGCCCGTCCTGATGGATGGAGATGAACAGCGTGTTCCTGTCGTGCCAGTATATGTCCTGCGTGCCGTCGCCGTGGTGGCAGTCCGTATCGATGATGGCAACGCGCAACGGACCATACTGCTCCCGTATGCGCTCCACCATGACGGCTTCGATGTTGATGTTGCAGAACCCCCGGCTGCCGTGCACCACCTTCATGGCATGGTGTCCGGGCGGGCGGACCAGAGCAAAGGCTTTGTCCTTTTTTCCCTCCATGACCAGTTGCGCGGCCTTGATGGCACCACCCGCAGAAATAAGATGCGATTTGGTGCACACGGTGGAGACATCCGGCACGCAGAAGTGCACGCGTTCCACATCCTCACGGGTAGCTATTTCCGGTTTGTACTCGGTTATGCCCTCGATATCGAAAAGCCCTTCCTCGCGCAGTTGGTCCTGCGTGTACAGCAGCCGCTCTTCCCGCTCCGGATGCGTGGGGCTTATGGCCCAGTCGAAAGCCGGAAAAAAGATCACGCCCAACGAATTCTTGGCCTGCAACATACCCTGCCTCCCTGCCCGCCCGTGTATGGGAATATTTCCGCCGCGCTCCGCCGTTCTGTCCTCGCCCTCGTCATCATCAGGCATTCCGCCAAGTGCCTGGACGGCATCCCGGAATGCTTGTTGCCCGCGGCATCGCCCCGCTCTCTGTCATGAACAGCCTGCGAAACCGGAGTCATATCAAAACCAGCTATGCATCTGCAGGCCGGGCCAACCGTGCCTGCACGGCATCTCGCGCCTGAGCGAACACCTCGTCCGGATTGCGGGAAGCATCTACCACCACAAAACGTTTGCGGTTCACAGCCGCCCAGGCAAGGTACCCATCACGGATGCGGTGATGGAACTGTAATGACTCTGCCTCAAAACGGCCCTCTGCGTTGCATTTGCCTTCCGAAAGGTTACGCGACATGGCCCGCTTGAGTCCTATTTCCGGGCTTACATCCAGAAGCAGGGTGAGCTCGGGCCACACCCCCTGCACGGCCACCTCGTTGAACCTGTGCAGCAATGCCGTATCCAGCCCCCTTCCATAGCCCTGATAGACCACGGTGGAATCGGCATACCGGTCGCAGAGCACCACCATGCCTTCGTCAAGTGCGGGCCGGATGATCTGGCTCACGTGCTGGGCACGGTCCGCCAGATACAGGAAAAGCTCCGCCTCTCCCGTAAGGTCTTTGCTGGAAACATCCAGCAGGATGGTCCGCAGGGTGCGCCCCAGACGGCTGCCGCCCGGTTCACGCGTGAGCACCACGCCATGCCCCTGTTCCATGAGCCAGTCTTTGAGACGCGCAAGAACTGTGCTCTTTCCTGAACCTTCCGGCCCTTCTAGAGTAATGAACATTGATCTTCCTTGGAAGGTTCTCTGCGGGCGTCGCTCTGCGGAACGGACGCAGGCCCGCTCCCCGGTGTGCGCACAGGTTTGAATATATGCCGCCCCAGTGTGTTCTGAAAGGGAGTCCAGCCGGATTCCTCTTCTCCGAATCCGGAAAAAAGGCCCCTCAACTGGGCGAGCTTGGCGTCGATGTTGTCCGCATAATGCAGCACCAGTGCCTCGGGCGTGGCGGGCAACACGGGCGAACCCCACTCTTTCATGCCGTGATGGGCAAGAACCAGGTGCTTGAAGTGCATGGCCAGTTCCGGCTCCAGACCGGATTTGATCAGATGCGGTTCGGCCTTTTCCAGTCCGATGCTGATGTGGCCGATGAGCCGTCCTTCATCCGTATAGTCGTTGGCGATGCCGCCGGAAAGTTCCCACGCCTTGCCCATATCGTGAAAGACGGCTCCGGCAAGCAGAACCTGCCTGTCCAGTTCCGGGTAATGGTCGCACAGGCGCATGCACAGCTCACATACCGAAAGGGTGTGCTCAAGCAGGCCCCCCGCGTAGGCGTGATGCACGTGCTTGGCACCTATGGCAGTCTTGAACCGGCGCATGATGTCTTCATCACGCAGCACGGAGGTCATGAACTTCAGCCACGGCTTGTGAGTGAAGGTTCTGCGGCACAACTGCGTCAAATCCGCGAGCATGTCGTCCGGGTGACGTTCGGAGGCAGGAAGAAAGTCCGCCATGTTCAGCGCGGCCACCTCGGCCTCGTCCAGCACGCGCAGCCCTTCCACGTTCACATCCAGCTGTTCCCTGTACAGGGAAGCACGCCCCCGCACCGCCACCATCATGCCCGGTGAAAGCTGGGCAAACTGCTGGCTCAACGGGCTCCAGACCTTGGCTCCCACGCTGCCGGTGGCATCTGCCAGTTCCAGCCGCCAGAACGGGCCGTTGCGCGCCTGCCCCTGTGAAGCCTGCGCCACCGCGAAGATGGAAGCCACCTCTTCATTGGCCGATATGTCTTGAATGAATTGAGTTTTCTGCATGTCCGTTTTATGGATAGGGGAACGGGCCGCCATGCGGAACACGCTGTTCCAAGGCCCGATTTCTCCGGTATGGTTCCCCGTTTTCAAGGAAATTGTCAATTCCAACAACGGAAGACATGCGCCAGACCGCGCACACAGGATACTCCATGATCATAGCCCTGACCAACGACGACGGCATTCAGGCCCCCGGTCTGCGGGCCCTGTACACGGCCCTTGTGCAGGCCGGACATACCGTGCACTGCATCGCCCCCGTTACCGAACAATCTGCCGTGGGACACGCGGTGACCATTGCCCTGCCGTTGCGGGTAAAGGAGTTCGCGGAAAACGGGTTCAGGGGGAAAGGCATATACGGCACCCCCGTGGACTGCGTGAAACTGGGCCTTTCGTGCCTGATGGATGCCAAGCCGGACGTGGTGGTTTCCGGCATTAACGCCGGTGCCAACGTGGGACCGGACATCCTCTATTCCGGCACGGTTTCCGCCGCAACAGAAGGCGCGCACATGGGCTACCCCGCCATTGCCGTTTCGTACGACAACTTCCGCCCCGGCGACCTGAGCGGACAGGCGGCCTTTGCGGCTGACCTTATCTCCAATATGCCATGGTCAAACCTGCCCCCGCGCTGCGTGCTGAACCTGAATTTTCCCGCCCGCTCAATGGAGGAAACCAAAGGGCTGCGCGTTTGCCCGCAGACCAGCGCCGTATGGAAGGACTGGTACGACCACCGCAAGGACCCGCGCGGTTCCGACTACTGGTGGCTTAACGGCGTTATACCGCCGGACGCCGTAGCCCCGGGAACGGACCGCGCGCTGCTCACGGAAGGTTACGCCACCCTCACGCCGCTGCGGTTTGATTTCACGGACAACGCCACCATGCAGTCTCTGACGGTACTGAACACGGACAACTCCTGACGGGCAGGCAGTATCTTGCCGGGTTGCAGCCATAGGTTCGGACCCTGACGAATAGCCCGCCAGCATAACGATTGCTGACTGAGCCGGGACATTGCCATGTCGCGCCCGCCGCCATTGCAGAGCCACCTGACGGCAAAAACCCTGCACGGCGAACGCAGGGGGACGGCTGCGAATGAAAGGATGCCGAACCGGCATCAACCCCTTTGATTTTCTTGCCGTACACGTGTAAACTCTCGCTGCCTTCATTGACAGGGGTGCCGCCTCCTTCTACTCTGGAGATGCTCGGTTCCCTCTTCTGCACGAGATTTTTCCGGCGCAACGCATGCGCATGCGTTGGCCATTGCCATATCGGCCACGGTTTTTTTCAGTTCATCATGGAGGATACGTATGCCCCTTACCGGCACCAGAGAAATGTTCGCGCGAGCCTACAAGGAAGGCTACGCCGTCGGCGCGTTCAACGTTAACAACATGGAAATCATTCAGGGCATCATTCAGGCCGCAACCGAAGAACAGGCCCCGCTCATCCTTCAGGTTTCCGCCGGTGCCCGCAAGTACGCAGGTCAGGCATACATCCGCAAGCTCATCGAAGCCGCGCTCGTAGAAAGCGACCTTCCCATCGCCCTGCATCTGGATCACGGACAGGATTTCGACATCTGCAAGGCCTGCATCGACGGCGGGTTTACCTCCGTAATGATAGACGGCTCGCATCTGGGCTATGAAGAGAATATCGCCGTTACCAAACGCGTGGTGGAATACGCCCACGACCGAGGTGTGGTGGTGGAAGCGGAACTCGGACGTCTGGCCGGGGTTGAGGACGATGTTTCGTCCGAACACTCCATCTACACCGATCCGGAACAGGCGGTGGATTTTGTGCACCGCACCGGATGCGACTCGCTTGCCATTGCCATAGGCACCAGCCACGGGGCATACAAATTCGCGGGCGAAGCAAAGCTGGACTTCGAACGGCTGGAAAAAATAACCAACATGCTGCCGGACTTCCCCATTGTGCTGCACGGCGCATCCTCGGTTCCGCAGGAATTTGTGCAGATGGCCAACCAGTTCGGCGGCTCCATCGGCTCTGCGTCCGGCGTGCCGGAAGACCTGCTGCGCAAGGCGGCCACCTACGGCGTGTGCAAGATCAACATCGACACCGACATCCGCCTTGCCATGACAGCCGTCATCCGCAAATACATGGCGGAAAACCCCTCACATTTCGACCCGCGCCAGTACCTCACCCCTGCGCGCGATGCCGTGAAAAAAATGGTTCAGCACAAGATACGGAATGTGCTGGGCTGTTCCAACAAGATATAGGTCAGGAGTAGAGTAATGACTGTGAAACTTGGGGTAAACGGGTTCGGACGCATAGGGCGGTATCTGCTCAGACTGCTCGCCGACGACCCGCAGTTACAGGTGGTAGCCGTAAACGCCCGTGCGGACAACGCATCATTGGCACACCTGTTCAAATACGATTCCGTCCACGGCACCTTTAAGGGCGATGTTTCCGCCAATGAGCAGGGCCTTGTGATTAATGGCAGGCAGATTGCCGTCACCCGCTGCAAGGCAGGGGAATGGGAATGGGCAAAGCACGGCGTAGACATAGCCGTGGAAAGCACCGGCACAGTCAAAGACCGCGCGGGACTTGCCCAGCATATGGCCTGCGGTGCGAAGAAAACCGTCATTTCCGCTCCCTGCGCGGATGCCGACCTCACCGTGGTTATGGGGGTTAACGACTCCCTGTACGACCCCGCAAAACACATGGTCATCTCCAACGCCTCCTGCACCACGAACTGTCTGGCTCCCGCAGCCAAGGTGCTGAACGATTCCTTCGGCGTGGTGCACGGTCTTATGACCACCATCCACAGTTATACCATGAGCCAGCGCATTCTGGACGGTTCGCAAAAAGATCTGCGCCGCGCCCGTGCCGCCTGCGTGTCCATGATTCCCACTACAACCGGAGCCGCCAAGGCTGTGGGGCTGGTTATCCCGGAACTGAAGGGCAAGCTGGATGGCATGTCTGTGCGCGTGCCCACCCCCAACGGCTCCATCGTGGACCTGACCTGCCGTGTGGAAAAAGCCACCACGGCGGAGGCAGTGAACGCCGCCATCAAAGCTGCTGCGGAAGGCCCCATGAAGGGCAACCTGGGCTACAGCGAAGTGCCCCTTGTATCCATAGACTACATGGGCGACACGCACGGTGGCGTGGTGGATGCCCTGTGTACCAGCGTTATGGAGGGCACACTCGTCAAGCTCATCATATGGTATGACAACGAAGCCGGGTTCACCAACCAGCTTGTCCGTCTGCTCAGAAAGGTGGGCGATTCCCTGTAATCCGCTCTCTCCATACATCTCCTGAAGGCTCCGCCGGAAACGGCGGAGCTTTTTTCTGCTGAAAAAGAAAATAATTCCCTTGTGATAGAAAGAGTAATACTGCATAACGTGCAGCATCTTGATGCACAAAACGGCCAACCCGCCGAGACATGAATTCATGCGCACCCTGCTTGCCCTTATCCTGATAGCGGCATTTGCCGCCAGTCCAGCCCGCGCCGATTCCATAACGCTGGTGGCCGATTCGTGGTGCCCGTACAACTGTGAGGAAGGGGCTGATGCTCCCGGATACCTCATAGACATCGCCAGAGAGGCTCTTGCCCTTTCCGGGCACACGGTTTCATATCAGGAAATGAGCTGGACCAGAGCCATCTATCAGGTGCAGCGCGGTGCAGCGCAGGGACTGGCAGGGGCGATAACAAGCGAAGTACCCGATTTTATCTTCCCCAAACTGGCGCTGGGGCTGGTGCCGAACGCTTTTTTCACGCTGCCGGAAAGCACATGGAAACCGACAGACAAAGATGCCTTCACCTCTGTGCGGTTAGGTGTCATCCGCGATTATGACTATGGCAGCAAATTGCAGAAGTGGATTGACCAGAACCGGGAGACCATTCTTGTGCAGGAAGCGCAGGGCAACAACGCTCTGGAAACCAACCTGCGCAAGCTGGTGCACGGGCGCATTGACGTGGTGGTGGACCAAAAGGCAAGCGTGCTTGCAAAGGCGCGGGAAATGGGGATTGCCGACCAGATACGCCTTGCCGGGGAAGACCCCGTAGAGCCGGATGAAGACAGCCTGTACATCGCCTTTTCCCCGGTTCTTGAACGCTCACGCCAGTATGCCGACGATCTGGACAGAGGTGTCCGAATGCTGCGCGAACAGGGCAGATTGCAGATGATATTGGACAAATACGGGCTGGAAGACTGGGAGCCGCTTACGGAAGGAAAACCCTAATCAGTCGTTGAGCGGGGCTTCTGCTGCGTGCCGCTCACAGTTCAGACCTTTCCCCCTCCCTGTACGCCCATCGGCAACCCGGGCCTGAGCATCTGCTCGCGCAGCCCATTCAGGCGAACGGTTCAGAAATCTCCTCACGGTCTATGACATCCGCATTTTCGGCGCGCAGGCGCACAAGCCGCGACAGGTGCCCGTAGGTTTCTTCATCCATGGCTGTAAAATCCATGGCAATATCGTTCTGCCCCACACGGACGATAATCCCTTCCATACGCAGCAGAACATCATCCGCAAGGGGAATACGGAGCACGCAGAGTTCTTTCAGCGGCGGCGCAGGTGAAGCGACGATAAGCGCTCCTTTGAGCGAAATATCCCTCGTACGAACGGGCCACGGAACACCGCGCACCTCCAGAATGCCCTCGTAAGCACCGAATACGCGGCTCCGCTTTCTTTTGTTGGGCATCATTCCCTCCTTTTCCGGAACAGGCAGCCCAGCGCCTTTCCTGCTGGCAGGCGGAATCTCTGCCTTTAAGGAAACCGGAGAGCGGCAACACTGCCCGGTTCAGAAATTCCTCTTCCTGCCATTCCACCCTGAGCGCGCCCAAACTCTGCACTGGCCATCATGCATCGATCAGTATTGAAACGATTCCGGCCTGTTGGCATACGGATAGGGCAACAACTCCGAGACCATGGACATTTCCACCCTGCCCTTTTCCGGTTCCACGGCGCAGAGTATACCACGTCCGAACTCAAAGAGAAACTGCCTGTCGGCCGCCGATGGAGCCTGCACGGACCCGTCCGGGGCAACCGCCACCACTGCCCTGAATTCATATTCGCCTTCCGAAACCGCTTTGAGCACTGCCGTGCGTATGGCGGTGACGGATTCATTGAATTGTGCATTCTCCACGTTGCAGCCGGTGACAATTCTGCCGGAACGGGTCATCACCGCTGCGCCCACCGGCGTTTTGGAATATGGAGAGTACGCGTTTATGGCCGCGTTGCGCGCGGCTTCGAACATTTTCTGATACTCCTCCACATAGAAGGTGGGCACAAACCACTTGCGGTAAATGCGGTCATACTCGCCGCTCTGCATAACCCGCAGCATCCCCTTGTTCACCATCTCCAGCAGCCGCTCGGCATCGCGGTTCACGGCGAAATATGTATCAGCCACCACCAGCGGCGTTCCCACTGCACTTATGGGCCCCATTTTCAGCCGGTCTATGTAATAGTATGCCGTCTGTGCCGGACCGCCATAGGCGACCACCTCGTCCCGCTGCAACGCCTTGAGTGCCTCCACCTTGGAATTATAGAGCTTGATGTTCAATCCGCCGAATTCTTCCAGCACCCGCTGCTGATATGATCCCTTTTCCACGGAAACGGTCTGCCCGCGCAACAAGGTGATGTTGCCCACCCGTGCCGCAGGCTTGGTGAACAGCTTCACCTGCATGGGCATGCTGGGCTTGTCTGCAAAACGATAAAGCAACAGGCGTTGCTTGGTCTTTGCCATACCCGATGTTACCTGAATGGTCCCGGCGGAAAGTTCCACCTGCACCTTGTCCCATGTCAGGGGGCGCATGGTGAGCTGCACATTATCATCCTTGAGAATGGCCTGAATAAGGTCCACATCAAACCCTGCGGGCTTGCCCTGCGCCTCTTCAAAGCTGAACGGCGGATATTCCCGGTCAAAGCCGTACACCACCCGCAGAGGGGGCTGAGCCTGCGCCGGAACGGAATACACGCCCATGCCCGCCGCAAGCAGGCAGACGCAGAAGAGGACGGCTGCAGCGCCCTGTGTGGCTATCGTACGGAACATCATTGGCGACTCCTCAAAAGAAGGTTCTTTCGCAACTCATCGGCGGTATGGCTAAAAACTGTAGGGCTGCGGACTGCCCCAGCATAGACCGTACGTTCCTCCGAGACAACCCGGCAGGCAAGCAACACGGTCTTGCGGCAGGCGGAAAACCATGCTAGCCCGCCATACATGGTTCATCCGAGGCCCTGCAGGCTTTCAGAAACGAAGTTACATCTGAATCCTGCCTTTGAGATAATATCGGCTTACCGCATTGTGAAAGGAAACCGCATGAACGCTGCGCATCTGCATCTGCTCATTGAGCGTCTCGGCACACTGCTTTCGGAACGGGGACTGCTGCTGGGCACGGCGGAATCATGCACAGGCGGGCTCATTGCCGCAGCATGCACGGACATTTCCGGTTCTTCAGCATGGTTTGCGGGGGGCATTGTGGCCTACGCCAATGCCGTTAAGGAAAACGTGCTCAGGGTTCCGCGTTCCATTCTGGACACACACGGCGCGGTCAGCGAGCAGACCGTGCGGGCCATGGCGCAGGGAGCGTGCACCGTTCTCTGCACAGACATGGCTGTGGCCGTCTCAGGCGTTGCCGGTCCCACAGGCGGTTCGCCGGAAAAGCCGGTAGGCACCGTCTGGCTGGCTGCAACCCTTAGAGGAAACACCGTGGCGCAGCACCACCTTTTTTCCGGCCCGCGGCACGTGGTGCGGGAGCAGACGGTACTTGCCGCCATAACCATGCTGCTTGGCCTGCTGAACCCTGAAGAACAGTAGCGGACGAAGCCTTCCCGCGCCGGTTCCGTGCGAAAACGAAAAAAGGAACGGAGTTTCCCCCGTTCCTTTCAGGTCATGCGGGAAAACCCGCCGACAACAAGGCCGCTACACGTAGTCGCCCCTGTTCAGTTTGAACCGCTCGGTGAAAGACATCACCTCCAGCTCATTCACCACCAGTCCCAAATCGGGATAGCGATCGGCAAGGTCCGGATTCTGCTCCTTCAACTGCGAAAGTTCACCGGAAATGGATTCCAGCGTTCCATGCGCACCTTTCAGGTCAGCCTCTCCGGCGGCTCCGATCTGCCGGGAATACTGTTCCCATTTGTCCAGCATACCGTCCAGCCTGCCAGCCACCTCAGCAGCCTCATCCGCACCCTGCACCGCACCGGCCTCTTCGACCGGGTTCGCCATCAGCAACGGATTCAGGATCATGGCCCGGGCCCCCACGGGGGGCACGGCACCCTGTGCCGCCGTAGCGCCTTCCTGACGCTCCAGCTCCTGCGCAAACAGATCACCGAACCCTTCCGCAGCCTTAGGCCGCTTCTTGAGTTCTTCCTGCTGCAACAGGGCATCCAGTTGTTCCGAACGAATCTTCATTGGCGCACCCCTTCGTTAGGGTTTTGTCAGGATTCAGCAAAAAGTCTGCCAACACATCTTTTGTGTGTAATTGTTTGAAATATTTAATTTTAGCAAAACTTAACCCGGCATTTTCTGCCGCATGGGAAAACTGCGTACACACCACAAGCAGCATGTTTTTTCAGGGTAGCGCACAACCTTTTCCTTGTCTATGCGACGCAAAATGTGTTTATATTGAAAAACATTAGAACACACTTCCGCCCGGTGGCGGATGTTCAGAACAGCACCCAGCCTCAGGAGGTTGCCATGACTGCCATAAACAAGATTCTCGTTGCCGTGGACTTTTCGGATCACAGCAAGCATATCGCCGACTACGCAAACCTGCTTGCCACAAAGCTTGGAGCCTCGCTTGTGGTGGTGTACGCCGCCCCTTCGCTCAGCCAGTATGTGGGCTTTCATGTTCCGCCCAATTCCATTGAAAACTTTGTGGGAGAAATTGTTTCCGGCGCTGAAAAGTCCATGGAGGCCTTTCTTGCCACCAACTTCAGCGGTATTCCCACTACGGGCAAGGTGGTCACCGGCTATGCTGCGGAAGAAATTCTTGCCACGGCCGAGCGCGAAGGTGTGGACATGATCATCATGGGCACGCACGGACGCAAGGGCATTGACCGCATACTGTTCGGCTCCGTGGCGGAAAAGGTAGTGAAGGGAGCCAACATTCCCGTGCTCACCGTACGCCCCACCGAGCTGTAATGCGGTAAACTGGGAGCAGCCGTTCACGCAGGGCGCAGAACTGCGTAAAGTCCGCTTGCCCATCCCCCCTCCTCTGGTCTATTCAAGGGCGGTTCACTGGAACCGCCCTTTTTTTGCCGATGTAAACGATGCACAAGGAGCACAGCATGACCGCTGCCAGATGCCGCGCCACTTCGCAGGTACGGCCGGAAGTGATGGATTTTTCGCCCTACTCCGCAGGGCTGTCCATTGACGAAATCAAGGAACGCTACGGGCTTGATACCGTGGTGAAGCTTGCCAGCAACGAAAATCCGCTGGGTGCATCTCCCCTTGTGCAGCAGGTCATCCGTTCCCATGCGGGGCATGTTTTCCGCTACGCCCAGTCCGGCAACCCCCGCCTTGCCCGCAGCATCGCAGATTTCTTCGGGCTCCCAGCCGAATGTGTCGTCACAGGCAACGGCTCGGACGAGGTGATTGACCTGCTCATCCGCGCCAAGGCACGGCCGGGCACGGACAACATAGTAGCCTTTGCCCCCTGTTTTTCCATGTATACCGTGCTTGCCCGCCTGTGCGGCGTGGAACTGCGCCAAACACCTCTCAATGAGGATTTTTCCTTCAACTGGGATGCTCTGGTCGCCCTGACAGACGAAAACACCGCTATTGTCTTTGTAACCACGCCGGACAACCCTTCCGGGTACACTCCCCCCGTGGAAGAAATTGCCACCCTTGCGGGCCGCCTGCCCGAGCAATGCCTGCTGGTTGTGGACGAGGCATACATGGACTTTACCGGCGACCGCGACGCCTATTCCATGCTGCCCAGACTGATGCAGCATCCCAACGTCTGCGTACTGCGCACCTTTTCCAAAAGCATGGGGCTTGCGGGGCTGCGGCTGGGATTCGGTGCCATGCAGCCTGAGCTGGCCGATTACCTGAAGCGCATACGCCCGCCGTTCAGCGTGAACATTCTCGCGGAACATGCAGGCATGGCTGCTCTGGAAGACACAGTGTTTTATAACGAAACACTGCGCGTAACCGCAGAGGGGCGCGACTACCTGAACAGGGAACTGACCGCGCTGGGGTGCTCAGTCTATCCTTCCCGCGCCAATTTCATCATGTTTCAGGCTCCCATGGACGGCGGCGAACTGCACGAACAACTGCTGCGCCGGGGCATCATCCTGCGCCCGCTGAACAAGGGCTACGGTTTGCCCCGCCATATGCGCGTCTCTGTGGGCAGCAAGCAGGAAAACGCCGCATTCATTACGGCCTTCCGGGAGATTCTGCATGCCCGCTAGCCACCGCATCATCACTCTGGACGGCCCTGCAGGTGTTGGCAAGACCACCCTTGCAAGGCGCGTGGCGCAGGCTTTGGGCATTGCCTATCTGGATACAGGGGCCATGTACCGCACGCTGGGCTGGAAGCTCGGAGCAGAGGCGGAAAATATGACCGATGAGCAACTGCGTGACCGGCTTGCGGGTTTTCGCTTTTCTCTTTCCGGAACAGGGGCAGATTCCGTGCTCGCGGTGAACGGCGTTCCCGTAGGTCAGGAAATACGCAGCGAAACCGTAGGCATGCTTGCCTCCGTAGTTGCCAAGCTGGCTCCCGTGCGTGACGCCATGAAGGCAGCCCAGCAAGCCATGGGGAGAGAAACCTCATTGGTTGCCGAGGGCAGAGACATGGGCACGGTGGTCTTTCCCCAGGCCACCTGCAAAATATTTCTGGATGCCACTCCGCAGGAACGGGCACGCAGGCGCCATGAACAGCTTGCCGCCATGGGACAGCCCGCCGACCTTGCAGAACTGACGGAACAGATCCGCCAGCGAGACGAACAGGACCGCAACCGGGCCATAGCCCC
>CAYRLL010000014.1:15589-42273 GCA_964425115.1 uncultured Desulfovibrio sp. | reverse complement strand
GCATCCGCCTGCCCCAGCACGCCAGCCAGACCAATCAGACCGGTAAGACCATCACGCCGCAGGGAACAGAACACAACGCTGCAGTGCAGACCGCCTTTGCCGTTTACCACGCCAATACGCCTGCCGGACCGGGGAGTGCCCCCGTTTTCGCCCGCCCTTCAGCCCCCGCCGAAAATGCCGCGAATACTTTCACGATTGCTTCCACAAATGCCTAAGCAGCTTAATCCGCCGCATGGTCTATTGCTGCACCCGTTGCCAAGCCTGCTGTCACGATTGACACACCCCAAGCAGACAGCGTATAGTAGTAAATTATACTTTAACAATTTTGTCAAAGACTGCCGGGTTCGCCTGACCGCACCGGGATGCACACATCTTCCGGGGCTTTTTCCGCCGTTGGCGAAGCGCCTCCATCCCGTCCCGATGAACCGGAAACCTGCGGCAGTCTGCCAAACTCGCCAGCAAAAGACCGCAAACGAGCCCGCTCGTTGTAAGGCCTTGAAAATGATAGCCACACAAACCTTTGGGAGACCCACACGATGAGCGAAATCATAGGCAAGGCTTTGACGTTCGACGACGTCCTCCTGCTTCCCGGCTACTCGGAAACCACGCCGGACATGGTGGATGTAAGCACGCGCCTCACACACTCCATTCCGCTGAACATTCCACTCATTTCCGCCGCCATGGATACGGTGACGGAATCCGAGATGGCCATAGCCATGGCCCGCAACGGCGGCATAGGCGTCATTCACAAGAACATGCCGCTGGAACAGCAGTGCCTTGAAGTGCAGAAGGTGAAGAAGTCTGAATCCGGCATGATTCTGGACCCGGTGACCATTGAGCCCGACCTTACCATCGCGCAGGCTCTGGAAGTGATGTCTGTGTACAAGGTTTCTGGCCTGCCCGTGCTGCGTGGCAAGGAACTTGTGGGTATTCTCACCAACCGCGACGTACGCTTTGTGGAAGACCCGGAAAACACCAAGGTTTCTGACGTGATGACCAGCAAGAATCTGGTGACCGTTCCCGTGGGCACCACGCTGGAAGAAGCCAAGCGCCACCTGCACGAACACCGCATTGAAAAGCTGCTGGTGGTGGACGGGAACCGCGTGCTCAAAGGCATCATCACCATGAAGGACATAGACAAGGTGGTGAAGTACCCCCACTCCACCAAGGACGAACAGGGCAGGCTGCGCGTTGCCGCCGCTCTGGGCGTGGGCAAGGATTGCGAAATGCGCGCCGAAGCGCTGCTGAGGGCCGGAGCGGACGCTCTGGTGCTGGATTCTGCCCACGGCCACTCCAAGAATATTCTGGACGCCGTTTCTCTGATCCGGGGCAGCTTCCCCTCTGCACAGATAGTGGCAGGCAACATTGCCACGTATGACGGGGCCAAGGCTCTGTTCAAGGCAGGGGCAGACACCGTGAAGGTGGGCATAGGCCCCGGCTCCATCTGCACCACACGCATTGTGGCCGGTGTGGGCGTGCCGCAGGTATCTGCCGTGCAGGAAGCCTACAAGGCCGCGCTGGAAGTGGACCGCACCATCATTGCGGACGGCGGCATCAAGTACTCGGGTGATGTGGTCAAGGCCATAGCCGTGGGCGCAAGCACGGTGATGATTGGTTCCATATTCGCCGGAACGGATGAATCGCCGGGTGAAACCGTGCTCTATCAGGGCCGCCGCTACAAGAACTACCGCGGCATGGGCTCCATTGACGCCATGAAGGCGGGCAGCTCTGACCGCTACTTCCAGGAAAAGAGCAAGAAGCTGGTGCCCGAAGGCATTGTGGGCCGTGTTCCCTACAAGGGACCTGTGACCGACACCATCCATCAGCTCATCGGCGGCCTGCGCTCGGGCATGGGTTATGTGGGCGCGGCCACCATCAGCGACCTGACCCGCAAGGCCCGCCTTGTGGAAATTTCGGCCGCGGGCCTGCGCGAATCGCACGTGCACGACGTTATCATCACCAAGGAAGCTCCCAACTACAAAATGGAAAACTAGGGACTCGTCTTCCCGCAAAGGATATCCATGGAATCCATCAGCAAAGTCATCATCATAGACTACGGTTCGCAGTTCACGCAGCTTATCGCGCGGCGCGTGCGTGAAGCTGGCGTATATTCTGAAATTCACCCCTGCATCGTCACGGCGCAGGAAGTGAAGGCCATGCGCCCCTCTGCCGTCATTCTTTCCGGCGGCCCCGCCAGCGTGGGCGATGCAGATGCCCCCGCACTGGACATGGGGCTTCTGCAGCTGGGCGTGCCCGTGCTGGGCATATGCTACGGCATGCAGTTGCTGGCGCACAACATGGGCGGCGCTCTGGCAAGCTCTGAAACCCGCGAGTACGGCCCTGCCGACTTGCAGATTCTGAAGCCCTGCCCCCTGTTTGAAGGCATTGCGCAGGAAGACCCTTCCCGCGTCTGGATGTCGCACGGCGACAAGGTGAAGGCCGCTCCGGCCGGGTTTGAGGTGGTGGGCCGCACGGAAACGCTGGATATCGCCGCCATGGCGGACGAATCCAGAAGCATCTACGCGCTCCAGTTCCACCCGGAAGTGCACCACTCAGTGGACGGCACGCAGATGATCAACAACTTCCTGTTCAAGATCGCAAAGATCAAGCCGGACTGGACCATGTCCGGATTCATCGAGAGCGTTATCCGCGATGTGCGCGAAGCGGTGGGACCGGAAGGCAACGTGGTATGCGGGCTTTCGGGCGGCATAGACTCCACCGTGGTTGCCGTGCTGCTGAACAAGGCCATAGGCCACCGCCTGCACTGCATCTTCGTGGATAACGGCCTTATGCGCGCTCAGGAAGTGGAAGAGGTTTCCAGCTACCTGCGCGAGCACTTTGACCTTAACCTTAAGGTTGTGGACGCCAGCGAGCGGTTCCTTTCCAAGCTGGCGGGCGTGGATGACCCCGAGAAGAAGCGCAAGATCATCGGCTACGAATTCATCGAGATTTTTGATGAAGAGGCGCACCGCATAGAAAATGTGGCCTACCTCGCGCAGGGCACGCTGTATCCGGACGTGATCGAATCCATCTCGCACAAGGGCCCCTCCGCCGTCATCAAGAGCCACCACAACGTGGGCGGGCTGCCGGAGAAGATGAAGCTGAAGCTCATCGAGCCCCTGCGCGAGCTTTTCAAGGACGAGGTGCGCAAGGTGGCCATGGAACTGGGCATGCCCGATTCCATTGTGTGGCGCCACCCCTTCCCCGGTCCGGGGCTTGCCATCCGCATCATCGGCGAGATAACTGCCGAGCGGCTGGAAATCCTCAGAAAAGCGGACAAGATCGTGCAGAACGAGTTGACTGCTTCCGGCTGGTATCGCAAAGTGTGGCAGGGATTTGCCGTTCTGCTGCCCCTGAAGACCGTGGGGGTTATGGGCGACGGGCGTACCTATGAGCATGTCATTGCCCTGCGCATTGTGGACAGCGTGGACGCCATGACGGCGGACTGGGTGCGCATGCCCTCCGAGATTCTGGAACGCATATCCAGCCGCATTATCAACGAAGTTAAGGGTGTGAACCGGGTGGTCTACGACATTTCGTCCAAGCCCCCGAGCACCATTGAATGGGAATAGTCTAAACCTCATCACCTCAGGCGAAACTGCATGTTCGGAATCGGTACTACTGAAATACTGGTCATTCTCGTTGTGGCCCTTATCGTTCTCGGTCCGAAGAGTCTGCCCAAGATTGCCCGCTCCATGGGCAAGGGATTGGCGGAATTCCGCCGTGTTTCCACTGACTTTCAGCGAACCATAAATCTGGAAGTTGACATGGAGGAACACGAGAAGCGCAAGAAGGAAGCCGCCAAGCGCCTGTACGGTGACGAGGACACGGAAGAGGCGAAGCCCAAACCCAAGAAGAAGAAAAAAGCCGCCTCGAAAACGGCGGAAACCAAGACGGCAAAGAAGGCTCCCGGCGACCTTGCCGTTGCACCTGAGCCTGAACAGAAGACAGGAGCCGAACCCGCCGGTACTGCCGACACGGGCAAGGAACCCCGCACAGCCGCCGCAACCGATGCCGCCGCAACTGATGCCGCCGGGGACAAGGCATGAGCGATACCCCCAAGACCCCGCTTGACGACGGGCGGGAGGAAATGGACAATTCTGCGGAAATCGCCGGAGAGGATTCCGGCGTTACTGCCGGGAAGTCTGAATCCGAACCCGGCTCGACCGATTCGGATATGTCCGCTTCGGATACGCCCGCATCGGATACATACGGCGCGGCTTCCGGTGAGCAGGATGGCGGTGCAGACGAAAACACCAACGCCGGGACGGACGATTCCGTCCCGGCGGATTCGGAATCCGTTCCGCATCCTCCGCCACCGTTCCCCTTTGAACAGGACGCGGAGGGCGGATCATCTGATGATCCTTCGCTGACCGCTCTGCCTGCCTCCCCGGAAGATGAAGAGGCGGACGACGACGACGAAGAAGAAGAAGAAGAAGAAGAAGAGGAAGAGGAGGAGGAGGAGGAAGAGGAAGAATCCCCCATGACCCTCATCCAGCATCTGGATGAATTGCGCAAAAGACTTAAATACATAGCTTTTGCAGCAATAGCCGGATGTCTGGCCTGCTACGGCTTTGCCGAGCGCCTTTTCGGCTATCTTGTGGCGCCCATGGTGAAGTTCATGCCGGAGGCGAGCAGCTTCATCTTCACGGCCCCCCATGAAGCCTTTCTCACCTATCTGAAGGTGGCGGCTCTTGCCGGGATATTCCTGGCCAGCCCGTACATTTTCTATCAGATATGGGCCTTCATCGCGCCGGGACTGTACGACGAAGAGCGGAAGTACATTATTCCCGTGGCGCTCTTTTCTGCGATTTTCTTCATCGGCGGGGCATCGTTCGGCTATTTTATCGTTTTTCCCGCCGCGTTCGAATTCTTTATGAGCTTCAACAATGATCACATTCAGGCCATGCTGAAGCTGGATGAGTATCTGAGTTTTTCCATCAAGCTGCTGCTTGCCTTCGGCCTGGTGTTCGAAATGCCCCTCTTCGCCCTGGTCCTCAGCCGCATCGGCATCGTTACGGCTGACATGATGCGCAAAGCACGCCGTTATTCGGTGATAGGCTCCTTCATTGTGGCAGCCATTCTGACTCCGCCGGATGTCTTTTCACAGATGCTGATGGCGGGCCCCCTGCTCATCTTGTACGAACTGTCCATTATCGTGGCCAAGGTGTTCGGCAAGAAACGCAGAGGAGCCGAGGAACCTGAAGACGAGGAAGAAACGGAAGAGGCAGCCAAGGCGTAACGCCGACAGCAGAATGCCAATACAACGCCCACGCCGGGGCCGGTTGCCCGGACCATGCAGCGGGAGGATACTATCATGACGGAACGGACCGCCAGCATAGAACGCACCACAAGCGAAACGGCCATAACCCTTTCGCTTGCCCTTGACGGATCCGGCACCGTGCAGGTTGACAGCGGATGGGGCTTTGCCGACCACATGCTCACGCTTATCGCCTTCTGGGCCGGATTTGATCTCTCCCTGCGCTGCAAGGGAGACACGCATGTGGACGCGCATCACACGCTGGAAGACGTGGGCATCTGCTTCGGTCAGGCGTTGAACCAGTGCCTTGCGGACAAGGCGGGCATCCAGAGGGTTGGCTTTGCCAAGGTGCCCATGGACGAAGCCATGACCGAGGTGAACATAGACATCTCCGGACGCCCCTATCTGGTCTACCGCGGAGACGAGCTTCTGCCCCCTGTCATAGCCGGAGAAGAAGCGGACCTGTGGCGGGAGTTCTTCAAATCCGTTGCCTTTGCCGCAAAGATGAATATGCATATATCTTACCTGTATGGTAAAAACGGCCACCACCTGCTCGAATCGGCCTGCAAGGGCCTGGGGCTGGCGTTACGCATGGCAGCAAGCCGTACCCGCGCACAACTTCTCAGCACAAAAGGGAGTCTGGATTCATGAAATACCGCACCCTCATCCGACTGGCGCTTGCCATGGCAGCGGTGCTCACCCTCGGAGCATGCCAGCAGATAACCCAAGGTCCGAGGCCGCTCCCGGAGCAGGCCATAGGTGTTGCCCAGTTCACCCAGCCCACCCATACGTGGGACCTGCTCGCCGGGTATATTCCCGAAGGACAGCCCAAGGTTGACGAGAAAGTGCTGCGCGAACTGGACGAATCATTCGAGACACTGCTCTTCAGGCAGACCAAGCGCCGCTATATCAGCTCCGGTGCCAGCACCCGTTGTCTGGAAATGGACATGCGCAAGCGCAACGGGTCCACCACCGCGCTGGAAACATGGCTGGACGTGGGCCGCTGCATGAAGGTGGACCTGCTCATCGTACCGCAGGTTCTGGCATGGAAGGAACGCGACGGGGGAGATATGGGCACGTTCATTCCCTCCGCCGTTACCATGGACATTTTCATCATCGATATAGTCAAGGAACGGGTAAGCGCCCGGTATCACTTTGAGGAAACTCAGGAAAACCTTGCCAGCAACCTCATGAACTTTGACAAGTTCATGGAGCGCAAGGGCAAGTGGATAACCGCCCGCCAGCTTGCGGAAGAAGGCATGCGCACGGGCATAAAGGAGCTGGGCCTGTGATCATCTTTCCCGCTGTGGACATCAAAGGCGGACAGGCCGTCCGCCTGAAGCAGGGCCGTGCGGACGCGGAAACCGTTTTTTCTACCGACCCCGTGGCCATGGCCCGTCAATGGCAGGACGAAGGCGGCCAGTGGCTGCACGTGGTGGACCTTGACGGCGCGTTTTCCGGTGAACCCGTGAACCGTGCCCTCATCCGGCGCATCTGCTCCAACATAGATATTCCGGTACAGCTGGGCGGCGGCATACGCGACATTGAAACGGCCCGGGCCTACATCGATTCCGGCGTCTCACGCCTTATCATCGGCACCATGGCCCTTGCCGACCCGGACCTCTTCGGCTCACTGTGCAGGACCTTTCCGGGAAGAATAGGGGTTTCGCTGGATGCCGAGGGAGGACGACTGAAGACCAAGGGATGGGTGGAGGATTCCGGCCTCACGGTCTATGATGTGCTTCCCCGTCTGGAAAAACAGGGTGCCGCCTTCATCATCTACACGGACATTGACCGTGACGGCATGCAGACCGGCGTAAACCTGCCCGCCCTGAAAACACTGGCGGAAACTTCCTCGCTGCCGGTCATTGCCGCAGGCGGCGTAGCCACCATGGACGATGTGAAGGCCCTGTACCCCTTAAGCCGCACCGCCAATCTGGAAGGAGCCATTTCCGGACGCGCCATCTACACGGGCACCCTCAATCTGCGGGAAGCCATGGAGTGGATTGCCGCGCAGGGATAACTGCCCCTTTCTCCGCCTGATACGCCTGCGCAGACGCCCGCTCTTCCGGTACGGGCGTTCCGCAGGTATGTCCGGCTCAGGCTTTCCGGGCTCTGCCGGGATTTGCGCCCTGCTCCATACATAACAACGCCGGACACCGGCCGCCGCCCTGCATCAGCAGCCGGTTGCCCAACGCACAGAATACGGACCACCCGCCATGAATATTGATTTCAAAGATCTCGCCAGCCGTCATCCGCTGTTCTCCCGGCTGACAGGACAGGTCATCTGGCTGCTCTTTGAAGAACACAAGGCGTCTTCCGAAGACATAGACGCCTTTATGGAACACTATCTCGCATGGCGGAACGAGCAGCTTTCCGTCATGGCCGCTCTGGAAGCCAACAGGGGAGCCTACCTGCGCATTACCACAGACCCGCCGGTCAACACGGGCAACGATGCGCCGCACATAGCCTCCCGTCCGCCCTGCAAGCATTGCCGCTCGCTGCACGGTGCCATTCTGCCCGCATCGCACCCTGACATAATCCGCTGCCTGCCGCCCTTTGCACTGGGCTGCCGCTGCCGGGCCGAGCTGATTACCTCTGAACAGGTACCCCCAAACGCACCGCTCATCTTCTCGTGCGAAATGCCCCGGCGTGAGCTGCACTGCGCCAGCGAGTGGATATTCTCCGTTCCGTGGGCCAAGCACCGCAAGTCCTGACGGGGCGAGCCGTGCAGCCCCCCCCTTCTCACCGCTCACCACACACCTGCGACGACCCGCTGGAGGTGCTGCGCACCGTCTACGGCTACCACGCCTTTCAGGGGCGTCAGGAAGAAGTTATACGGCACGTTGTGGCCGGTAACGATGCGCTTGTGCTCATGCCCACCGGGGGCGGCAAATCCCTGTGCTACCAGATCCCTTCGCTCATGCGTCCCGGGACGGGTATAGTTGTTTCCCCGCTTATCGCCCTTATGCAGGATCAGGTGCAGGCTCTCACGCAGATGGGGGTGCGGGCTGCCTTTCTGAACTCCAGCCTGAGCCCCGCCCGGCAGCGTGAGGTGGAATCCCGGCTCAGACAGGACGGGCTGGACCTGCTCTATGTTGCCCCGGAACGGCTGGTCACCCCTGCTTTTCAGGAACTGCTGCGCTGCCTGCCCATTGCTCTCTTTGCCATAGACGAAGCGCACTGCGTTTCGCAATGGGGCCATGATTTCCGCCCGGAATACACGCAGCTGAGCCTGCTCCACCGCCTTTTTCCGCAGGTGCCCCGCATTGCGCTCACCGCCACGGCGGATGGCCCGACCCGCCGCGATATCGCGGAACAGCTGCAACTTCAGAACGCCGCCGTCTTTTCCACGGGGTTTGACAGGCCCAACATTTCCTACACGGTGGTGCCGAAAGGCCGTGGCGCGGACCAGCTGCTGGAGTTCATAACCCGCCGGCACGGGGGAGAGGCGGGAATAGTCTACCGCATTTCCCGCAACAAGGTGGAGGAGACAGCCGCTCTGCTGCAGGAGCACGGCATTACCGCCCTGCCGTACCATGCAGGCATGACAGCCATCCAGCGGGCGCATAATCAGGAGCGGTTCATGCGCGGGGAAGGAGTGGTGATGGTGGCCACGGTTGCCTTCGGCATGGGTGTGGACAAGCCCAACGTCCGCTTTGTAGCGCATATGGAGCCGCCCAGAAGCCTTGAAGCCTACCATCAGGAAACCGGGCGTGCCGGACGCGACGGACTTGCGGCAGAGGCATTCCTTACCTACGGGCTTGCCGATGTGGTCATGCTGCGCAAAATGATAGGCTCCGCGCAGGAAAACCCGCGCGCGCACGTGGAGCACAACAAGCTGGATGCCCTGCTGGGATTTCTGGAAACCACGGAGTGCCGCCGCAACGCCCTGCTCTGCTATTTCGGGGAAACCCCTCCGGCCCCCTGCGGCAACTGCGACACATGCATCACGCCGCCGCAAACGTGGGACGGTACCGTGGCCGCGCAGAAAGCCCTTTCTGCCGTCTACCGCACCGGACAACGGTTCGGCGTGGCCCACCTTGCCGATATCCTTGCAGGTAAACTCACCCGCAGGGTATCTGATCACCGGCACAATGAGCTGAAAACCTTCGGCTGCGGCAAAGAGCTGGGCAAGGATATGTGGAAGTCCGTCTTCCGCCAGCTTGTGGCGCAGGGGCTGCTGGATGTGGATATGGAAGGACACGGCAGCCTGCTGCTGAACCGGCAAAGCTGGGAGGTGCTGCGGGCGGAACGGAGCGTACGCCTGCGCAGGGATGCCGCGGACGCACGCCACGCACACCGGGGCTTTGCTCCGGAACCCGATGCCGACCTGCACGCGGCTCTGGCTCATCCGGCAGGCAGCGCCCTGCTCGCCGCCCTGCGGGAAGAGAGGCTCCGGCTGGCGGAAACGCAGGACGTGCCCCCCTATGCCATCTTCCCGGACAAGACCCTCATGGAAATGGCGGCCTACCGCCCTTCCACTCCGGATGAGATGAGCAATCTCTACGGCGTGGGACAGGCCAAGCTGACCATGTACGGGAGCGTCTTTCTGGATATTGTGGCCCGATGCGAGGCCGAGCACGGCAGGCCCCAGACCGTTCCGCCCATTCCGCAGCGGGCAGGAGAAAAGGAAAAGCGCCGGGCCGCCCGCAAAAACCGGGGCATGACCGACACCCTGCGCTCATCGGTGGAACTTTTCCGCCGCCTGGGCAATGTGGAAGCCGTAGCCCGGGAACGCGGACTGACAGAAGGCACGGTCTATGGTCATCTGGCACAGGCTATGGGGTTTCGCGAACTGGTGCTGGATGAAGTGACAAAGGGCCTTCCCGCCGGGCAGGTGGACGAGATGCGTGAAGCCATAGGCACGAGCAACGCCACGGGGGCGGGTCTCCGGGGTGCCTTCGAATCCCTGCAGGGGCGGTATACCTATGGATTGTTGCGGTGTGTCGCCACAGACCTGCGGCTCTCTTCCGGAGAAAACGGCCCGAACACCGAAACGGAAGACTGGTAGTCCGTTCTAGCCTACCTCAAAAGGCAGCCTGCCGTGCTCCATGATGCGGAAAAGGCGGTCCTGCGCCACAGGACGCGAGAAGAGATAGCCCTGCGCCGCCTCACAGCCCAGTTCCGCAAGCACCGCGGCCTGCTCCTGCGTTTCCACCCCCTCTGCCACCACCTCTATGCCCAGCCCGCGTCCCAGACTGACAATGGCCTGCACGATGCCGCGCGAAGCCCTGTCATCCAGCACGGTGGAGGTAAAGGTACGGTCAACCTTGATCATATTCACGGGGAACTGGCGCAGGTAGTTGAACGATGAGAAGCCGGTGCCGAAATCATCCAGCGCCACGCGCACGCCAAGCTCCTTGAGTTTCCACAGGCGGCCGCTCACGGCCTCATCCCCTTTAAGCAGGGTATTTTCCGTAATCTCAAGGCAGATGTCCGAAGGAACGCACCCGGAACGGCTGATGATACTGGTGAACACATCCAAAAAATCCCAGCGGCGGAAACTGAGGGCGGAAACATTCAGGTTAAGCACCATGGGCCGGACAGATTCGCTTCGCCCGCGCCATGACTTAATGACGGCACAGCCGCATTCCAGCATCTGGCAGTCCAGACCGAACACCAGCCCTGCCTCTTCCGCCGCTCCCACAAATTCATCGGGCATGCGCAGCGTACCGCCCGGCTGCCGCCAGCGTGCCAGCACCTCGGCACCGCGCACCCTGCCTGACTGCAAGGTGACATACGGCTGAAACACCGGAACGAATTCAGAAAATTCCAGCCCCCGCCGTATGGCGTTTTCCAACTGGAGCATATCTTTCATGCGCTCGTTCAGCCGGCGGTCAAAAACCTCATACCGTCCGGGCCCCGCTTCCTTGGCGCGGTACATGGCGGCATCGGCATCACGCAGAATATCTTCTGGCCGCTCATAGTCACGTGCCTGAAACACCGCGCCTATGCTTGCCCCGCTGTAGACATCCACACCGCTCACACTGAAGGGCATCTTCAATTCTTCCAGAATGCGCTGAACCGCATGGGTGGCCTGAAAGGCTTCGCCGATATCGTCCAGCAGGATGGCAAATTCATCGCCGCCAAACCGGGCAAGGGTATCGCAGTCCCGCAGGCACCGCTTCACCCGCTGCGCAAACTGCATGAGCAGCGCATCGCCCGCCTTGTGCCCCATGCTGTCGTTCACCACCTTGAACCGGTCCATATCCATGAACAACACGGCAAACCGGTATTCCGGATGCCTGCGGGCACGGCGCGCCGCCCCTGCGAGCCTGTCCATGAACAGGCTGCGGTTGGGCAGCCCGGTAAGCGCATCGTGAAACGCCATGTGCATGAGCCTGTCATCTGCCAGCTTGTGCTCGGTTATGTCTTCCATGAGCACAACGGCAAAGGAAAACGTGCCGCGCAGGTCGAGCACGGCGGTGAAGGTTTGCCTGCACCAGAAAAGTGCGCCGGAAGCAAGGCGGCATTCGCAGGACAGCGTGAAGGATTCCAGCCTGCCGGAATGCAGTTCGGCGAACTGCCTGAGGGCTTCGGCACGATCTTGCTGATCAACGATACAGGCGGTGATATCGGTTCCGGGCAAGGCATCGGCCCGAGTCTCAAACATCTCGGCCATGCGGCCGTTGCTTTCCAGTACCGTTCCCTGCGGCCCGACCATGCACACGCCCAGCCCGGAATGTTCGAACACCGCGCGGAAACGGGCCTCGCTGGCGCGCAATGCCTCGCGCTGCTGAAACGTTTCTATGGCTCCGCCCACATAGCCGGAGATAAGCTCAAGCAGGTTCAGGTCTTCAGGAGTGTATACATCATCATCGGAATAGCTGCGCACGGCCAGCACCCCCACGTTGCGCCCCGCGTGGGTACGAAGGGGTACTCCCAGCCATACGGCCGGACGGGGAACGGCAGGGCAGACAATGCCCTTGCTCTCCAGTTCCTCAATCTCGCATCGCGTGATGAGGAAGGGACGGCCCCACACGAAGACAAACTCCGTAAGCCCGTTGCCGAAATCGCGGCCCGAAGGGGTGGTGCGGCGGGTATCTGAAAAATAGGGGAATGCAATCCGGGAACCGGGGCCGTCTGTCAGGGCGATGGAGCAATTCTCCGCCGGCATCAGCTCGCGCATGACGCGGTGAACTCCGCTCATGAGGCCGCTCAGGGTATGCTCACCCAGAATGGTCTGCGTCAGCATCTGCAGTGCGGCGTAAGCCTTTTGGCTTCTCGCACCCTGCGGCCCTTCAGGCTCAGTTCCCGCATCAGGAGGCAGCAGGCGCAAGAGTCGCAGGATATAGCGGGTATTGGTCTGCACATCGGCAAGGGGAAACAGGTCCGCCTGTGCAGGCGCGTTTTGCCCTGCCCCGGTGCGGACGCAGACCCGCATGCTCCCGAAGGCCTGCGCACCGGAGGCTACGGCCCTGAAAAGCGCCCGCTCACCCAGGGGGCACCCTCCGCCTTGAGAAGCATCGGCAAAAAGCCGGTGCGGGGACTGGACGCCGCAGTCCGCCAGCCGCTCCATTGCTGCATTCAGGTACACCGGCTCACCCGCACACGTATAGACGGCCACTCCCACGGAAGCGGCATCGAACAGCCGGAACAGCGCACCGTCAAAGGGGTGTGCTTGGACCTGCGCAAAAGTCTGTTGCTGCGGCATGCGGTTTCCCCATGAATACAAAACGCCGGACTATACGTGGCGGCAAAGGCCAAGGCAACCACTAACCTGCTGCCGCAGGCAGGGAAATGAGACCGCAACGCCCCATAAAAAGGTTATTCCGGGTATGAAGGGGGAGTGGATGGAGATGCAGCGCAAAGAGGCCCGGCAGGATATATGCCCCCGCCCTGCAAGGTCAGCGGATAGCAGAAACTGCTGAGGCCTTTCACAGATTGCCCCGCACTCTGCGGCAGCAAGCCGGACAGGACAGCTGCGGTTACGGGCCGAATAGGTTCAGCCGGACAGGTTCAGCCGGACAGGTTCAGCCGCCGCCCACCGCAGGGAAAAGACCCAGCCGGTCACCGGGGGAAAGAACAGCCTCCGGCTGCACATGCACGCCGTTAATGAAACGGATTTTCACCTCGTCCGCCGGAATACCCAGCAGGGTGATGACCTCTTCCACCCGGGTGCCCTCTTCCACATCCAGCACGCCCCCTGCCGGAGCATGATGGGCAAGAGTGGCAAAGCATTTGATCTCTATGCGCATTTCATTCTTCCTTGAAAACGGCCTCAACGGACTGTGCCCGTGCCAGAATGCCCATTGCCGCATCTGCAGCAGCGGGGCAGTACAGAGTGCCACGATGCCCGCGCAACTCCTCCATGACCTCGTCCAGTGACCGGGCGGGACGGTAGGGCCTGTGCGAGAGCATGGCTTCCACCACATCGGCCACGGCGACGATACGGGCTTCCGGCAGGATGGCCTCTCCCTGCAAACCCTGCGGATACCCGGAACCGTCCATCCGCTCATGATGCTGCAGAACGATATCCGCCACAGGCTGCTCAAAAGGAACCCGGCTGAGCACATCATATGCCGAACGGGGATGCAGATACACAAAGGCCCATTCCAGCTTGGTCAGGGCACCCGGCTTGGACAGAAATTCCGAAGGAACATGCAGCAACCCTATGTCGTGCAGCAGGCCGGCCGTTTCCACACCTTCCACCCGGGCCGCCGTAAAACCCATATTTTCTGCAAGGGTACGCGCCAGAATGGAAACCCGCTGCTGATGCATACCCGTAAAGCTGCTCTGCATATCCGTTACGCCGGACAGCGAAGCCACCGTGGCCCGCATGAGCCTGCGCATATTTCTGTATGATGCCTCAAGGTCGGCAGTCCGCTCTGCGACCTTGCTTTCCAGACCCTGCCGGTATGCCTCGTTTTCCCTGAGCAACTGCGCCCGGGAAAGGCACCGTCCCATCACGTAATCCAGAATCTGCATGTCCACCAGCGGTTTGGTCACAAAGTCCCATGCACCACACCGCATGGCGTCTATGACATCCTGCATAACGCCGGTTCCCGAAACCACCACCACGGGCAGCAGGGGGTGCGCGCCGCACACATTGCGGATGAACTCCATACCGTCCACTTCCGGCATGCGCAGGTCCACGAGCACAATATCCGGCATCTCAGCACGCAATGCGGCCAGTCCCGCACGGCCATTCTCCGCCGTGGTCACCACGCTGCCGCAATCTTCCAGATACACCCGCAGATTATCGCGGATGGCAGGGTCGTCATCCACAGCGAGTACACGCACATTGACCAGAGATGCCAGCTTCACCGCCCGGTCCCTCCCTTTGATTCCGCCGTGTTCTCAAGCGGTGAAAAGACGCAGCGCACCCGCGTGGCGGGAAACTGCTCAGGTATGGCACAGGCATGCACGGCAGCCCGTGCATGCTCCGCATCGGCGGCAGCGGCAAGCCGCAGGGTCGTGCCTTCCGGCAATTCACCGGCACGGCAGCTCTCCAGCAGCGCCTGCAGGACCGGGCGATCTTCCGCAACAACAAGCAGGTGCAGGCCGAACCCGGCCATGCGGTCGTCGCCTGCGCCCCCCAACGGGAGAGCGCCCCACGCGCCGGCAGCGACAGCCAGCCTGCGGGCGCAGTTATTGGCATACACCACACCACCGTCCCCGGTCACATCAAAGACTGCCACCGGCAGCGAATCCAGCGCCTCACGGGGCTCGCGTTCTCCCTGCCGGACAAGGCGGTACAGTTCGAAGCTCTCTATGGCATTGGCGCAGTGCTTGAGCACGATGGACAAAAGCGACAGAAGAATGCCGGAGAGATTGCGCTCTCCTTTGGGCATAAGGCCTACAAACATGCCGCGTGTGCGCGATGTGGTGGCAAGGACGTGCAGCACCAGACGGTACCGGTTGTCGCGGGAGTAGACGGTGATGGGCCTGTTCTCGCGCACCGCAAGGGAGAATACGCCGTTGTCTATGAGATGGCGGACCTCTGTTTCCAGTTCGTCCGCAAAGTCTGAAGGTCTGCACAGGGAAAGAACAAAGTCAGAACTGGCTTCATCCACGAGATAGAAGGCCGATACCGGAAAATGGACAAGCTCGCCTATGCGCAGAATGGTTTCTTCCAGCAGCGCTGTCGGCTCGTGCAGCTTGTTGATGCTGGTCTGAAAATCGCCAAGGGTGGAAGCCATTTCCAGCACATCCAGCGTGAAGCGGGCCTGCTCCTCAAGATGCCGGAGCCGCTGCTCCAGACTATGATTTCCCGACAGGGAAAAGGATGATGTGTCAGCCATCTACTTCCATTAAGCGTACTATTTCCGCGACCTGATAGTCCATCTGAACGGCGGTCTGCCACAGCAGGCTCACAGGCAGGCCCAGCGCTTCCCATGCGGCGGAGTCCAGCACAGGCACGAGCCGTTCTCCGCTTGTTCCCATTTCCAGCGCATTGGCAAGCACATCTGCCACACTCATGAGGGCGGCCTCAAGCGTATTGTGCGCCATGCCGGGAAGATGGTGATAGCGCACGTTCTTCTCCAGTGAAACAGGGCACTTCCATGCTTTGAGCAGCATTCCTGCCA
Source organism: uncultured Desulfovibrio sp. (assembly GCA_964425115.1). Taxonomy (GTDB): domain Bacteria; phylum Desulfobacterota; class Desulfovibrionia; order Desulfovibrionales; family Desulfovibrionaceae; genus Halodesulfovibrio. The sequence continues at coordinate 26,481 of CAYRLL010000014.1, read as the reverse complement.
ATCTGTCATGGGTAAAGCCCACCACCTCTTTTTCGCACTGGTGCACAAGGCTCCCCCGTTGCTGCGCCACATAGAGCAGGTGGGAGGCATGATCCGGCAGCCTTTTGTAGATCACCAGCCTTCCTATATCATGCAGAATGCCCGCCACAAAGAACCTTTCTGTGTTGGGCGCACGATGGTGGCTCGCCAGTATGCGCGCCGCCACTCCGCAGGCAATGGAATGTTCCCAGAAATGGCGCATGCTCACCAGAGCATGGGGAACCCCCTTGAACGAGGAAATGACGGAAACACCCATGGCCAGAGAAACCAGCTGGTTGCTGCCGATTATGGCCGTTGCCCGCGAAATGGTGTCTATACGCGCCCGCAGGCCGTAGAACGGACTGTTCACTATACGCAACAGCCGCGCGGCGAGGTCGGTATCGTTGGCTATTACCTCCGCCACATCGGTTGCGGAACTGCGGGAGTCGTTCACCACCTCCACCAGCTTATGAAATACGGATGGCAGGGAACCGAGCTTCATATCCTCCTGCATCAGCGCCTGCGCCTCCACCGGGTCCGGCTGCGGCATACCGGGCTTAGGCACGACAGTCTCCTCCAGCACCGCGAAGGGGTTGTCCGCCCCTTCCGCCTGCAGTTCCGAGACGCGGCGGGCAAGACGCAGGGAGCACAGGCGCATAAGCTCCTGCACCACGGGCAACGATGCGTCGTTATGCCGAAACCGCTCTGCCGTGCGATGCCGTGCCGCCTCGTACACCTCCGGTGAAATTTCGTCAGGCAGTCCGTCTTCTCCGTCCTGCCCTGCTCCGTCCACCTGCGCCTCGGTAACGCCCCAAATCTTCATGACGCGCAACGACTGCTCGGTCAGCAGTTCACCGCCGGGAAGCAGCTTCCTGCCGTTCCTGTCCACCACATCGGCCGTAAGGCGCATACCCGCCTTGAGAGCTGCCAGAGAGAGAGTGCCCATCATCCTCCCGCGCATCCGCGCGTCATCCGTTTCTGTTCCGCCGCCGCATGCGACACAATACTCCTTACAAAGAATACCACCCTGCGGCAACGCGTTTTGCCGGACCGGTAAAATTTTATCGCCGCACAGGATGTTTTATTCTCCCGAAACACGCCGCTTGCCGCCCTTCCCCTCGCAGAGGGATTCTGCTATCCAGTGTCTGCAACGCGGCACCCCGGTGCCCACATCCGCAACAACCCATACCCATGCCGGATATCTGCATCATGAACGCGCTGGACATAACCTTCATCGTCATAACCGGCTTTTTTCTCATCCGGGGACTCTTCAGGGGCCTTATCACGGAATTGGGGGCCATTGCCGGAGTCATCGGGGGATTTCTGGCCGCCAATGCGTACTACGCCGAAGCTGCGCCCTATGTGAGCAACGTCATTGCAGACAGCTCATGGGCCGGAATTGCGGCCTACGCGGGCATATTCATCGGCGTTATCATAGGCACCTCCCTTCTTGCGGCCATTCTGCACAGACTTATAGGAGCGACCCCCGCCGCATGGCTAGACCATTTTTCGGGGCTGCTGCTGGGAGGCGTGAAGGGTGTGCTCATATGCACCGTGCTGCTGGCCTGCATTACCTATTTTATGCCTAACGCCGATTTTGTGTACGATTCGCAAACCGCCCCCTACCTGCAGCAGACGACCGCCTTTCTGCGTCAATTCATGCCGGAACGCCTGTACTGAACGCCGCCGGGCCGGGCGGTTGCCATACGCAACCCTCTTCTTTCCACACTCATTCCACGGAAGCACACATGAACAAGACCACCCTGCCGGAAGCCGTGACAGCCCTGCAAAACGTCATCGAAAAACTCATCGGGCCGGATGGCTGCCCGTGGGACAAGGAACAGACTCCGCAGTCCCTGTGCGACTATCTGCTGGAAGAAACCTTTGAACTGGTGGATGCCATACGCGCGGGCAAAATCGTGGACGTGCGCGAGGAGCTGGGAGATGTTATGTTTCTCATGCTGTTCATCAGCCGCCTGTATGAATGCCGGGGCTTCTCCCTTGCCGATTCCATTAACGAGAACGCGGCCAAGATGATCCGCCGCCACCCCCATGTATTTGACGATGCCAGCGTGAGCAGCGTGGCGGACGTGTGGGCCAACTGGGAACGTATTAAACGCTCCGAGAAGAAGGTGGGCGAAGAGAACGCCCCCCAGCGGCCCAAGGGCACCTTTGACAGCCTGCCCAAGGGTCTGCCGCCGCTTCTCAAAGCCTACAGGCTTAATTCCAAGGCGGCCCGCATAGGCTTCACATGGCCAGATGACGCGGGCGTGGAGCGCCAGCTGGATGCCGAGTGGCAGGAATTTCGCGATGCATGTGCAAGCGGCGACACGCAGGCGCAGGAGAGGGAGTTCGGGGACATTCTCTTTACCATGGTGGAGTTCGGCAGGCGCAAGGGGCTTAAGGCCAATGCCGCGCTGAACATGACCAACCTGAAGTTTCTTGAGCGGTTTGAACGCATGGAGGCACTGGCACGGGAAAGAGGGCTCCAGTTTGCAGACCTTTCCTTTGAGGCCATGGATGCCTTGTGGAACGAGGTGAAAGCAGAATCGGCGGACGCCGCCCGGACATCCCCGCAGGATCCGGCAAGCTGAGAGACAAGAAACAAGGAGCACGCACGTGCCGCGCAGCCGCATACCGCACACACCCGCTGTAAGGGGGCGCACCCTGCGCAGTGCAACGCCGGGAAAGGCTGTGCCGAAACCCCGCGGCGAAAAGCGGGATGCGGCAGACACTGCTGCCGAAGCTCCTGAACTTGCGGTTGCAAAACCTATCAGGCCGCTCGTGCAAACGGTGCTCGACCTGCTGCTGAAATGGGTGCGGACAGAGCACACCCCCGGCGCGGACGCCCTGCGCTATGCGCAGACATCGCTAGGCGGGGATGACCCGGAGACCCTGCGTTCCGTGCTGCGCCCGGACCACCCTGAGCATGAAGCCTTTGTTGAGCTTCTGCTTTTTCCCGATACGCCGCTGCTCGCAGAACTGGACGCCGTGCTCACGCCCGCCAGTTCACAAGAAGATTGTCAGGGTGACTCGCGGGGTGACTCACAGGTCGGTTCACAGCTCGGTTCACAGGTCGGATCACAGGTCGGATCACAGGTCGGATCACCGGAAGATTCGCCGATATATTCCCCGGCAGACTCACCAATAAACTCACCGGCCACCTCGCAACACGCTTCACACACACCGGAAGACGATTGCGGCCCCCTGCTGCCCCACGAAATCCGATATCTGACGGCAATGCTGGAATCGCTTCCGCGCACGGGCACGCTCATACCGGACGATGGCTCTGCGGTACAATTCTGGATTCCGGCAAGCCTGTGGAAAACCATTGTTCCGCGCCTGCGCCTGAGCACGGTCATTCCGCAGGATATATTGCTCACCATCAGCCGGGTGCTGCCGCCTCCCGTTGCCCGCCATGCGCGCATCCGCCTGCGAGCGGCGCATTACGGCAACCATGCACTGCTGCTGCGCTTTCTGGAGCGGTATCCCGCTTCCGACCCTTCCTATGCGGAGGTGCTGGATTTCTGGCTGCATGTTCTTTCCACACTGCCCCACGATGCGGACCCGCAGGCAATTCTGCTCAGGCGGTACCGCAGGCTGGAAAAGGCGCTCAGGCAGACACGGGAGTTTGCCGAGAGGCTGCAACGCTATTCCATGGAAATGCTCATGATGCAGGGGGCGCAAGCACCGTTTATTCATGAAGAACATGCACGCGCCACCATGCGCATGATGGAACGCATAGGGCTTGCCGTGTTCGGCAGTTCTCTGGCGGGCGAAGGAGATATGCGTGAGGCGGATTACGGCACCTTGCCCCTGCCCGCAGCCCTGCCCGGCCCCCTGTCTGAACCACAGGCTGAAAAAAGGCCCGGTTCATGGCCGGGTGACAGTTCAGGCGGTATGCCCCATGGTCTGTCCCATGGTCTGCCTGTCGGCCAAACTGACGGCCCAACTGATGACCTGACTGATGACCGAAACAGCCCGCATTCTGGCGGGCAGCACAGCGAGGACATCATGGATGCGGTGCTTCGCACCATGCGTCTTCTGGATCGGTGAGAGCGGCAAGACTGTTCAGAAAAAAGCGCATCCAACGCAAAGCGGGCGGCAGTGCGCGTACGCACCACCGCCCGACTGTCATCAATGTACGCTGTTGTTGCCCGGTGCGTTTCACATTCTCCCGCCACGCGGCGGTATTACGCCGTCAGGCAGCCGTACCGGCTGCATGCCCCCGATGGAGAGCACTGTCCGGAAGTTACGCGGCTGCGACAGTGGGCCTGCGACAGAGAACTAGACCATGACATCCAGATTTTCGCCCAGACCCTGCACAGCCATAGGGGTTTCCGTTTTAACACCGGCCTGAGGTTCGGGCCGGGCAAGCCTGTTCTGATCCTGAGCGCCCGCCTGATTCTCTGCCTGCGCCATGCGCTGCATTTCCATTACGTTAAAGGCACCTTCCGCGCCGCCCTTCATAGAGCTGATATCCATATTCATCCTCCTGAGTCTCCTGTTTCCGGCCGGTTACGGCATTCCTGCCCCGGCAGATACACCGCCTGAGCCGCCCGGAAAGCATGAGTGAAACATCACCTTACACACCTTAACAACAGGCTTATCGGCCAACTTGACTTTCCCTTTAGGGCAAAAGACGAAAAAAAGCCCTGCCCCGGCATTTTCCCCGCAGGCATGGAGCCGCGCAAATCGGAAAAGGAGTGCAATCGGTTGCCGTTTACAGTAGGATATGTTGTAAAGGCACCCATTTAACACGCTGCTTTACAACCATGTTTCAACTCTGTCATGAGGAGGCGGAAATGTTGCTACCCGAAAAGGAGGCAAGGATGAAAATTTGCCCGTTTCTCAAGACATCGGACGACAAAATGAAATTCTGCCTCGGGCAGGACTGCATGATGTGGCACTTCAAAAACCCGCAAAGAAGCGATGAAAACGACCCCGGCTATTGTGGACTGGCAGGAAAACCCGCCGGCGCCATGTAGCTGCCATAAGGCTTATAGCACCCTATGTCTGAACAACCAGATACCACGAATTCCACGGACACCACGAATACCACGGATACCATTGACTGCTCTGCCGCAGAAGAGAGCAACACGCCCCTGGAACAGCTGAAACGCAGCTTTTCGCGTCAGGGTTTGTACGGCTACTTCCTCATTGTGCTGCTGCTGCTTGCCCTGTACCTGATGTACGGGCTCATACGACCCTTCCTGCACACGGTGATCCTGTCCATTGTGGTTGCCGCCTGCTTTTCTCCGCTGTACACGCGCATTCTGAACCGGCTGGGCAACAGGGAAATTCCCGCCGCTGCCGCCGTGATGGGCGTGCTGGTGGTCTGTTTTGCCCTGCCGGTGGCCGTATTCCTTTCCGGGCTTATACCGCAGACACTGGACAGCATCCGTGCCGTGAACCACTGGCTGGGCGTGACGGATTTTGACTCCCTGCTCCAGCAAACGCGCATAGAGCCTGCCATAGCGTGGCTGCAGGCCAAACTGCCGTTCGTGGACCCGGTGGAACTGGATATAAAACACAACATAACCCTGCTCTCCAAAACCGTGGGGCAAAGCGTCATCTCCTTTGCCACCACAGCATTGGGGGATACGGTGACGTTTTTCTTCCACTTCCTGCTCATGCTGCTGATCATCTTCTTCCTGCTCAAGGACGGCAAAAAAATGCTTGCGGCAGTGAAGTATCTCTGCCCCATGCGCGAGGAACAGGAAGACCACATCATCAATACCCTGCGTCAGGTTTCGCGTTCCGTGCTGGTAGGGGGGCTGCTGGTAGCAGTGCTGCAAGGCATAGTGGGCGGGCTTGGCCTTGCCTTTGTGGGCATTCCGGCCCTTTTCTGGGGAACGGTGATGGGGTTCTGCTCCCTTATTCCCGTCATCGGCACAGGGTTGGTGTGGATTCCCGCATCACTCTATCTGCTCATCATGGGCGAGTGGCAGAACGCCCTGTTCCTCACCCTGTGGTGCGCCCTGCCCGTTGCCGCCATAGACAGTTTTCTGCGCCCCTACTTCATGCGCGACAGTGCGGGCGTTTCTGTCTTCTTCATCTTCATGTCCATTCTCGGCGGGATAAAGGCCTTTGGTATGCTGGGTATTCTGTACGGCCCGCTTATCCTGAGCTTCACCATGGTCATGCTCACCATCTACGGAGAAGAATTCTCTGACGTGCTGGGCGACAAGCCCGCCAGCGCCAAGTAGCCGCCATGCACAAGCCCCCGGAACCACAGCAATCCATACGTTAACGCGTAAACAGGGCCGGACAGCTTGTGTTGCCCGGCCCTGCATATAACTGACAAACCGTGTCTTTTTAAAAAGACGGATTACTGTAAAGCCGAGCCTGCAATCAAAAAACGGATGCACCTCGCTACTGCGGGGTGCAGGGGCCGCTTGGTCCCTGCCCGCCGGAGGCGAAAAAACGCAAAAACTCTTTTCATCATGCTGAAGGGCCGGACAGCTTGCGCTGCCCGGCCCTGCTCATATCATTCGCAAAGGGTTCCGGAACTAATCGACCAGAGCACCCTGCAGTTCATCGGTGGTGAAATCCCACACCACGTTGTGGGGGGCCAGCTTTTCCTTCATCATGAAGGCGGGAAGCTGGTCATGTTCCTTGGTAAAGCCTGCGGCGCGGTTGAAGGCAAGTTCATCCTTCAGGGTGTTAATGCCCAGTGCGCCGAAGTCATCGGGTGTGAAGTTGATGCCGTGGCGGGCGGAAACCATGTCGCAGATGACCTGTGCGGCATCCGCCGTATCCAGCACCGCAAAGGCCACAAAGAGGCACAGGCCAAGGCTGTCCACGGTGGCGGTGGCAATCTGGAGGGCCTTGGAGGTTTCCACCTGCCCTGCCTTGCCCAGCGGGTTCACATCGCCGCCCACCTTGAGCAGGTTCTGGCAGATGGCGTATCCTGCCGTATGGTCCGCGCCCATGGTGGTGGTGGCGTAGGTTACGCCGATACCCTTTGCCGCACGGGGATCGTAGGCGGGCATGGACTGCCCCTTCACCGTGGGCACGCGGTCCACGCCGAATGCCTGCGCCGCAAAGTCCACGCCGCTGCCGATGATCTTGCCGAGGTAATCCTTCTTGTCCAGCATGCGGTACAGCAGCTTGTGGGCTGCCTGACCGTCACCCCACGGAATGACGCCGCCGTCCATGGCAATGGCCACGGTATTGCCGGTTTCAATGGTATCCACACCAAGGTCATCGCATGCGCGGTCAAGGGCCGCGATCTGATCGATATCCTGAATCAGGGCGTTGCCGCCGAAGGCCCACACGGTTTCGTATTCGAAACCGGAGGTGAGGTACTCGCCCTTTTCGTCCACATAGTTCTGCGAGCACTGGATGATGCAGCCCGCATGGCAGCCTTCCTTGGTCTTGCCGCCACGCTTGGTGATGAACTCGGCGATTTTTTCGCCGGAGATGTCGGAAGCGTGGGCGCAACGGCCATCACGGAAGTTCTTGGTGGGAAATGCGCCTGCTTCGTTGACGATGTTCACCAGCACGGCGGTGCCGAATGCGGGCAGGCCTTCGCCGGTGACGGGATGGCTGCGCAGAATCTCGGCCCAGCGCTTGGAAGCGACCTTGAACTTTTCCTCATCGGCGTAGGCAAACCGCTCACCGCCGGTGTCGTCCACCACAATGGCCTTGACCTTCTTGGAACCCATAACGGCACCCAGACCGCCGCGACCGGCGGCACGGGCGGGGCGTCCCCACGGGTCGGAAAACTGGATGGATGCTGCGGTCAGGCAGGCTTCGCCGGCGGGTCCGATGACCATGCCGCAGGCCTTCTTGCCGTACTTATCCATGATGTAGTCCATGGAATCATACGTGCCCTTGCCGGTTATGTCGGCGGCATCTTCAAACTTCACGCCGTCTTTGGTGATGATGATATTACAGAAGGGAGCATCATCGGCGGGTTTGTCTTCCAGCACCATGGCGAGAATGTCCAGACGGGCCAGTTTCTGACAGAAGGAGCCGCCGGAGTTGGATTCCTTGATCGTGCCGGTGAGCGGAGATTTGGCCCCGACGGAGATACGCCCGGAGTTTGCGGCGGCAGTGCCGGAAAGCGTGCCGATGGCGGCGACAAGCTTGTTGTCGGCGCTCAGGGCGTGCACATCGGCAGGCACTTCGTTCAGAACAAGGCGCGAGGTCAGTCCCCGGCCGCCCAATCCGGCGTACTGGCCCGGCTCTTCATAACGGAAGGTGCGGTCCTTCGTATTCACTCTGAGAATCTTTGACATGGCGTATACCCTCTTGGCCTATGCGGCATTTCCTGTGATGCACTTTTGCACTACAGTCCGATTATGCAATTGCTCCCATTGAAAACATGGGATACATACGAAAGTGAGTGCAGAATATGCCATTTTTCTGCAATCTTCCACAAATAATTCGATTTTTTCTTCTATCTGACTCGGTTATGTATAGTTATTCCGCAATCAGAAGAGAGAAACTTCGAACCATAAATGACCAGGAATAACTTTTATGGACATCTTGATTCAGACGGATGCGGAAGGCATGACGCACTGGACCGGCATCATGCAGCACGGCGTGACGGTAGAGGCACCGGTAGGCGGCACGGTGCGCCATGTGCTGGAGGCGGGATTCGGCTTTGCCCATGACTACGTGGAAGAGCGGATAAAGACCGTATTCATCGACGGGATGCCGGTGGACGACATAGACACCGCCGTGGTGCACGACGGAGCGCGCATGGGGCTGGCTGCAGCCCTGCCCGGTGCCGCGGGCATTGCCATGCGCCGCAACAGCCCCTATGCCGCCCTGCGCGGCGATATAACGCGCGGGGCGGAAGCCGAAGAGGAAATCGTGCCCGGACGCATAACTCTGCTGCTTTTCAACCTCATCATGGTGGAGAAAGGCGGGCAGTTCCTTTTGCAGGGCGTGCATACCACCGGGTACCGTTTCGGCAGAATGCTTGCGGAGCACCCTGCCGCTGCAGCTCTTGATGCAAGTGCACCTTCCGCTGCCGGAGCAGGCGGCGGGAGACGGGAACTGCTCGACTGGGCACAAAAAAACCCGGAAGCGACAGTACGCCTCCGGGTTGTGATTGCTGAATGACGATACAGGGGGGCGACTGACCCGCTCGGGTTAGTCCTGTCCCCGCTCATAGCCGGGAAGCACGATAGAGGAGGCATCCTTGTTCATGCCTGCACCCTTGGGGCAGTCCTTCTGCAGGTAGCAGATTTCGCAGGCTCCCTTGAAGGGGAAATGGGTTATCACGGCAAAGCGGCGGGAAAGAGCCGTGGCATCCGCATTATACGGACAGCCCTCTTCTTCCAGAGCCTCCACAAGGCCGTCCGTGGGTTTGGGCGCGGGAGCGCATCCGGCATCCTGCACCTCCGGCAGCACCTGATTGACGGCACACATCACCATAACCTGCGCAAGGCTGCCCGCAAGAAACGCGCTGGAGGGAGAGGTATCCCACACGCCGTCCACATCGGCTTCCACAGACTCGTCCAGCCACACGGCAAGATACTGAATCTTGCCCACCTTGAGCTTGCGGACATTGAGGCGCGGTGCCCACGATTCCCAGAACTGCGTCATCATTTCCATGGTATTGCCGTCCACACGGTTTTCCTGACTCACGCTCATGAGCAGTTCCATGTCCAGATACGGACGCACTTCCAACACTTCGCTCGTATATTCGCTCATACTCGTCCCCGGCTTGCTGTTAGCGGACCATTAAAAAAGGCATCTGCCGAAGGAACAGGCAGTCCGGCATGGCTTGCGGGCTTACCGCCCCGCCCCGGACCTTTTCCTGCGGTTCATGGTGTGCCGTTTTCAAACGGCCTGCGAGAATGGATTCATCTACAGGCTGTAATATCTGATTGGGGGTGACTTTGCGGTATTCCCGGAGCCGAGTCAAGTAATCGCGGGCCATGGCGGGCCCCACGGCATTGCGCCGGAACAAACAGGCGGCCCCCGCGCTTTACTTCCCCCCTCTCCTGCCGTAGTATTCTGGAGGGGAGAATGGCCTGCAGCGGTCTGCCGCAGGCTGCCACGGCCAGCAGGCCGAATACGCTTCCCTCACGTCCGCACCGGACCCCATGCAGCAGAGGATCCCATGGCCGAATCTTCCGTTATTCCGCAGAACCAACAACTGCCGGGCATGCTCACCATCGTTCCGCAACGTCATGTGGGACTGGAGGACGTGCGCAGGCCCCTGTTCAGCAGGCCCTACACCACGTTCAGGGATGATACGGAGATAATCATAGGCGACATGGTTTCCGATGCGCAGCGACGGCACATGGCCGGATTTTCTTCCCGGCTGCGCGCGGGACAGCTGCCCCAGCATGGCCCGCTGGCGATGCAGACTCCGCTTGCCGCCCCGGAACGGGCCACCGGCAGCATTCTGGACACTTCCTCATAATCCACCGGCGGCATCCGCCGCCTTCCACGCATAAAGGAGAAGACATGAGCAAGGGATACAAGCTCCCCGCGAGAATCCGCTACGAGTACGAAATCAAGCCGGACGCGGCTCTCGAATACGCTCACGGCGTGTGGGGCGGAGTGAACCCCCACGGCGAAGTGGAGATGAACTTTTACACAGAAAGTGACAAGCTGCCTGCCTTTTCGGAACGCATCATCTCCCCGGACGGCTCCATAGGGCATGAAATCATTCCCACTGAGGGGGAACAGAAGGTGGTGACGCGCAACGTGCATTCGCGCATTGTGATGAATTACAATACCGCCCGCGCCCTGTATGAATGGCTGGATGAAAAACTCTCGGCGCTGGAGGCGGAATGGGATGCGGCAGGCGCGGGTCCCATGTTCGACGGCCCCGGCAGCGGAGGTCTGGAGCAGTAGCGGTTGCGCCCGCCCGTGAACGGCTTTTGGCAAAGCGGCTGCCAGAA
>CAYRLL010000014.1:13030-15489 GCA_964425115.1 uncultured Desulfovibrio sp. | reverse complement strand
CTTTGGCAAAATGGTCGGCAGAACGACAGGCAGAACGACTGGCAGGGCATCCGGCACAGCAGGTGGCCGGGTGCCCTGTTTTATTGCCCTGAACGACGACTTTTTCTGCGGACAAGACGCAGCAGCGGGTCCAGCAGATGGGGTGCCGCCACGCGCGCCGCAGCAGCATACGCTAAGCCGAACACGCCAAAGCTGGCCGCAAGGGACCAGAAGGCGCCCCATAGCGGAGCCTGCGGCATGTATGCAGACACCATATCCGCCACATGCCACGCCCCCAAGGCGGCAGGCAGGCAACACAACACGGCAACGGCAAAAACACGCGCCACGCCTTCATACGCCTGTGCGCCGTAGCGGATACGCCACACCCCCGCGAGCATGAAGCTGTAGAGCACCACGGAAACCGTTCCCGCAGCAGCTACGCCCAGCGCCCCCCAAAGACCGGACAGCCACCAGTACAGGGGCAACGCCACAGCCGTTGCCACCGTGCCCGTTACCGCCGGAGTGATGGTGTCCTTGCGTGCGTAGAAAGCGCGCCCGGTAAGCTGCTGCACGCCCCAGAAGGCCACCGCCACCAGCATGACGCGTAGCAGAGGCGCTGTTTGCGCAGTCTGCTCATGGCCGAATCCGCCCTGCTGGAAGATGAGCCGCAGGGTGGGTTCCGCTGCGGCAATCATCCACGCGCTGACAGGAATGATCACCAGCATGGTGTTACGCATGGCCGTATTCAGGGTGGTATTTACGCCCTGCTCATCCCCCTTTGCCACCAGCGCAGCCAGAAAGGGAAAGGAAGCCACACCCGCCGCCTGAGCGACCACGCCCACGGGAACCTGCATGATACGCCGGGCATAGTTGAGCAGGCTTACGGCTCCGTCACCGGTCAGCGAGCCGAAGATGCGCGCGAACTGCTCATCCAGCACCACGATGGACTGCCCGATCATGAGCGGCAGTGCCAGCAGCAGAAAACGGCGCACCCCGGGATGGAAAAGCCGTACCTGCAGGCGCATCCCTCCTCCGGCACGCACCGCCAGCAGAGGGAGCAGAAAGCTCCCGGCTGCGGCACCCGCCAGCACCCCCCAGCAGAACCCCTCCATGCCGCGGTCTATCATCAGCAGACCGCCGAGAATGATGCAGGCGTTATAGATAAGCGGCGTAAGGGCGGGCACGGCAAACTGCCGCCGCATGTACAGAACCCCGGACAGGCAGGCTCCCAGCAGGAAGAACACCTGTGCGGGAAGAATGATACGCAGAAAAAAGCCAAGACGGGCCATGGATTCGCCATCAAAACCCGGCGCGGCAACGGCGGCAAGCCCCGGCGCACCCGCCCAGGCCAATGCGGTGAGTGCTCCCGCCACCAGAAATACCCAGCACAGGACGGCGGATAAAAACCGCCATCCTTCCTCCTCGCCCTTTTCGAAATACTCGGCCAGAAGCGGAATGAGCGTGATGGAAAAATAGCCGCCCGCCAGCAGGTAGTTCAGGAAATCCGGAATGACAAAGGACGCGAAATAGATGTCCGATTCCACGGTGGCACCGTGGTAATAGGATATAACCTTGTCGCGGATGAGCCCCATGAAGCGTGAAAGAAACACGCTTGCCGCCATGATGAGGGCGGCCACCCCCATGCGTTGCCGCCCGGTGACCATGTTGCCGAAAAAATTGCCCATGCGCCCGATGCCTCGTTATGCGTAATGCCGGATTTTCGCGTACCTGCCTATCCTATCATGCTCCGAAACACCAGCGCGGGAAAAAGGGAGCAACGCTCATCCCATGACATTTTCGTGAACAAGGCAGGGAGAGTAGTACCGGAAAGTACGACTCCCCGCGGATAATTGTTACAATAATGCGCTGTTTTTATTACTATATGACAAATGCCACATTTCCTTGTTGACACATCGGAACAAGATTCATATATCCACCCCTGTCACTACTCATGACGAGGACGCGAGGGAGAGGCCCTTTGACCGTCCGGCAACCTGCCCGCGTGGGCAAGGTGCCAAAGCCGACCCGTGCTGTTGCGCGGATCCATGAGGCGATGTCAGCAAACGCATCGACCTTTCGGCATGAGAGGTCTTTTTTTGTTGTCGGGTGCCGCATCCGGAGTTTGCACCCGGGAACCATGGTTTCCGGAACACGCCGGTCGGTGACGTACTGTGCGGAGAGGAGAATAACGATGATCAGTTTTCTGGAACGTTGCAAGGCCAGCCCTCAGGGCACCATACGGTTTTTGTACCACGACACGGGCAGTGACCCCATGCCTGCGGATGTAAGCGATCCCCTTGCACTGCTGGGCGACATACGGCTGCTGCAACTGTCAGCTGCCCAGATGGAAACCCTGCGATCGCTGGTGACGGAAGACCTGCACCGGGAAGGAGCGGAAGAAGTGTGGCGGACCCGCGCCTTTCGCAAGAACGTGATCCATTCTTTCGGCATGGTGGTATAACGCGCTCTGCCATCCGGGA
>CAYRLL010000014.1:816-12930 GCA_964425115.1 uncultured Desulfovibrio sp. | reverse complement strand
AAGAACGTGATCCATTCTTTCGGCATGGTGGTATAACGCGCTCTGCCATCCGGGATAATGTGAAAAGATAAAGCCGGGGCGTTCCCCCGGCTTATTTGCTTGTGTCAGTCCGCCGCAATGTGCCCTTGGTTCTGACAGGGTTATCCCTCGAACCCCAGCAGGTGCAGAGCCTGCGGCAGGTCAGCGAACCGGTGAATCGTTGTAAAACGGTCGCCGCTTCGCACATCGGCAGAGCCAAGGTTCAACCACACGGCATGCATGCCTACATTGGTCGCCCCCCACACATCTCCCATAAAATCGTCCCCCACCATGACCACACGGTCCGGCGCAAGGCCAAGGTCGGCAAGCACATGCCGCCAGAATTCCGGCCAGGGTTTGGGCCGCCCTATGCTGCGGTAGGTGTATATCCTGTCCAGCAGCAGCCCCACGCCCATGCACTCCAGCGACTCGCGTATCTCGCTCTCTTCCGATTCGGATGCGTTGGACGCCAGCCCCATAATCCACGATGAGCGCAAAAGCCGCAGGGTCTGCGCCGCACCTTCCACGGGTGGCACGTGGGACCAGCCGTTGCCCGGCCCCCGGTAATAGGGCATGGATTCCATGAGCGTTCCGCCCCAATCAAACAAAATAGCCCTGTCTTTCATGTGCCGGATACCCCCATTTCCGTGTGTGCGCTGCGCGTTACTACAGATGCAGGCACACTCCACGCGCGCACCAGTCTGAATGGTTTCCGCATGTTGCGCTCCGCCATGCCGTAAAGCCAGTTATGCACATGCAGCACAAGCAGGCAACACGTCAACCGCTCAATTAAAATGATAAAGACGGACATGCGCCCTGCTGCACAGGCCTTGTGCAGCAGGGTACGCAGCCGCCCTTCAGGCGGGGAAGGAGGAAGGAAATTTTGCAATCAGCGGTAACGGGCGCGTTCTGAAGCGATAAGGGATTCCAGCCCGAATTTCTTCACGCGATAGCCCATCTGGCGGGGGGTAAGCCCCAGCTCATCCGCAGCCTTGTACTGAATCCAGCCCACACGCTTCAGGGCGTTTATAACCTCTGTACGTTCAATATCCCTGAGCGAATGATGGGGGCTTGCACCTTCCGAATAGCTTCCCGCTTCGCCCGAACCGTTGGACGCAAGCAGCGGCGTGAGCATGGGTGTTTCAATACGCGAGGTTTCCGCCATTATGACCAGCCGCTCGATAAGGTTCTCCATCTCGCGCACGTTGCCGGGCCAGTCGTAGCGGCGCAGCACGTCCAGTGCATCGGCTTCAAAGGCAATCTGACGGCCGTACTCGGTGGCAACCTTGCCGAGGAAGTGATTCAGAAGCCCCACCACGTCCTCCTTGCGCTCCCGCAGGGCAGGGATACGGATGGGGAACACGCTCAGGCGATAGTACAAATCCTGCCGGAACAGGCTCTGTTCCACCAAGTCCTCAAGGTCGCGGTTGGTAGCGGCAATGATGCGCACATCCACGCGCCGCGTGAGGTTGCTGCCCAGCCGCTCGAACTCGCGGTCCTGAATCACGCGCAGCAGCTTCGCCTGCAAGGCAAGGGGCAACTCGCCTATCTCGTCCAGAAAAATGGTTCCCTTGTTCGCCTCTTCAAAGCGTCCGGCTTTGGAATTCACCGCCCCGGTAAACGCCCCCCGCTCATACCCGAACAACTCTGATTCCAGAAGATTTTCGGGAATGGAGGCGCAGTTCACCTTTACAAACGGAAAGTTGGCCCGGTCCGAAAGATCGTGAATAACGCGGGCGATGAGCGTTTTGCCCACGCCGGATTCGCCCAGCAGCAACACGGTGGCGCGGGTTGGGGCAACGCGCTCCACCTGCCTTTCCACGTCCAGCATGGCGGGGCTGCGGGCAACGATATACGGCCCCTTTATCTCTTTGGAAACGCGGTAGCGCAGGGAGACATTCTCGCGCTTAAGCTCGTCCACGCGCTCTTCCACCTGCTCGTTCAGACTGATGAACTGCGCAATAAGCGTGGCAACGATGGTCAGAAAGCCCACGTCCTCGTCAAAGGACACATCGTCGTCAAACAGGCGGTCCACATTGAGCACGCCTATGGGCGTGGCATGCAGCAGGATGGGCACACCAAGAAAAGAAACCCTGTCCCGCTCCACCTTGCGCGCGCCTGTCTTGTCCAGAAAAAGCGGGTCGTTGTGCACATCGGGCACGATATAAGGGCGGGCAGTCTCAAAGATCATGCCGGTCACCCCTTCGCCCAGCCTGTACACGCCGCGCTTTTTCTCTTCGGGCGTGAGCCCGTGCGATGCCGTGATGACCAGCGCCCCGCTGGCACGGTCCATAAGCGTTATGGTGGCGCGTTTCATGCTCAGGTTGTCTGAAAGAATGGCCAGAATCTCGCCCATGGATTGTTCCAGGTCGAGCGCCTTGTTAATGACATTGCTGATGTCTGCAAGGACCTTGAGCTTGAGGCTGGCGAGGGTATCGTTCATGCAAACCATGAAGCAAAGCCGATGCCGAAACTGCGCCCACCCACGTTTTTTCTGTAATCCGATATGGTATCAGCAGGTTAGCAATACCCCCAAAACCCCGGACCGCCACATCCGGCAGGAAAGCCGGATACAGAAAAACAAATTTGTCATTTTATATTTTTCTGATTTTACAATTTTGATATTTTGAGCGCAGCGCAGCGTGCACATCTGCCTGCCTCCCCGTGCTCATCGTTGCACATGCACGGCAAGCCCCCCACAAATGGTGCTTTCACGGCCGGAAAAGGGCAAAAATGTAGGATGAGTGTTGCCCTCCACGCTGAATGCCTCGTTCAGCATCCAATTTTGTCTTTACAAAATTGTAATTCTCTATGCGCCGCCATACAAACTACGGCCCCGCGCACCCGTCCCGGCGTGTTGCCGGAGCCACGGATGCAGCGGGGCCGCATGAATATGTTCCGCCGCAGCGATAAGGGAGAAGGTTACCTTCCCTGCCCGCCCACTTCCTTTACGGTAGACATGGCCGTGGCAATAACGCCTGCCACATCCGCCACGTTGCTCGGCATGAGCACCGTGTTGGTGGTTTTGGCAAGGTTGCCGAACTGGGTGATATACTGCTCCGCAAGGCGCATGTTCAGCGCCTCCAGCCCGCCTTCGGCCTTGACCGCTTCCGCCACCTCACGAATGCCGCGCGCCGTTGCCGCCGCGACCATCTCTATGCGTTTGGCATCGGCTTCCGCCACCAGCGTAACCTGCGCGGCCTTGCCCTGCGCCTCGTTTATCTGCTTCTGCTTCTCGCCTTCCGACTGGTTGATCATGCTCTGGCGCACACCTTCTGATGTGGCGATATTCGCCCTCTTCTGGCGTTCAGCCGTCATCTGCGCTTCCATGGCTTCCTTAACGGAATGGGGCGGGGTTATGTCCTTTATCTCATAGCGCAGCACCTTCACGCCCCACGACATGGCCGCCTGATCAATGGCATCAATGACTTCAGTATTTATCTTTTCCCGCTCCTCGAAGGTCTTGTCGAGGTCTATCTTGCCGATGGCCGAACGCAGGGTGGTCTGCGCCAGCTGCGAAGCCGCGCGCAGGTAGTTGTCTATGCCGTAAGCGGCCTTGAAGGCATCCTGCACTTCCAGATAGATGATGCCGTCCACCTCCACGCTCACGTTATCCTTGGTGATGCATATCTGGGCGGGAACATCCACCACGTGCTCCTTCAGGCTGAACGAATAGGCAATGCGGTCCACAAAGGGCACCAGCACATGGAAGCCCGCCTCCAGCGTGCGGCTGTATTTGCCAAGCCGTTCCACAATGCCCGCGCTTTTCTGGGGCACGATGACCGCCCCCTTGAGAAGCACCACAACGAGTAGTACGGCCAATGCGATCAATGCTATGGTTGCCGGTGTTAACACTGGTATTCTCCTTTTTGTAGAAAGGTCCGTTGACCACCGGAGGCCGCGCCCCCGGCAGCACACTATCCGAGTACGATCCAAGGCGGAAAACAGGCAGACGGGAAAGAGCATGCTCCGCCCCGGCACCGCAATCCGCCGTCTGTCAGTTCGTGCCGTCCCCCGCAGGCACACGGCGCAACAGCAGGCACGAACGGTTGTTCCTGTCCACTCCTGTTATTTCGGCCTCTTCCCCGGCGGCTATGTCTTCCTGCGCCACGGCAGTCCACATGGTTCCCCGGAAACGCACCCTGCCATGCCTGCCCGCCTGCAACGGCACTTCCACACGCACCCGCGCGCCTACCTGCACGTTGCCGGTATCCTCCTGCATGGTGCCTTCGCTGCGCCCCACAAAGATACGCACCGCCACCTTGCGCAGGGTGAGCAGGGAGAACAGGGTTACCGCAATAAACACCCCCACCTGCACGGCAAAGGCATCCGGTGCCACGGCTGCAACAATGGCCGCCGCCCAGCACCCTACACCGAAAAACATGATTACAAACCCGGGAGCACCCATTTCGGCGAGCATGATGAGCACTCCTGCCAGAAACCATATAAGCCACGGGGAAAGAACAGACGTCATCGTAACGGCTCCTTGCGATTGGTGCATCCGACCGGAGGCAGACTCTTTGGGTATTCGAACAGTATTTGTGCTGCCCCGCAAAGGGGCTGTATTCCTTTATAACGCATTTATGGACGGCTGTCATGGAACATCCGCAACAATCAGGCACTTCCTGCGTTGCGCAGCAAAAGACATCTCCGGTTCTGCGGCATTTCCGATTGCAAAAAAGCACACACCGCATGAAGCATCGCCCGTGCCGATACCTGCCCCGGGTACCCGGAATCACGCAGAATAGACAATCCCAATAGGCAAATAAGACTTCCATCATCACAATCAATTTGTCCGCAACCTTCCCTGCGGATATCGTCACCTGATCGTAACATCAGGCCGGTGGCACATTGCCATTGCCCCTTTTCCACTTCAAGCAAGGAGAGATTCATGTCGCGCATCTTCCGTCCTGTTATGCTTGCTGTCTTTTGTTTGGCCCTTGCCGTTCCCATGGCATGGGCTGCCCCCCTTGATGCCTTTCAGGGCAAGCAGGGCAGCATAAACATTGCCGGTGGTACCGCTCACATCTCGGTGATGAAGGAAGCCGCCAAGCGCATTATGACCGTAAACACCGACATCCGTATCAGCGTTGCCGGAGGCGGAAGCGGCGTGGGCGTGCAGCAGGCGGGCGAGGGCCTTGTGGAAATCGGCAACACCGGCCGCCCCCTCTCTCCCGAAGAAGTGGAGAAATACGGGCTTGTCAGCTTTGCCTTTGCCATTGACGGCGTGGCCGTGGTGCTGCACCCGGAAAATCCCGTGAGTGCGCTCACTTCCGAGCAGGTGCGCGCCATCTATGCGGGCACAATAACCAACTGGAGCGAAGTGGGCGGGGCAGACAGGGCCATCACCCTGTACACCCGTGACGAAGCCAGCGGCACCCGCGAAGTGTTTGACGGCAAAATGCTTGCCAAGGGCCCCGTAGCCGTCTCCGCCAACGTGGTGCCTTCCAACGGTGCCATGAAGACCTCTGTGGCACAGGACCCCGGTGCCATCGGTTACGTGGGCATAGGGCACATAGATACTTCGGTGAAGGCTCCCACAGTGGACGGCATGACCCCCACGCAGGACAACGCCGCCGACGGCAGCTACACCATTACCCGCAAGCTCTACATGAATACCAAGGGCGAGCCGCAGGGCGTGGTGAAGGATTTCATCGACTACCTGTTCTCCGCCGAAGGTGAAGAAATCATCCGCGCCAGCGGCTACATACCGACCGGACGATAACATGCCCCACAGCAAGGACCGCATTGCGGGCCTGCTGCTCGGCACAGCCGCCGCAACAGTGGCGTGTGCCGTGGCAGCCGTGTTCGGCTTTCTGTTCCTCTTTGCCCTGCCCGTCTTCACAGGCGGGCAGGGCCTTGCCGTTCTGAGCGGCACATGGCGGCCGGAGACAGGCGAATTCGGCATTCTGCCCATGCTGGCGGCGTCTGTGTGTCTTGCCCTTTCCGCCTTGGCACTGGGCTGGCCGCTGGCTCTGGGGCTGTGTTGCAGCATACGTGGTTTTGTTCCCGCACCGCTTGCCCGGCTGCTCCTTGCGCTGCTCCGCGGCATGACAGCCTTTCCCACCGTGGTATACGGATTTGCCGCGCTCTTTCTGCTGGTACCCTTCATACGGGAAGCGGCGGGAAGCGGCTCCGGCCTGTGCTGGGCAGCGGCGGCGCTGGTGCTGGCATTGGTGGCGCTGCCGACCATGGCGCTGGTCATGGATGCCGGAATACGGCAGACGGAGAGCCGCCTGCATCTCACCGGGGCCGCACTGGGGTTCAGCCGCCGCCAAACCCTTGTTCACCTTGTGCTGCCCGCCTGCCGGGGCAACCTGTCTGCCGCCGCAGCACTCGGATTCGGGCGTGCCATAGGCGATACGCTCATTCCGCTCATGCTGGCAGGCAACGCCCCGCAATGGCCCCACTCTGTCTTTGACAGCATCCGCAGCCTTACGGCCCACATCGGCCTTGTGCTGGCCACAGACACCCACAGCGCGGCCTATGGTTCACTCTTTGTGGCAGGCTGCCTTTTGCTGCTCGTCAATGTTGGGGTACAACTGGCCCTCAGGGCGCTGCTGGCCAGGAACAGCCCTTCAGCCACTTACGGATACGGCGCATGAAACACCCGCAGTTATCCCTCATCACCGCATGGGCGTGGCTCTCTGCCCTTGTGGTTCCGGCGGCACTGGCCGCTTTGACCGGGGTTTTGCTTGTACGCGGATACGGCGCACTGGGCAGCGAGCTGTTTTTCGGCAACGTTCCGGCACTGGACGCCATAACCGGACGCACTCCCGTATGGGACGGCATATGGCCTGCATGTGTAGGCACCCTGTCACTCCTTGGCCTGACCATGCTTTTTGCCCTTGTTCCCGGCATAGGCTGCGGCGTGTATCTTGCCGCGTTCGCCCGCCCTGCTGTCCGGACGTGGCTGGGATTCGCACTGGACCTGCTGGCCGGAATTCCCTCCATTGTCATGGGATTGTTCGGTTTCACCCTGCTGCTCACCCTTCGGCGCACCCTTCTGCCACAGACCGGTCCCTCCCTGCTGCTGGCATCTGCCTGTCTTGCCCTGCTTGTACTGCCCGTGCTGGTCACCACCACACGCGGCGCACTGGGATCGCTTCCGCACCAGTTATCCCTGAGCGGAGCCGCCATGGGGCTGGGGAAGTGGACCACCATGCGCCGTGTGCTGCTTCCGGCTGCGGGCCGGGGCATTCTGGGCGGTGTGCTGCTCGCCGCCGGTCGCGCCGCAGAAGACACGGCGGTGATCATGCTCACGGGCGTGGTCGCCAATGCGGGCCTGCCTGCCGGTGTTACCGCAAGATTTGAAGCCCTGCCCTTTACCATCTTCTACCGCTCCGCAGAGTACCGGGACGCTACGGAATTGCAGCAGGGCTTTGCCGCAGCCCTTGTGCTTCTGGCCCTTTCCCTGAGCCTGCTCGCCGGAGCCCGGATGCTGCAACTGGCGCTGGAACGCCGATGGAAAGGGACTGTTGTCCGCCAACCTTCCTAATCATACAGATATCTTCGCAGGAACCCGCATGACTGAGCCTGACCGCACCCTTGCCTCTCCACCTCCGGCCGCACGGCTCGCCGGTGTTTCCGTCTTCTTCGGCAACGCAGAAGTGCTGCATGACATAACCCTCAATGTGCCTGCGCAGGGTGCCACAGTGCTGGTGGGAAGATCCGGCTCCGGCAAGACAACGCTGCTGCGCGTATTCAACCGCCTGAATGAATGCCTGCCCGGCTGCCGCACGGAAGGCGGCGCGTTTCTGCGGCTGAATGACCGGGATGTGGATATCCATGGCTCCGCCTTTCGCGATCCCTCCCGTCTGCGTGTCCGCGTGGGCATGGTTTTTCAGTCGCCGGATGTGCTGCCCCTTTCCATCCGCCGCAACATGGAGCTGCCCCTGCGCCATGCGCTTGGACTTTCGCAGGCATCCATCGCCACCCGCATGGAGGAGGCCCTTACGGAAGCCGCCCTGTGGGATGAAGTGGCCCACAGGCTGGATGCGCCTGCCGAAACACTTTCCGGCGGCCAGCAGCAGCGGCTGTGCCTCGCCCGTTGCCTTGCCATGCACCCGGACCTGTTGCTGCTGGACGAACCCACAGCCTCTCTGGACAACATTGCCTCGCGGACAATCGAATCGTTGCTCGTCAGGCTGAAACAGCGCATACCTGTTATCATGGTATCGCACAGCCTTGGGCAATCCCTGCGGCTGGCGGACAGGCTGGTGCTCATGGGCGCGGGGCGCATACGCCGTTGCTGGGACAGAGCGCAGGGGCTTCCGGATATCGCCCAGCTGGAATCGCTGCTGGAAGACACACAGGAGGAAGACACATGCTGCAGATAACCATTCCCGGCGGTCCGTCCCTAACCCTTGAAACACTTGTTCTGGATTACAACGGCACCGTGGCGCAGGATGGCGAGTTGCTGCCCGGCGTGGCGGAGCGTCTTGTCCGGCTGGCACCGGCCCTGCGTATAGTCGTGCTCACAGCCGATACGCACGGCACGGTTACCCGCGCCATGCAAGGCTTACCGGCTGAGGTTATGGTGATAGGGCCTTCCGGCAGCGCAGATGCCGCACCGCAAAAGCAGGAGTGCGGCAACGCCCCCGCCCTTATCCCGCAGGACAGCGCCAAGCTGCAAGCGCTGCTGCGGCTGGATGCCACCCGGTGCGCCGCCTTCGGCAACGGGCGCAATGATGGGCTGATGCTCAGGCGGGCTGCCCTTGCCGTAGCCGTGATGGGAAGCGAAGGTGTTGCTGCCGAGGCGCTTCTTGCCGCCCATGTGACAGTACGCAGCGTTACGGACGGACTTGATCTTCTGCTTCATCCCGACAGGCTGCGGGCGACTCTGCGCTGCTGATTTCATTCTCATTGCCGTCCGGTCCGTTTTGTGTATGCTGGCAGCAGGACTCTGCCGTTACCGACTTTCCTGCAGCACATGGCGGACACAGGCTCATGAACAGTGCAGAAACAACCGATTCCTCTCCGGCATTCCCAAACATCCCGCCGTTTCCCTCATGCCCGGCTGCCACCGGGCGTAAGACATGCCCTTCCCTGCGCCGGGTGCTGACCTTATGCCTGCTGCTTGTCCTGCTCGCCACGGCCCCTGCCCGTATTGCCCACTCCGAAACCGTGCGGGTGGGCGTGTATGAAAACAACCCCATGCTGTTCCTCTCGCCGGAAGGAAAACCATCGGGCCTGTTCGGCGACATCCTGCTGGAAGCGGCGGAAAGGCTTGGCTGGGAGCTTGTCATCGTTCCCGGCAGCTGGGACACCGTGTATGAAATGACTGCCGGAGGCTCGCTGGACCTTCTGCCCGCCGTGGCACTGCGGGACGACAGGCTGGCGTTTTTTGATTTTTCGGAAACGGCCCTGCTCACCAACTGGGGCGAAATATTCGTTGCCCGCCACTCAGGCATACAGAGCTTTCCCGACCTTGGAGAAAAGCGCATTGCCCTGCTCAAGGGAGACACCCACAACAAGGCTCTTACCCAGCTCATGCAGGGATTCGGGCTGCCGTTCACAGCCGTGGAGTTCTCCTCCTACGCAGATTGCTTCCGGGCTGTGGCGGAGGGCAATGCCGATGCTGCAGCCGCAAACCGCATGTTCGGATTACGGCATAAGGCCGAGCATGATCTCAAAGGCACACCCATCATCTTCAATCCCATCCAGATGCGCTTTGCCGTTCCCAAGGGGGACCCGCACTCTCTGCTGCCCCGTCTCAACGGGGTCATAGCGGACCTGATGCATACAAACGACTCCGCGTACACACGCGGCATGCGGCAGTGGATAACGGCGGAAAGCGGCAGAGATATGCCCCGCTGGCTCCTGTTTGCCATGGGCGGCCTCATAACAGCCGTCATCCTTTCCGTTGCCCTGAGCATTTTCCTGCGCATGCAGGTTCGCCTGCGCACTGCGCGGCTGACCGACCTGAACAGAACCCTGCAGGAAGAAGTGGCGGTGCGTGCGCAGGCAGAACGGAACCTCACGCGCAGCGAAGAGCGGCTCACGCTGGCGCTGGACGCTGTGAACGCCGCTGTGTGGGACTGGCGGACAGACACCAATGAGGTACATTACAGTTCCCACTGGTACACCATGCTCGGCTATTCTCCCTATGAAATGCCTCAATCTCTCGAAACATGGCGCAACCTCATACACCCCGATGACATGCCCGGCGTGGCAAAACTAATCACGGAACACCTGCAGTCCGGCGTAACCTTTGAAACGGAGCTCCGTATGCTTGCCAAGGACGGAAGCTGGCGGTGGATTCTCGCCAGAGGCAAGGCCATGGAACGGCGCGATGATAAGACCCTGCGCATGATGGGCATTCATCTGGATATCACGCAACGGCGTATCTTCCAGAGCCAGATCATTCAGGCCAAGGAAGAAGCGGAAGCCGCAAACAAGGCAAAATCCGAATTCCTTGCCAACATGAGCCACGAGATACGCACGCCGCTGAACGGCATAATGGGCATGCTGCAACTGCTGCAGGCCGATTCCCTCTCAGGCGAGCAGCGCCAATACGCCAACACGGCCCTGCAATCGGCAAGGCGCCTTTCTCAGCTGCTCTCTGATATCCTCTACCTCTCTCGCATAGAGGCAGGCAAACTGCCCATGAGCGATGCCCCGTTCTCCCTTGCCGCTCTGCTGCGGGAAACGCAGGACCTGTTTTTCCCCATTGCCAAGCAGACCGGGATTGCCCTGCATGTATACGCAGACCCCCGTATTCCGGAAACAGTGATGGGAGATTCCGCCCGGCTGCAACAGGTGATCACCAACCTTACAGGCAACGCATTCAAATTCACGCAGCGCGGCAGCGTGAACGTAGAAGCGTACCCCATGCCCTCCTCCAGGCCGGGAACAGTGCGGATACTGTTCTCCATCACCGACACAGGCGTGGGAATTCCCGATGACAAGATGCACATTCTCTTCGAGCCGTTCACGCAGGCGAGCGAAGGATACACCCGCCAGTATCAGGGAGCCGGACTGGGCCTCTCCATCTGCAAGCGGCTAGTGCACCTCATGGGCGGCAACATGGCCATTTCCAGTGAAGAGGGCGTGGGCACCAGCGTCTACTTCTGCGTCACCTTCCGCCCCGCAGAAAGGGCGCTAACGCAGCCCCCTGACCGTGAGCCCCTGCCCGCCCGCATCACCAGCCCGCTCCGCATCCTGCTGGCAGAAGACGAAGACGTGAACAGGCTGGCAACACGCCGCCAGCTTGAGTTGCTGGGGCACTCCGTCAAAACGGTGCGGAACGGACAGGAAGCACTTACCGCCCTGAAGGAAGACAACTTTGACCTTGTGCTTATGGATATCCAGATGCCGGTCATGGACGGCGTGGAAGCCGTGCGCTGCATACGCACCGGACCGGAATTCACCGCCTTGGCGTCCATTCCCGTCATTGCCCTTACGGCATACGCCATGGACGGCGACCGGGAAACCTTCCTGAACGCAGGCATGGACGGCTACCTTGCCAAACCGGTGGAAACCGATTCCCTTGCCCGGACCATAGACAGCGTGCGCGGCAAGATTGGACCGCGCAACACCGGGTAGCCGCTCTGCACAGAGGGACTTCATCGACCCCAAAAAACGCCCCGCCACCGGAAGGTGTGACGGGGCGTTTCGCATATTCAACCGCCGCGTGGCGCGTACAGGCCGCTATCTGCCCACGGGAGGCATGGGGTGGTGCGGCGACATTTCAGGAGTGAGTCCCGAATCCGGCCCGTGGCATACCTGACAGTTGCCCTGCGCCCCTATGGCCGCATTGAGCTGCTGATACTGCAGCGGCTGCATGGCATCCCTGTCCTTCCCGAAGGGGTTGTCCGAAGGGTGTGTGGCATGCGGGCTGTTGTGGCAGGCGATGCACGGCACGGTGCCGGTCATATCCTTGCGCACCCTGTATAGCACGCTGGCATCGGCGGTCCAGGTATTGAAAGCCACGGCATCCCTGCCCGGACGCGCATACGCCTCCGTGTGGCAGGTAAGGCAGTCCGGCTGCTGCGCCCATGGCGTTCTGGCGTTAATGGCCGCCACATCCGGCACGCTTCTGGGAGATACGGCGCGCATGAAGAGTTCTGCCCGCTCTTTGCCTATCTCCTTCTC
>CAYRLL010000014.1:0-806 GCA_964425115.1 uncultured Desulfovibrio sp. | reverse complement strand
AGGTCAGGCAGTCGGGCTCCTGAAGCCACGGGGTGCGCGCGTTGATGGCCGCCACGTCGGGCACCAGGCGCGGGCTCACGGCGCGCATGAGCAGCGGCGCGCGCGTGTTGCCCCGCTCGTTCTCCTTCTTGAGCAGCGACAGGGCGTGGTCTTCCAGATAGCCGTGACAGGGCACGCAGGTCATGCCCGCCGTCCCGTGGCTGTCACGCAGGCACCGCGTCAGGCCTATGGTGCTGTCCGGGTGGCAGTAAGAGCAGGTTTCCGCCCCGCCCCCCTTCAGATAATTCACATGAAAACCGTGCAGAGCCGCAGGCAGGTTCAACCGTGCAGGGTCTCCCTTGGCGTTGAGAAGCGGGTCGGGGTGGCAACTCTGGCAGAGGACGGGTTTGCCTGCCTCGGAACGGGCGAGCAGGTCGGTGCCGCTTCGCCTGTCATGCACGGTCAGAATGGAACGGGCCGTTTCCATGGAAACACCTGTGCCGTCGGCAGGGCGTCCCCATTCACCGCCGTGGCAGCGCCAGCAGCTCATTTCCGTTCCCACCGGCACCACCACAGATGTGCTTGCCAGCACCTTGCCGGAACCGGACTCCACCGCCTGCACCGCAAACAGCGGGTACGGGTTCACAGTACCGTCATCGCCATACGGCACCACGGGAATACCCGCCGCCTCAAAGGTGGCGGATTTGGGATTCCATGCCATCTCCCCCTGCATCCCCTTTCCCGTTACCGATGTATCCGGCTCCAGCACCTTTCCCGATATGGACGCAGCGAATTCCCAGTAACGCACATGGCGGGAGGGATTGCGG
>CAYRLL010000013.1:5393-42442 GCA_964425115.1 uncultured Desulfovibrio sp. | reverse complement strand
GCCCTGCAGGGCGAACGCAGGCTGCTGGAATGGTCATAGCAGCCTGAGGGGCTGCCGCATCGGGCAGGGCTTGCGTCCTCCGTGCCGGACCGCCTCCGGAACAGACTATTCCGTGCGCAGCGCGGCAACCCAATCGCCCCGCTGCTCCAGAACGGCCAGCGAAGTCTCAAACGCCCCTTCGTCATGCGGCTCCAGCGTGGCGGAGGGGCGCACTCCCGATGCGGCAAGCACGCCGAAAAGCTCCTCAAGGGGAATGCTCCCCGCCCCCAGCCCCGCATGCTGGTCGTCACTGCCGTCATTGTCATGCAGGTGCAGGTGCCGCAGCCGCGCCCCGGCAAGCTCAAGCCATTCCGCGAGGTCCCGGTTGCGCCATCCCTGTGCAAAGGCGTGCCAGTGCCCCACATCCAGACACAGCCCCGTGCGGGCGGCGGGCAGCATATCCAGCAAATTCAGAATGGGTTGCAGGGCGCGTTCGTGGGTGTTCTCCAAAAACAGAGGCACATCCGGCACCTGCTCCAGCACATCAAGCCATGTCTGCACACCCCGGCGCAGCCACTCTTCCGCACGGGGTTCGTGTTCTCCCCTGTTGTAGTGCGGGTGCCCCACAAAATGCTGCGGGGCATACAACGCGGCAAGTTCCGCAGCGCGGCGCAACGTCGCGCGGGTGGCATCCAGCACGGCATCATTCAGGCTGCCCGGAGAAAGGTCAAAGAACGGCAGATGAACGGCACAGGCAAGCCCCGCCTGCCGGAACCGCGCCGCCGTTTCGCGGTGCCACGCCTCCGGCAGCGACTGCACGGCATACGTATCCATGCCCAGTTCAGGGCACACCCTGCGGCTGATGAATATTTCTATGTACTCAGGCTGCCGCGCGGCATAGCTGAGAGGCAGGTTCACAAAAACTGGCATGCTCGTCCTCCGGTACTCTTCTGGTACGCAGGCTGAATAAAAAGACGCATCCCGAAGGTGCCATCAGGCACCCCGGCAAACAGGGGAACATCTCCGGTCCTCAGCGGCACGCAGTGCCCCTGACCCTGCGGGAAACGCCCCTCTCAACGCATGGCCCGTACGCCACACGTGTTGCCTGTCCTACACGGAGAGTCCGGCAAGAACAATGGGGAACACGCCCCACGGGCACACCCGCGCACAATGCCTCCCGCCATCTCCATTGCGCACGTATGATGACGCAAATGCATCTGCTTCTGTCATGCAGGCGCCTACATACACCCCGCGCCTTTCTGCGCATAGCCCGGTCTGTCCGTTACATCGCCTGTATCTCTCACAAAAAACGGAGTTATACTTGCAATGAAGGGAGTGGGCGCGTAGACTCTACATGGTCGGGAATAATCATTTTTCGGGAGACAGTGTGTATGTTCAGAAGCATCTCCATCGGCAAACGGGTCATTGCCCTGCTGTTGCTCATGATCCTGTTCATGGCGGGCATCGTCCTTGCCTTCATCAACCTCACGGGACGAGTGGCCGGTACAGGCATAACGGAAACCCAGAACGTGATGATAGAAGGTCACAAAAGCCGTCTCAAACTGGCAACCGAGACCATCGCCACCGCCATGGGTGTCCTCATCCGCGATGTGCCCACAGAGGCGGAAAAGATAGCCCTTATCCGCCGCGCCATTAATGACTTCCGGTTCGAGGCGGACAAATCCGGCTACTATTTCGTCTACCGCAACACCACCGTGCAGATACTGCCCCCCAACGCCGCGCTGGAAGGCAAAGACCTTACGGACATGAAGGATGCCAACGGCGTCTACGTCATACGCGACCTGAACAAGGCCGCGCAGGCGGGCGGGGGCTTTGTCACCTATCTGTGGGACAAGCCCGGCGCCGGTTCCGTACTCAAACTCAGCTACGCCATGATGATCCCCGGCACGGATTTCTGGATGGGCACGGGCGTCTACATAGACAATGTGGACGCGGAAAAGGCCCGCATAAAGCAGCACCTTGACGAACTGGTCAACTCAGACCTCACATGGACGCTGGGCGTCATCATCGCAGTGCTCGCCTTTATCATCCTGCCCTTCTGCATCATGCTGGTACTTTCCATCGTGCGTCCTCTCCGGGCGGCAACGGACGCGGCGGATGCCGTGGCACGCGGCAATCTGGACGTGAAGCTGGACACGGCCGGCAAGGACGAAATTTCCAAGCTGCAGCAGTCGCTCAACGCCATGACCGTGACCCTGAAGGCAAACCTGCAGGACATGACCGCCAAGGGCGAAGAAGCCAACCGGCAGGCGCAGGCCGCGCAGCAGGCCGCGCGCAGGGCGGAAGACGCCATGGCGCAGGCGGAAAAGGCCACCCGGGAAGGAATGCTTACTGCGGCAGGCAGGCTGGAGGGCGTGGTGGCAAACATAAACGCCGCCACCAGCGACCTTGCCACCCGCAGTGACGATATCCGGCAGGGAACGGACACCCAGATGGCGCGCATAAATGAAACAGCCACCGCCATGGAAGAAATGAACGCCACCGTGCTGGAAGTGGCGCGCAATGCCGGACAGGCAGCCGAGCAGACCGAACGGTCACGCCAGAAGGCGCTGGAAGGCGCAAGCGTGGTGTCAGATACCGTCAAGGCAATGAACTCGCTGCAGGACCTCACCGGCACCCTTAAGGACAACATGCACAGACTGGGCGAGCAGTCGGTGGCCATCGGCAACGTCATGAACGTCATCAACGACATTGCGGACCAGACCAACCTGCTGGCCCTGAACGCAGCCATCGAAGCCGCCCGGGCGGGCGAAGCCGGACGCGGATTCGCCGTGGTGGCGGACGAGGTCCGCAAACTGGCGGAAAAGACCATGACCGCCACCAAGGAAGTGGGCCAGAACATCAAGTCCATTCAGGATCTGGCACAGATAAACGTGCAGGGCATGGACAGCGCCGTCACCGCCATAAACGGCGCCACACAGCTCTCCAACAAATCCGGTGAAGTGCTGCACGAAATAGTCTCCATGGCACAGGACGCGGCCGGGCAGGTGCAGTCCATTGCCACCGCGGCGGAAGAACAGTCCGCCGCTTCGGAACAGATTACCAGCAGCGTGGACGAGATAAACGCCATCGCACAGGACAACGCCCAGCGCGTGACGGAATCGGACAACGACATCCGCGAGCTGGCAAGGCAGGCAACGGAACTGAGCAAGCTCATAGCGCAGTTGCAGGACGACGCAAAATAACCGCAGCAGGGCCGCCCCGTCAGCGCGGGTCGGCCCTTTCTCCGCTTTCCGCACAACAGCACCCCCATTCAGGCACCGGAAACCACCATGCAGATGTTCGCCCCCTCCTTCTTCACTCCGGAAAACCGTGTCCGGTCAATACTGCTCCTCGTCCTGTGCTGCGGCATGGGACTTCTGGGCAACTATGCAAAACTGGAACTCTTCTTCAATGTGGATTTCCTGTTCGGCAGCATCGCCACGCTCTTCGCCCTCTACTACCTCGGCCTCGTGCCCGGCGTGCTGTGCGCCGCCATTGCCGGCAGCTGGACCTATGTGCTGTGGAACCATCCTTACGCCATCATCATTCTGGTGGCAGAGGCAGCCTTCATCGGCCTGCTGTGGTGGCGCGAACGGAAAAATCTGGTCCTGCTCACCGTGCTCTACTGGCTGATTCTGGGCATGCCGCTGGTATGGATATTCTACCGCGAAGTCATGGGCATGGCAGGCCCTTCCGTTGTCTCCATCATGCTCAAGCAGGGCATAAACGGCATCTTCAACGCGGTCATGGCGTTCCTGCTCATCCTGTGCGTAAACGTGTGGAAGGCGTATTCCGCAGGTCGTAACGACGAATCGCAGACGCCGGATGCCCCGGACAGTCCAGGACGCACCGGCCATGCACGCGGCACGGAAATCACCTCTCACATCCCTGCCACCCATTCCTACCGGGAGCTGCTCTTCGTCACCCTTGTCAGTTTTGTGCTGTTTCCCGGGCTCATGGCTGCCCGCCTGAACATTCATGAAGAAGTCCAGGACGCGGAGAGGAGCGTGCGGGAAGGGTTGCTCTCCACAGCGCGCCTGAACGCCGAACAATTCGATACATGGCTGCAGCAACGCCTTGAGGTGGTGGAAACCCTTGCGGAAACCATAAGCAACACCCCTCCCGACTCCCGGCAAGTACGCAGCGAGATACGCGCCGCCCTGCGCTATAACGGCGATCTCCTGCGCGTGGGTGTGGGCAACGCACGGGGCAGGGGCACTATGAACTTTTCCCGCGAAGGAGAACTGCGCCTGCCCCCCGGCGGCGTGGACTATTCAGACCGGCCCTATTTTCAGGAAATAAGCCGCACCCTGCTGCCGGTTGTTTCCTGGGTGCCTGCCGCACGCACGGGAAGCCCGGACCCCATCATCGTGCTCGCCGCCCCGCTGCTTCACCAGAACGCCTTCAGCGGATACATCAACGCGGTTGTTCCTGTACACAACCTCACGGATACGCTCTTAAGCCTGTTCCGCCATTCCGGCATGGGCGCGACCATTCTGGACAACCACGGAACGGTGGTCACCTCCACCGACCCGAACCGGGAATCGGGCCATCCCTTCACCGCCTTCTCGGAGCAGGGCGTCATCAGGAATCAGGGAACACAGGGGGAGCAGGCAGGTATCCGCATCTGGATGAAGGATGTAAGTCCCAACATCTCCGTCATGGACCGCTGGAAAAACTCGATCTACTTCACGGAAATGCCGCTGGGTCATGGCGGCTGGACCATCATCGTAGAAAGCACCACCGCCCCGCACATGACCGCCCTGCTCAAGCTCCTGCAAAGCAGGCTGCTGCTGCTTATGTCCATCGTGCTCGCCAGCGTGGCGCTTTCGTGGGTGCTGGCGGCCATGCTGGTAAACCCCCTGCGGCAGATAAGCGCACTCACCACCAACCTGCCCCAGAAAATTTCCCACGGCGAGGAGCCGGTCTGGCCCGACAGGACATGGATAGCCGAACCGGCGCATCTGGTGAAAAACTTCCGGCACATGGCGGATTCGCTGCGCGCCCGGTTTCAGGACATCAAGGAAAGCACAAGGCGGCTTGCCGCCGCCAAGGACATGGTGGAAGAAGCCAGTCGCGCAAAAAGCGAATTTCTGGCGAACATGAGTCACGAGATCCGCACCCCCATGAACGGCATCATGGGCATGCTGCAGATTCTGCAGTCCGAACACCCCCGCCCGGATCAGGAACGCTCCATCTCCGTGGCCATATCCTCATCCAAACGCCTCCTGCGCCTTCTCTCCGACATTCTGGACCTTTCCAAGGTAGAGGCAGGCAAGCTGGAAATCCGCCACGAGCAGTTCTGCTTCAGGGATGTGCTGGATACGGTCGCCACCCTGCTGGAGCCGGCCAGCACCGAAAAAAACCTGAGCTTCACCGTTGATCTGGACCCCGCCATACCGCACACACTTACGGGCGACAGCGTGCGCGTGCAGCAGATCCTGTTCAACCTCACGGGCAACGCCATCAAGTTCACGGAACAGGGAACCATCACCCTCTCCGCACACCTGCTTCCCTCGCCCCTCCCGGGAACGGCACGGGTACTCTTTTCCGTGGAAGACACAGGCAGGGGCATCCCGGATTCGCTCATAGGCAAGGTACTGGAACCCTTTTCGCAGGCAGACGGCAACTACACCCGCATCCACGATGGCGCAGGACTGGGCCTTGCCATCGTCCGGCGTCTGGTCAGGCTCATGAACGGCAGCATGGCCATAGAAAGCGAGGAAGGCAGGGGCACCGCCATACATGTCTGCGTCACCTTCGGGGTGCCGGAACAGACCTGCACGGAGGATTCAGGCGCGGCGAATTCTGGCAAGGAGGCACCCCTTGCCTGCCACGGCCCGCTCAGGATTCTTCTCGCGGAGGACGAAGAAGTGAACGAAATGGTGGCGCGGCGGCATCTGGAACGGCTGGGGCACACCGTCACCTCCGTTTCCAACGGGCAGCAGGCGCTGCAAGCGTTGCTGCGGGACGAATTCGACCTTGTGCTCATGGACATTCAGATGCCGGTCATGGACGGCGTGCACGCCACGCGCGCCCTGCGCACCCTGCCGGAATATTCCCGGCTGGCGCACCTTCCCGTGGTGGTCATGACCGCCCACGCCATGAGCGGAGCGCGGGAAACCTTTCTGGAAACCGGAGCGGACGACTACATTGCCAAGCCTTTTGAACCGGACGAACTTATCCGCACAATAGGCAAAACCATGAGCCGGGCCGCTGCCCGCCCCGGTGCGGAACAGAGTGCGTAGGCGGGCGATGCGGCGGACACGCAGACCGATGTGAATGAAAAGGCACGTACGCTTTCAGGCGTAAAAAAGGCCCCCGCGCATGAAACCATGCGCGGGGGCCTGAATATTCCATCGGTACGTCAGCAGACTTCTACCAAAAGTCTATCAAACGTCTGCCTAACGTACGCCAAACGTGCGGCAGCCTTCTGCCTAACATGCGCCAGATGTCCGTCAGCCTGCTGGCAGCCTGCCGCAAAACACACCGCAGGGGGGCTCAGTCCCTGCCCTCTCCGGCATCCTGCCCGTTGTTTCGCGCAGCATCGCCGGAAACCTCGCGCAGTTCACGGGCGTAGCGTTCGCCCTCGCTGTACAGGCAGCCGCAATACAGCTGGCGGTATACGCCCCAGCCCTTCGAGGTCTCTATCCCTTCCTGCCAGCCTTCGCGGAAATCGCGGTACAAAAACCGCACGCTGCCGCCTCCGGCCATATCCTCGCCCAGTTGCCGCACCATGTCGTGCCGCTGCTTGCGGGAATAGAGTATGGAGGTGGTCATGGCGTCAAACCGCCCCCGCCGGGCAATGGACATGGCCCTCTCCAGCCGCAGGGCATAGCAGTGGAAACAGCGGTTCTCCTCGCGGAAGCTCACCGCCCGGAACCAGAGCTTGGGGTCATATTCCCCGTCCTTGCAGATAACGGAAATGCCCAGTTCGCGCGCCACGTCCTGCACGGCCTCTCGCCGCCGCAGATACTCCCGCAGCGGATGGATGTTGGGATTCCAGAAGAACCCCGTCACCTCGTGGCCTTCCTCCTGCAACCTGCGGATGGGCACAATGGCACACGGCCCGCAGCACATATGCAGCAACACGCGGGCCATGGCTAATCCTTCTTGGGTGTGACCTCAATGCGCAGTTCGTACTTCTGTTCCAGTTCAAACAGCCGTTCGCGCTTGTGGTTCAGCAGATACAGGGCCAGCTCCGCATTGCATTCATAGCGCAGCGTGCCGTTAAGCTTATCGTGGGTAAGCCGGTGCAGAATCTCTTTCAGGGCCTGCAACGCCTGCCATTCCATGTTCCGCCGTGTGCCGGACCCGCCGCAGCAGGGGCACAGCTCGGAACTGATGGACAGCGCAGAAGACCCCAGACGCTGGCGCACCACCTGCAACAGCCCGAACCGGCTCATCTTGCCCACGTCGTGCCGCGCACGGTCATTCTTCATGGCCTGCCGCAGGGTCTTTTCCACCTCGCGCCAATGGTTGCGGTCGCGCATTTCAATGAAGTCGATGACCACCTGACCACCCACATCCCGCAACTTGAGCTGCTGGGCAATGGTGGTGGCCGCTTCCATGTTCGTCTTCAGCGCCATGGATTCAAAGTTGGTCTTGCCCGCAATCTTGCCGGAGTTGATGTCTATGGCCATAAGCGCTTCGGTCTGGTCAAAGACCAGCCTGCCGCCGGAGGGCATGTTCACCTCGCGGGAATATATCTGCTCAATCTGCTTCTGCAGATTAAACCGCTCCCACAGGGAAATTTCGCTGTTGTTGTGCAGGCGCACCTGCAACCCGCGCCGGGGAAATACCAGCGCGGCAAACTCCTCCACCGACTTGGCAGTGGCATCGTCATCCACCCACACCTCTGTCACATCGTCTGTCAGGTAGTCGCGTATGGAGCGGGTGGCAAGGTCGCGTTCCTGATAGATAAGGCTGGGCGAAGGCTCGGTGGTGGCCTTTTTCCGCACATCCTTCCACAGGCGCTTCAAAAAGCTCAGGTCACGCTGCAACGATGTCTTTGGCTGGTCCACACTCACCGTGCGCACGATAACGCCCAGATTCTCGCCGGGGTCCAGCCCTTCCAGCAGCTTCTTCAGCCGCTGGCGTTCGCCGTCGTCTTCCACCTTGCGCGAAACGCCTATCTGGTCGCGGCCCGGCGTAAGCACAAGAAACCGCCCCGGCAGGGAGAGGTAGGAGGTAACAAACGCGCCCTTGGAACCCGTGGGTTCCTTGACCACCTGCACCAGCACCTCCTGCCCGGAGCGCAGCACCTTCTGAATAAGCGGATACTTGCGGCCCTTGTTGGGATCGTGCGGGGCGGAGTAATATTCCGGGTGCACCTCGTCAATCTGAAGAAACCCGTTCTTCTCCGCTCCGTAGCTCACGAAGGCGGCCTGCAGGTTGGTGTCTATGTTATTGATTGTTCCCTTGTAGATGTTGCCCTTGGTCTTGGCCTGGTGCACCATCTCCACATAATATTCCTGTACCTCGCCGTCTTCGGCCAGTGCCACTTCCACCTGCTCGCCGGGCAGCACGCTGATGAACAGCTTGCGCTTGCCCTTACGTGGGGTGTTCGTCATGGATATCCTCGCAAATAGTTCTCCGCTCCGTTGCGGCCGGCGCGGCTCTACTGGCAGGAATAGAAAGGCTCGTGCGTTTCCGGATGCTCGGTCATGCCCTGCGCGCTATGAATGATTCCCTCATGCAGCAGAACGGCAAGGGCGTGTTCCACCCTTTCCAGCGGCAGCGCAAGCGACAGCGCAAGCTGTCCCGGCGTCTGCGGTCTGCGGCGCAGGGAGCGCGCCACCATGTCGGCAACGGTCTTCTGGTCGCGTTCCACGTGGTCTGCCCGTTGTCCGGTACGCAGAAACACCGTGCCCGGTGTCTCCCGCTCCTGCGGACAAAAGGTGGCAAACTCGCCGCACCACCGTTCCCGCACTTCCGGGGCAACGGGTCTGGCGACAGGATACGCGCCGGGACGCGACAGCGTGGTCACATCCACCCTGTCCGGCCCGAGCCTTGTCACAAATTCCCTGAGCAGGGCCAGATTCTCCTCCGAATCGTTCACGCCCTGCGCCAGCAGTATTTCAAGAAAGATTTTGCCGCCGAACATCCGCCGGAACTGCAACAGCGATTCCGCGATGCCGGCTGCGGTAAGCCCCCCGCAGGGGCGATTCAGCTTGTTGAATTCTTCCTCCACCAACGAATCCAGAGAAGGCAGCACCACATCGGCCAGCGCAAGCTCCTCGCGCACGGCCGGGTCCGCCATCAGGGTGCTGTTGGTAAGGACGGCCACAGGCACCTCGGGCAGAATACGGCGGCAGCCACGGATTATGGCTCCCAGCTCGCTGTTCAGGCACGGTTCACCCGCCCCGCCCAAGGTCACATGGTCCGGAAAAATAGTATTCCCGTCACGCCACTGCTCCAGTTCTTCAAGCAGCACATCAGCGGGAACATAGGGCGCGCGGACAAGGGTCAGCTCATCCGTCCGGCCCACCTCACAGTAGAGGCAGTCCATGGAGCAGATGCGCTTTCCCAGCAGGTCCAGCCCCAGCGACCTGCCCAGCCTGCTGGAGGCTACGGGTCCGAATATATACGTAAACGCCATTACGCTTTACTATCCTCGTCACAGTGATATGTTTCACTATAGCGCACGGCGCGAAAAAACAACACGATTATTTCATCCCGTCCGCACGGCAGGGGCGTTATCGCCCTTCCGGCACACCCCGGCCCGCGTCCGGCCGTGCCCGGAACTCCCGATAGCATCCGATGAAATCCGATGAAATCCGGCAGGCCCCGCACAAACCGGCACACGCCCTCCCCAGCCCGGCACCGCTGCCCGCACGAACCTTGACAGCGAAGGCTTTGCACAGTAGGGCCATGCACCGGAAAGAAGCCATCCCCCGCACCCACCGGGCACGCTCCGCAAGCCTGCCCGCCAACCACGGAGAACAGGTATGCCGAAGTTAGGTGAACTGGTACTGCTCGTAAGCCCGCGCGGCAAGCGGTACATGCGCCGCGTGGAGACGGATAACGACATCCACGGCACCGACGGGCTGCTCAAGATGGCAGACATCATGTCCGCCGGATACGGCAGCATCGTCCACACCCACAAGGGCAAGCCCTACCGCGTGCAACGCCCCACCCTGCACGACCTCGTCAAGGGCGTGAAGCGGCAGACGCAGGTCATCTATCCCAAAGATATCGGCTACATCTGCATGAAGCTGGGCGTGGGCAACGGCGTAAAGGTCATAGAGGCCGGTTCCGGTTCCGGCAGCCTTACGCTGGCTCTCAGCTGGTTCGCGGGTGAGCGGGGCCAGATTCACACCCACGAGGCGCGCGAAGAATTCATGAACCTGTGCCGCCGCAACCTCGATTGGGCGGGCGTGGGCCAAAATGTCACCCTGTATCATCACGATATCGCCAACGGCTTTCTGGTGAACGATGCAGACGCCCTGTTTCTGGACGTGCGCGACCCGTGGGAATACGTGCGGCACATTCCCGCCGCCATCAGGCCCGGCGCGGTATGCGGCTTTCTTGTACCCACCATAGATCAGGTTTCCAGCCTGCTGGTGGAACTGGAAAAAGGCCCCTTTGACGAGGTGGAAGTTTCCGAACTGCTGCTGCGCGGCTGGAAGGCCGTGCCGGACCGCATGCGCCCCAACGACCGCATGATCGCCCACACAGGCTTCCTCATTTTCTGCCGCCATCAGGAAGGGCTGGAGCAGGTCAAGGCGCAGGTTTCGCTGGGCACCCGCGAGCGCAAGCAGGAAGCCGCCCGGCTGGAACGCATGGCCGCAAGCCGCTCAGAAGACCACGACCTTGCCGGAGACGACCTTTCCGATGCCGAAGGCGATAACGGCGACGAATAACCCGTCCCCATAGCTGTTCCCCGTGTGCGGCAGGCACCGTAAAACACGGTTCCGCTCCGGCTGCACACACAGCTTGTGACTGACACACAAAAAAGACCCGCTGCGGAACTGCGCACCATGCGCCCCGCTGCGGGTCTGTTCATTTCGCAGCCACGCGCGCGCCGGGCTAAAACTATTCCTGCTCCCGCATATCCACCACGCGCTTCGACTTGCCGAACGAGCGCGGCAGTGCGCCGGGGTCCACAATCTCCACCTCGGTGCGGGCCATGAGCTTTTTGTGCAGGTCCGCGCCCACGGCCTTGGCAAGGCCCGCGTCCGTGTCCGAACCGGCATCGGCGTGGCGTTCCAGCCTGAGCAGCAGATGATCGCGCCCCTCGCGCCGGGTGAGCACAATCTGGTATTCCGCGCCCGCCTCCGGAAACCGCTGTAGCGCATCGGCTATCTGACCGGGATAAATATTCACCCCACGGAAGATGATCATATCGTCAGAACGCCCCAGAATATGGTCGTGCCGGGGAATCTGCAATCCGCAGGCGCAGGTGCCCGGCAACATGCGCGAAAGGTCGCGTGTACGGTAGCGTATGAGCGGCGCGGCCTCCTTGCACAGGCTGGTCACCACCATTTCGCCCACTTCGCCCATGGGCACGGGCTGCAACGTTTCCGGGTCCAGAATTTCAATGATGAACAAATCCGCCCAGTAGTGCAGCCCGTCGTGGGCATCGCATTCCAGCGCGGTGCCGGGTCCGTACATCTCGGTCATGCCCGCAATGTCGTAGCTGCCCTGCAACCCCAGCTTTTCCTCAAAGGCCCTGCGCATCTTGGGGCTGTGCGCCTCTGCGCCAAAAATAACCTTGCGCAGCCTGCACCGGTCACGCAGGCCGTTCCGCTCCACCTCTTCCGCCATCAGCAGCGCCATAGACGCGGTGGAACACAGGCAGGTGGTGCCCATATCCGCCATAAGCTGCAACTGCATCTCCAGATTACCCGGCCCCACGGGAACCGTCAGCGCGCCAAACCGCTCGCTGCCCAGTTGAAACCCCGCCCCCGCCGTCCACAGGCCGTAGCCCACGGCTATCTGCACGCGGTCCTTCACCGTCAGCCCCGCAATCTCGTAGCACCGCGCCATCTGCAGGGCAAAGGTATCCACATCCTTCTGCGTATAGGCCAGAATCTTGCGCTTGCCCGTGGTGCCCGAAGAGGCGTGAATACGCACCACCTGTTCCTCCGGCACAGCCAGCAACGGCAGCGGATATCCTTCCCGCAGGTCTTCCACCGTGGTAAAAGGAAGAGAGCGTATATGGTCAAGGCTGGTTATGCCGCCCGGTTCCACGCCCGCCGCGCGCAGTTTCGCACGGTAAGCGGAACAGTTCTCATAGGCGTGGCGCACGGTCCATTGCAGACCGGCAAGCTGGTGTTCGGCCAGCGCCTCTTCCGGCAGGTGCGGCAAGAATCGATGTGAGACCATGGGGAATAGCTCCTAACGTGCTGGCTTGGCAGCAGAAATATGCAACTTGAACCAAACGGCAAAAACCTGTATCAGGCGCACACTGCAACACGCATACGCGCGCTATGCGGCGTGCCTGACCCTGCTATCATGAAACAGGCCGGGGGAAAACCCCGCCTCAAGCCATACGGAGGCCAAACGTGCGGATTCTTATTGTCGGCAACGGCGGTCGCGAACATGCCCTTGCATGGAAGCTGCGGCAAAGCCCCAAGGTGAAGGATATCTTCATCGCTCCCGGCAACGGCGGCACCGCCCTGGAGGGCACCAACGTGCCCATTGCCGTGGACGACCTGCCCGCACTGGTGGCCTTTGCCAAGGAACAGGGCATAGACCTTGTGGTTCCCGGGCCGGAACTGCCCCTCGTGCTGGGCATAAAAGATGCGCTGGACCTTGCGGGCATCCCCTGCTTCGGCCCCAACGCCTTTGCCGCGCAGCTGGAAGGCTCCAAGGCCTTTGCCAAGTACATCATGGAAGAGGCAGGCGTACCCACCGCCGCCTTCGGTGTCTTCAACGAGTTTGAAGACGCCCGGGAATACGTGCTGAACGTGGGTGCCCCCATCGTGGTCAAGGCAGACGGGCTTGCGGCGGGCAAGGGCGTGGTCGTCGCCAAAACAACGGACGAGGCCATCGCCGCGCTGGAAGAGATCATGCTCAAGCAGGCGTTCGGTTCCTCAGGCGCACACGTGGTCATAGAAGAATGCCTCGTGGGCGAGGAAGTCTCGTTCATCGCCTTCTGCGACGGCAAAACCGTAAAACCCCTGCCCTCCTCGCAGGACCACAAGGCCGCGGGCGAAGGGGACACCGGCCCCAACACCGGCGGCATGGGCGCATACAGCCCCGCCCCAGCCCTGCCCGCAGACCGCTATGACGAGATCATCGATCTGGTCATGAAGCCGGTATGCGAAACGCTGGGCAGAAAAGACAAGCCCTTCATCGGCATTCTCTACGCAGGGCTGATGATGACCGCAAAAGGCCCCTACGTGCTGGAATTCAACGTGCGCTTCGGCGACCCCGAATGCCAGCCCCTGCTCATGCGGCTGCACAGCGACCTTGCGGAAGTCATGATGGCCTGCGTACAGGGACGCCTTGCCGAAACCCCGCTGGAAGCCAAGCCGGAAACCACCCTCGGCGTTGTGGTGGCGGCAGAAGGCTACCCCGGCAGCTACCCCAGAGGCATGGAAATAAGCGGGTTTGAAGAGGCAGAGGCCGTTCCCGGCGTCAAGGTGTTTCAGGCAGGAACAATGCTGGATAACGGCGTCACGCGCGCCAACGGCGGGCGCGTGCTGTGCGTGACGGCACTGGGTGCCACCCTCGCGGAAGCGCAGAAACGCGCCTACGAGGGTGTGGCGAAAATACGGATGGACAAGGCCTACTACCGCCGTGACATCGGTTTCAAGGGATTGAGATAACGAGTTACCGTTTACCCATTACCGCAACCCTTCAGGAGAACAGGTATGCCACAGGTCGGCATTTTCATGGGCAGCATTTCAGACGAGGACACCATGCGCCCCTGCACCGAGGTGCTGGACGCGCTGGGAATAACCTACCACTTTACCGTAAGTTCGGCGCACCGTACTCCGGAACGCACAGAGCAGCTCATTGATTCGCTGGAAAAAGACGGTTGTCAGGTCTTCATCTGCGCGGCGGGCATGGCCGCGCATCTGGCAGGTGCCGTTGCCGCGCGCACGCTCAAGCCTGTCCTCGGGGTGCCTGTCACAGCATCCAAGCTGGGTGGCATGGATGCCCTGCTCGCCACGGTGATGATGCCCCCCGGCTATCCCGTAGGCACCGTGGCGCTGGATAAAGCCGGTGCCAAAAACGCAGGCTGGCTTGCCGCGCAGATCATCGCCCTGCAAGATCCCGCCGTGGCGCAGAAGCTGGCCGCAGCCCGTGCCGAGTTCAAGGAACAGGTTATCAGGGGCGCAGAAGAGCTGGAAGCACGCATGGCTGCCAAGTAGCCTTTCGCGCATACGAAACAACAAAGGGCCGTCCGAAGGGGCGGCCTTTTCTTATCTCTCCCGCATTGTTGAAAAGTTATAATTCCCCCTCTCCATTCATCGAGTATCCTGTATGGCAATAAGAACTGGAGCCAGTCACGGGCAACTATCCGCTGGCCCCGCCAACAAATGGAGAACATCATGAAAAAACCTACCGCCGTCCGCCTGTGCATGGCCCTTATTGCAGCCCTTCTTCTGATCTCCGGCCCGGCCTTGCTCAACGCCGCCCCGCCTGCTGCAGACCACTCGGCCCATGTAGGTCACGAAGCCGTTGAAGCCGCCGGCGAGATGATTGAAGGCGCAGATACCATGCTGGAAGCGGCTGATGCCATGGACAAGGAAGCCATGACTAAAGGCGAAATGAAGATGGAGCATGGCAAGAGCAAAATGGATAAGCACTCCGGCATGAGTGAAGGCAAAAAAATGATGATGGAAGGGCATTCCAAGATGATGGAAGGCAAGAAGATGATGGAAGGCGGCGATATGGAAAAATGCAAGATGATGATGCAGGAAGGCCACGCCAAAATGATGGAAGGCAAGAAGATGATGGAAAAAGAAGCTGAAGCCCCGAAGCAGTAATCAAAAATCCCCCCAATCAAAAATCCCCCCTGTCCGCCAGTGTCACTACACAGTGCGGGCAGGGGGTTATTTTCTCCGTCACCCCGCAAACGCCGCATATTCCACGCAGCCCCCTTTTCCGGCACTGCCCCCGTTTTCCACCTCTCTTCCCACCTGACAGCCGCCGCCGGTTCGGCTACAAGGAACACATGTTCCAGCCGCTCATGCACCCCATAGGCGATATCGGCTTTGTTTTCGCCCACATGGCCAACCCGCCCGGCCATGCCGCCACGCCGTATGCCGTGGCGGCCATACGCCTTTCTCCCGCAGGGGTGCAAACGGAATATACCTCGCTCATCCGCTGCCCCCTCACCCGTGCCCGCGACTACATGCACTCCCATGTCAGCCGCAGGCAGCTTGCGGCGGCACCGCCCCATGAGCAGGTGCGGGAAGAGCTATGCGCCTTTCTTGCCGGACTGGAATGCGTGCTCTGCTTCGACCCCTACGATGCCGCCCCCGCGCTGAAAACCCTGCTGGACGGCACACGCCTGTTCGATCTCGGCTTTGCGGCAGACTTCTTCATGCCGTGGGCATCCACCGCCTCCCCCCGCCAGATGTGGGAGGTCATCCACGGGCAACCGCGAGACAAGGTGAGCTTTTCTGCGGAAGAAGGCGCGGAACTGTGCCTTTCCTTCACCCGGCACCTCTTCGGCACCGTGCTGGCAGACAGCCGCTTCCCCGGCGCGCGCTCCCTGCGGCACTACCTTGCACACAGCGACACCCTGTTCGGCGATATGTGCCGCCACCTCATGCACCGCCATGGCGACTACTTCGGCGGCGGACTCGTGCCTCCGGTCACGGCGGAAGATACTGCGGATTGGCAGCAGTTTCTGGAACAGGCCCCGGCGGTGGACAAGCAGGCGGGCAACGCGCCGTCCGGCGGTCAGGCCTTCACCCCCGTGCCGGAAAAAGAGATACGCCAGTTGTACGAGCAACTGGCGCATACGCGCAAAGGCTACCGGGTGCGCGAACCGCAGGTCGCCTATGCCGGGCACGTTGCCCACGCGCTGAACACCAACGCCGTGGCCTGTCTGGAAGCAGGCACCGGAACGGGCAAAACACTGGGTTACCTGCTGCCCGTCATGGAATTTCTCAAGCGCAACCCCGGCCAGCGAGTGGCCATCGCCACCTACACCAAGAGCCTGCAAAACCAGCTTCACGGCAACGAGCTGGAAGCCTGCCGCACCCTCTTCGGGCAGTACCGCAGCATCCCGTCCGCCCTCATCAAGGGCAAAAGCAATTACGTGTGTGCCGCCAAACTGGACGATGTGCTCACCCCCGACCTGCGCGGCCCCGGCCTGCTGGCATGGCTCTTCTTCGTGAACATCTGCTTCCGCTACCGCCTTGCGGATTGCGAGGACATATCCCCGCGCCTGCGCAGACGGCTGGACGCAGACCGCCAGCTCACCTCGCTCATGCTGGAAGTTTCGGCGGGCAGCGGGTGCCACGCCACGCACACCCGGTGTCCCGCGCAGGTGGTCACGGCAGAGGCAGCCAACGCCCGCCTTGTCATCACCAACCATAACAAGCTCATCCTCATGGAAAAGGATGGCAAACTCAGCGGGCTGTTCCGCCACTGCATCATAGATGAAGCAAACCACTTCGAAGATGCGGTACGCAGCGCCATGAGCCCGGAGATAGCCGCTTCGGACGTGCGCGGCCATGTACGCTACCTGCGCGAACAATGCCGCAGGCTGTGCTCCTCCCCCTCCACCCCCGAACCGGAAAGGCGCAAGGCCGAATCCGCCGTGGAGGCCATGGGCACCCTGCTTCGCGCCATGGACGACCTGCGCGACAAATTCCTGTCCATGGACAGGGGCGCACTGGGCGGCGCGGTCTCCATCACCCCCGCGCACAGCGCCTTCAGCGGCGGCAGTTTTGCCCACGAACTGAAGCGCCTGCATGCCCTCATGGAATCGGTGCACGAGCACACGGCCCTGTTCGCGGGCAAGGAATCGGCGCGCCTGCCCATGCACTACAAGGCGCTCTCCCGCTGCCGCACCATGCGCACACTTGTGCACGAGTCCATGTTCAGCCTTGCCCAACTGCGCACCGGGCTGGATTCGGAAGGCACGTGGCAGTCCGTGCAGGTCTTTCCGCGCAGCTGGACCATAAGCGGCGGGCATGTCTACGTGGGACCGCTGGTGCGCAACCACATTCTGTCCCGGCGCGATACCGTGGTCTTCACCTCCGCCACGCTCACCCATCAGGCC
The DNA here is from genome assembly GCA_964425115.1 of uncultured Desulfovibrio sp. GTDB lineage: Bacteria > Desulfobacterota > Desulfovibrionia > Desulfovibrionales > Desulfovibrionaceae > Halodesulfovibrio. The sequence goes on along the minus strand of CAYRLL010000013.1, from coordinate 25,263 downwards.
AGCTTCGACCCCTTCCGGCGCAGCCTCGGGCTGGGCAAGGGCACGCAGCCCGTTATCTTCGACAACCCGGAACTTCCGCCCAAGCCCTGCTTCGTCACCCGCGTCGCGCCCCCCTTTGAACCGGACTTCTCCCTTGTGGTGCCCTCCGGCGCGCCCACCGCCGTGTTTGAACACAAAACCGCGTGGCTCAACTATGCCGCGCAGGAAATCCCCCGCCTCATAGACGCCAACCACGGCGCAACGCTGGTGCTCTGCGCCAGCTACGACGACCTTGAAGCCCTGCGCGAGCGGCTGGAGCAGGACTACGACGGCGAATACCCCCTCCTGTTCCAGAAGAAGGGAGAACCCCCCGCCGCCCTGTGCGACGAATTCCGCGCCGCCCGCGAAAGCGTGCTCTTCGGTGTGGAAACCTTCTGGCACGGGGTGGACTTTCCCGGCGACACCCTCACGCAGGTCATCATCACCCGCCTGCCCTATCCCTCACCCGCCTCACCCCTCATGGACGCCCGCAGGCGCTGCCTGCCGGAAGCAGCCTACTGGGACCGCTACCGCTATGAAACCGCCATTAAATTCCGTCAGGGCATGGGCAGACTCATCCGGCGCGAGACAGACAGCGGCATTGTGGTGGTGCTGGATAACCGCCTGCTGGCCAACAGAAACCTCGCCCCCTGCCCCATCATCGAAGGCCTGCACAACCTGCCGGAACGGCACAGGCGCGGCAGACGATGATCCCCTGGGCAACCTTCCCCAAAAAATAATCCTTTTTTCCACTCCGGAATATTTCCTACCGCAGCCGTCTACAATCCTTTTCCCGCCTGACTTCCGGGGCTTTAGCCCATGAAAAGCTGTGTGCTTGAACAGTCTTACGGGCAATCATTTCAGGCGATTACCCCCCCAAAAGGCACCCAAAAAAAATTCAAAATCGCTTGACGCCCCCTGCCATTTCGCCTACCTGATGGGTAGGAATTAACTCATACCAACATGGTAGGTTTTTACCTATAGGAGGTATGGGTTTCCGGCAGCCGTGCGGAAGGGCGCGACTGCCGGAAAAACCAAGACAAACGCCGCAAAAACATCCTGCTCTGCCACCATATGCATCATATGGCGGTTTCGCTTTTGCGGCAGGGTCTCATACCTGTCACGCGTTCCGCCGGGAACCGGAACGAGGGACACCTGGCTGAGGGAAGTCTGAAGGACGTGTGTGTAATTTCATCGAAAGGACTGCCACTATGATGAAAGGAAGATCACTGCTGCGATGGGCGGGACTGCTGGTTGCGGTTGCGCTTATCTCGGCCTGGGGGCACGAAGCGCGTAGCTCCAGGGCCGCAGGTGACTCTGCCGCGGGTTATGCCGATATCATCACCATCGATATCGTCGGGGAGATGGGGAGCACGGAACTGCCTCCCGTCACCTATCGCCATGACCTGCATACGGAAGCAATGAAAAAGCTGAACAAGGATTGCTCCGCCTGCCACAAGACCGAGAACGGGAAAATGTCCCTCAAATTCATGCGCACCGAAGACGGCAGCGTAGCGGATATGAAGGAACTGTACCACTCCAACTGTTTTGCCTGCCACGCGGAACAGGCTGCCGCGGGCAACAATACCGGCCCGCAGGACGGCCAGTGTCGCTCCTGTCACAACCCCCGTCCCGCCGCCAATTCGGAGTGGAAGGACGTGGGCATGGACAAGTCGCTCCACTACCGCCACATCGCTGCCAAGACCATCAAGGTGGACGGGCAGGACGTGAACTGTGCGGCATGCCACCATGTGTACGACGAAACCGCGCAGAAGGCCGTGTGGAAAAAGAACACGGAAGATTCCTGCCGCGCCTGTCACAAGAACGCCCCCACCCCCGTGGCTGAGGGCAGCGAGGCAATGAAGCCCGCCCTGAACGATGCGGCCCACCTTGCCTGCGTCACCTGCCACGTCACCACCGCCACTGCGGGCGGCGACACCGGCCCCGTGACCTGTGCGGGCTGCCACACCGATGCGGCGCAGAAGCAGTACAAGGTTGTGGCCGAGGTGCCCCGCCTTGAACGCGGACAGCCCGATGCGACCCTCGTGACCGCAGACAACCTGAAGAAGGCCACCCTTCCCGCCGTTGCCTTCAACCACAAGCTGCACGAAGCCGCTCTGGACAACTGCCGCACCTGTCACCATGAAGGCATAGCCACCTGCACCACCTGCCACACGCTGGCGGGCAAGGCAGAGGGCAACTTCGTCCAGCTTGAGCAGGCCATGCACTCCCTGAAGTCGCAGGCCTCCTGCGTGGGCTGCCACGACACCAAGAAACAGGCCCCCTCCTGCGCCGGCTGCCACAGCATGATGCCTGCCTCGTCCGCGTCGCAGCAGTCCTGTGTCTCCTGTCACAACACCACCACGTTCAAACCTGAAGAACTGGAAGGCATGAACAAGGACGTGAAGCGCGCCGTGGCGGAAGCCATAGTGGCGGAACGCCCCACCGTAATGCCCACCTTCAGCGATGAGGACATTCCGGAAACCGTGAAGATCGACGCCCTTGTCGACAAGTACGAAGCTTCCAACATGCCCCACCGCAAGATCGTGAAGACCATGGTTGCCGCTGTTGCCGACAGCCGGATGGCCGCCGGATTCCATACCAACGCCGCCACCTTCTGTCAGGGCTGCCACCATAACAGCCCCCTCAGCAAAACGCCTCCCAAGTGCCAGAGCTGCCACGGCAAGCCCTTTGAACCCTCCAGGGGCGACCGCCCCGGGCTCAAGGCCGCCTACCACCAGCAGTGCATGGGCTGCCATACGGCAATGAAGCTTGAAAAGCCTCAGGCAACGGCATGTGCAGACTGCCATGCCGAGCGCACGAACTAGGAGGAGCAGTTAATATGCATCGCAGAAAATTCCTGAGCCTGCTGGGCGGTGCCGGGCTTGCCTCCGCAATGGGAGTAACCAAGTCCCAGGCCGCCAGCGGTCACTCGTTCAACGGCTACCCCGATGCCATGGGCGTGCTGCACGACAGCACCCGCTGCATCGGCTGCCGCAAGTGTGAAGAGGCCTGTTATCAGGTGAACGACCTGCCCAAGCCGGAAAAGGAATTCAAAGACCTTACCGTGCTGGATACCAAGCGCAGAACGGACGCAAAAACCTACACCGTGGTGAACAAGTACAACACGGCGGGGCTTGAGCATCCCATCTTCCGCAAACAGCAGTGCAACCACTGCATGGAACCTGCCTGCGCTTCCGCCTGCTTTGTCAAGGCGTTCACCAAAAACTCCGACGGTTCCGTTACCTATAACGGCGACCTGTGCGTGGGCTGCCGCTACTGCATGATCGCATGCCCGTTCAGCGTGCCCACCTTTGAATACGATGACGCATTCGACCCGCTGATCCAGAAGTGCACCATGTGCCACCCGCGCATTCAGGAAGGCAAACTCCCCGGCTGCGTGGAGATATGCCCCAAGGAAGCCCTTACCTTCGGACGCCGCGAAGACCTGCTGGGCATCGCGCGCGACCGCATCCGCAAGTACCCCGACCGCTACCAGAAGCACATCTACGGCGAGCACGAGGCTGGCGGAACCAACTGGCTGTACCTTTCCGGCGTGCCGCACACGGAACTGGGCCAGATAGAAGTGGGCAAGGCCTCCGCTCCTGAACTCACCTCCGGCGCGCTGGGTGCCGTGCCCATGGTTGTGGGCATCTGGCCCGTGCTGCTGACCGGCGCTTACGCCATCAGCAAGCGTAAGGAAAAGATCGCGCAGGAAGAAAAGGCCGAGGCCGTGCGCGCCACCCGCGAATCCGCGCAGGAAGAGGCGGAAGCAGCGCTTAAGGCAGCCATGGACAAGGCCGCCAAGGATAAAGCCGCCGCCGTGGAGCGCGAGGTGAAAAAGGCCGTGGCGGAAGCCGAAAAGGCCTTTGAGGAAAAGCTCGCCGCCGCGCAGGCTCCTGCCGGGGAAGCAGACACCGGTGCCGGGGAATCCCCGGAGGAGGAAGCATAAATGAGCAGCAATCAGAAATCGTTCTGGACGCCGGGCAACATCCTCACCGCCTTCATTCTGGCGGGCGGGCTGGTGCTCACGTTCCTGCGCTTCACGCAGGGCATCGGCGCGGTCACCAATCTTGACGACAACAATCCCTGGGGGGTCTGGATCGGGTTCGACCTGCTGTGCGGCGTGGCCCTTGCCGCCGGCGGCTATGTAACCTCCGCCTCCTGCTACCTCTTCGGCCTGAAGAAATACCACTCCGCCGTGCGTCCCGCCATTACCACGGCCTTCCTCGGCTACTTCTTCGTGGTCATCGCCCTCTTGTACGACCTTGGTCACCCGTGGCGACTGCCCTACCCGCTGGTATGGTCGCAGGGTACCACCTCGCTTCTCTTCGAAGTGGGTCTGTGCGTTGCCACCTACGTGACCGTGTTGTTCGTGGAATGGTCTCCCGCCGCGCTGGAGTGGCTGGGCTTCCGCAAAATCCGCAACTTCGTGATCAAACTCACCCTGCCGCTCACCATTCTGGGTGTGGTGCTCTCCACCATGCACCAGAGTTCTCTGGGCGCGCTGTTCATCATTGCCCCCGGCAAGCTGCATCCTCTGTGGTATTCCAGCTTCCTTCCGGTATTCTTCTTCATGTCGTCCATGGTGGCAGGCGCTTCCATGGTCATCTTTGAAGGTACCCTGGCGCACAGGGGGCTGCACCACAAGATGGACAAGACCCATCTGGAAGAGGCAGACGGCGTGGCTTTCGGCATGGCCAAGGCTGCCTCGTTCATCCTGCTGGGCTACTTCTTCATCAAGGTGTTCGACATCACCATGGATAACGACTGGCACTACCTCGCCACCGGCTACGGCGCGCTGTTCATGGTAGAAATGCTGGGCTTTGTGGCCCTGCCCGCCTTCCTCTACGCCCTTGGCGTGCGCGAGAAAAACCTGACCATGGTCCGCGTGGCTTCCGTGTTCGGCGTGCTGGGAATCGTATTCAACCGCTTCAACGTAAGCATGCTGGCCTTCAACTGGCAGCTGCCCGCGTCTGAACGCTACTTCCCGCACTGGATGGAGATAGGCATCTCCATCTTCATCGTCACCCTCATCGTCACCACCTACCGGTTCATTGCGACCAAGATGCCCGTTCTGTACGAGCATCCTGAGTACAAGGACGCCCACTAGGCCAAAGGAGCAAGAACAATGGAACACATTTTCTACACCCTCCACGACTTCATGCTGCACACCAAGACCATCACCTATCTTCTGATGGGTCTGGCACTGGTCAGCTTTGTCGGCTACTGGCTGTTCCTTACCGGCAGAGACGAGAAAATCCGGAAGTATTAGCCGGCGCGTCTGCCGCCTCAGCAAGACAAGGAGAATACGATGATTGGATTCCTTACCGGACCGATGCTCCTGATATCCCTTGCGATATTCTTCGGGGGTCTCGCGTATCGCGCCGTCATGTACATAAGGGGACTCAGCTGGCAGCTCGACAGAGTGGCCTACAAGCCCCACTTTGCCCACGGCCTGAAGGGTGCCCTGCACTCCATCCGCCGCTGGATGATTCCCGGCGGAACCTACGGCTGGCGTACCCAGCCCTTTATGGCCGCCGCCTTCTTCCTGTTCCACATCGGCGCAGTGCTGGTACCCCTGTTCCTTCTGGGACATCAGGTACTGCTCAAGCAACTGCTCGGCTTCAGCCTGCCCGCGCTGCCCTCGCTGGTCGCGGACGTGCTGACCGTTGTGGCCATCATCGGCGGCGTAATGCTGGCCCTGCGCCGCATTGCCCTCACCGAGGTGCGCATTCTCACCACGCCGTACGACTGGTTCATTCTGGCCGTCTCCGTGGCGCCGTTCGTGACAGGCTTCATCGCCCGTATGCACTGGGGCAACTATGATTTCTGGATCATTGCCCACATCCTTACCGGCGAACTGCTGCTCATTATCGCTCCCTTCACCAAGCTCTCGCATATCGTGCTCTTCTTCCTGTCCCGCGGTCAGCTGGGCATGGACTACAGCATCAAGCGCGGCGGCATGAAGCGGAACTACGCCTTCCCCTGGTAACAGCGAGCCTCTAGGAGTAACCCATGCCTGAAGGTACATTTTGCAATAAGCAGCCCATCAACACCGAGGAAGACCTCAAGTCTCTTCTCGGAGACAAGGGCGGCGCGCAATACTATGAAGAGATGAAGCATCTGGACGTGGACGTGCCCGCGCTGGCCGCCACACTGGAAAAATCCTGCAAGGCGCGCATCCGCACGTGGCTCGAAATCTGCGCCCACTGCGGCATGTGTGCGGATTCCTGCTTCCTGTACCGCGTTTCCGAGCGCGATCCCAAGCAGGTGCCTGCTTACAAGATACAGTCCACCCTTGGCGTCATCGTCAAGAACAAGGGCAACGTCAGCAACGAGTTCATGCGCCACTGCGTGGACGTGGCCTGGTCGCAGTGCACCTGCTGCAACCGCTGCGGCATGTACTGCCCCCACGGCATAGACATGGGCGTTATGTTCAGCTACCTGCGCGGCCTTCTGTTCTCTCAGGGCTTTGTGCCGTGGGAGATGAAGATCGGCTCCGGCATGCACCGCGTGTACAACGCCCAGATGGACGTGACCGAAGAAGACTGGGTGGATACCTGCGAATGGATGGCCGACGAATACGGCGAAGAATGGCCCGGCCTTGAGATTCCGGTGGACAAGGAAGATGCGGACATCATGTACACCCTGAACGCCCGCGAACCCAAGCACTACCCGGAAGACCTCGCGGAAGCGGCCATCCTCTTCCACATTGCAGGAGAAAACTGGACCGTGCCCAGCACCGGGTGGGAACAGACCTCGCTTGCCATGTTCGCCGGAGACTGGGCCGCCTGTAAGAAGCAGGTAGAAACCGTATACAGCGCCATAGAACGCCTGCGTCCCAAACGGGTTGTAGGCACCGAATGCGGCCATGCGCACCGCGCAACGGTCATAGAAGGCCCCTACTGGGCAGGACGTGAAGACGGCCTGCCGCCCGCCCCCTACATCCACTATGTGGAATGGCTGGCAGAGGCCCTGCGCACCGGCAAGATAAAGATAGACCCCAGCAAGAAGATCAAGGAGCCCGTCACGCTTCAGGACTCCTGCAACTACATCCGCAACCACGGGCTTTCCAACATTACCCGCGAAATCATGAGCTACATAGCTGAAGACTTCCGGGAAATGGCGCCCAACCGCGAGCATAACTACTGCTGCGGCGGCGGTGGCGGATTCAACGGCATCGGCAAATACCGCCATCAGCGCAACGAGGCCCTGAAGACCAAACGCGATCAGATCCTCGATACCGGCTGCAAACTGGTGGTGGCCCCCTGCCATAACTGCTGGGACGCCATCCGGGACCTTGAGGAAGAATTCGAAATCGGTATCCGGTGGAGCTTCCTCAAGCCGCTCATCCTTAAAATGGCCATCATACCCGACCACCTCAAACTCCAAGAGGATGAGGACGAATAGGCCGCAACGCGGGGAGGCCCTGCGCCTCCCCGCTTCACTTTCCTCAGGTGCCGCAACCCGGCACGCCAACAGGAGCGGATGTCATGGCTCAACACATTCTGGTGATCGACGATGACGAGAACATTGTCGAGTACCTCGTGAATGTCCTGACAGCCCGCGGGTACGAAGCGGAAGGGGCCACCGGCCGCGAGCAGGCCCTGCGCCTTGCAAAGGAAAGACCGCCGGACCTCGTCACTCTGGACATGGAAATGCCCGGAGAAGAAGGCGCCCTGCTCTACAGGGATCTTGCGGCTCTGCCGGGAATGGAACACGTCCCCTTCGTGCTCATGTGCGGACTACAGGGCATACACCACGCGGTGCCCAACGCCGTGGCCACGGTGAACAAGCCTTTCGACCCCGACAAGCTGACGGGCATCATCCGCAGCGCAACAAAAGCATAGCGGTTCCGGCGCGCACCATGCGCGCCGGAACACACTACCCAAAAAAAGACCGACCCCCGCATGAAACTGACCACACGAAGCCGCTACGGCACCCGCATGCTGCTGGATATTGCCATGAATCAGGACGATGGCCCCGTATCCATTAAGGATATTGCCATGCGTCAGGAAATTTCGCTGAAATATCTGGAAAAGCTCATGCGGGTTCTGAAAAAGGAAGGCTACATCAAAAGCCGCCTCGGTGCCCACGGCGGGTACATCCTCGCCCGCGATCCGGCCCACATTCCCATTGGCGATGTGGCCTACGCACTGGAAAAAACAGCCCCCTGCTACGACTGCGACGAGCGGCAGAACTGCTGCCCGCGCATGCATGTGTGCCTTACCCGCACCATATGGGAAGAAGGTGCCAAGGCCATGTACAACAAGCTGAACACCTTCACCCTTGCCGACCTTATACGCGATACCTCCCTCTGCCCCAAAAACCAGCCGGATTCCGTGCCGCCGCGTGTATAGATTCCGGGCGCAAAGCGCCGTTATAGTGCACATGCGCACTCCGCAACGGAGTGCAATGCCCGCACAAGGCAACACAGTGCATGCTCCGGCAACCGCCTGTACAAAGCGAGGCCCCTCTGCAACACTGCGCAAGGCAGCCTGACTCCCCTGCGTTGCGGAGTACATCCCACCGCAACAAACCTCCTGCCGCCATGCCATAATGCTTGACACAACACTGTTCAATGCGTATCTGTTTCTGGTTTGGCAGCGCCGGAGGACCTTTTCTCCGGCTGTCGCAAGTCCGGCGTTCGCGCCCTCCTGCGGCAATGCCGAGACATCCTGTAGCCGCTTGGCGGCAATGACCGGGGTGGCCGTGCGGCCCCCTTTTTTATTGCCCCATGCCGGCGCGCAAGGCGAATTTTCTTACGGACGGAGGGCACCCGCATGGGTGGCGAAGCAACACGGCAACGCATCAAAGACATCGTGGAACCCATCATCGAACCCATGGGCGTTACCCTGTGGGGGGTGGAACTGGGGGCGGGACCACGGCTGCTTGTCCGCATCTATGTAGAAGGACCGGGCGGCGTTACCATTGACCAGTGCGCGGAAATTTCGCGCCACGCCGGCCTTGCCATGGAAGTGGAAGATGTGCTCTCCGGCGCATATATTCTGGAGGTCTCCTCCCCGGGGCTGGAACGCCCCTTCTTCAGCCCGGCGCAGATGGCGGCCTACATCGGCAGCCCCGTTGTCGTGGTGCTGCGCGAAGCACACCCCGACATGGCCGGTCGGCGCAAATTTCAGGGCGAACTGACCGGGGTGGAGGATGAGACCGTCACCCTGCGGCTTCCCGAACAGGACTGCACACTTTCCGTGCATTGGAACGATATCAAGAAAACGCATCTCGTCCATGTTTTCCCCGACACGGGCAAGGGCAAGAAAAAGCGTTAGCATGGCCGCAAGGCAACCACGAAAGCCACGAGAGCCACGAGAGCGAGTCGGAGGACAAGAAGCATGAGCATGGAACTCAAAAAAGCCATAGACCAGATCAGCAAAGACAGAGGTCTTGACCGCGAAATGCTGGTTGATACGCTGGAAGAAGCGGTGCGCACCTCTGTGGTCCGCAAGTACGGCGAAGATCTGGATGTGGAAGTGAGCTTCAATGAAGAGTCCGGAGAAATAGAAGTTTTCCAGTTCAAGATCGTCACCAAGGATGTTGAGAACGATCTTACCCAGATTTCGCTGGAAGACGCTCGCCAGCACGACCCGTCCGTCCAGCTTGATGACGAAATGGGCTTCCGCCTGAAGGTGGAAGACCTCGGCCGCATTGCCGCGCAGTCTGCCAAGCAGGTCATCATCCAGCGCATGCGCGATGCCGAGCAGGAAATCATCTACGAAGAATTCAAAGACCGCATGGGCGACATCATCAGCGGCATTGTGCAGCGACGTGACAAGTCCGGCTGGATCATCAACCTCGGCCGCACGGAAGCACTGCTTCCCAAGGACGAGCAGATCCCCCGCGAGCATTACAAGCGCGGCGACCGAGTGCAGGCCATCATCATAGAGGTGCGCAAGGAAGGACGCGGGCCGCAGGTCATCGTCTCCCGTTCGCACCCCGACTACATGGCCGCCCTGTTCAAGCGCGAAGTGCCCGAGGTGGACGACGGCACCGTGGTCATAATGAACGTTGCCCGCGACCCCGGCAGCCGCGCAAAGGCGGCGGTCATGTCGCGCGACCGCGATGTGGACCCGGTGGGCGCATGCGTGGGTATCCGCGGCTCCCGCATCCAGAACATCGTGCAGGAACTGCGCGGCGAACGCATAGACATCGTGGTCTGGAGCCCCGATGTTGCCACCTATGCACGCAACGCGCTCTCCCCTGCCCTCATCAGCCGTATCATCGTCGATGAGGACGAAAACATGCTGGAAGTGGTGGTGCCGGACGACCAGCTCACCAACGCCATCGGCCGCAAGGGGCAGAACGTCAAGCTCGCCTCCAAGCTGCTGGGATGGAAAATCGATATCTTTACGGAAAGCCGCTACAACGAGGCAAACGCCATCGGTCAGGGGCTGGAGCAGATCGCCAGCGTTGCGGAAGTGCCGCTGGAGGTGTTCGTCGGAGCCGGATTCCAGACCATCCAGAGTCTGCGCAATGCCAGCGATGAGGAACTGTTGGCCGTCCCGGGACTCACGGTTTCCAAGATAGCGGACCTGAGATCGGCCATCAATTTCCTTTTCTCGGCAGTGGAGGAACCCGGAGATACCGGCAAGGCCGCACCGCAGGAAACGGAGACTTCCGCGACGACAAGCGGTGAGGAAGCGGAATAACGCCGGATGGAGCATACCGTTCGGAAAGCCCATGCGCCAACGCGCATGTGCGTGATATGCAGAAGCAGGCATCCCAAGCGCACGCTTCTGCGGTACGTCTGCCCCCCGGCAGATAACAGGGAGGCCGCGCTGATCTTCGATCAGGCGCAGCGGTTACCGGGCCGGGGTTATTACATCTGCACCAATCCTGACTGCGCGCAACGGTTTGCCCGGTTCAAGGTTCGGCGGAAGTAAGGGGGTTTGAAAGCAATGAGTGACGAAAAGACAAAGATACGCGATTTATCCGCTGAACTGGGCGTTCCCGCCAAGGACCTTATGTCCATGCTCCGGGAGCTTGGCGTTAACGCCAAAAGCCCCATGAGCGCCATCAGCACGGAAGATGTCGCCCGCCTCAAGGACCGCGTGAAATCCGGCCCGGCACAGCGCGAAGTGCTGCGCAAGGAAACCGCCTCCGGGGTGATTGTGCGCCGCAGACAGCAGGCCGACAAGCCCGCCAGAACGGCGGCCAAGGCTCCGGAACCGGCACCGGCCAAGCCCGCACGAGCGGAAGAGGCAGCCCCGCAGAAGCCCGCCGAAGAACCCGTGCGCGCACGCATCATCCGGCCTGCCGGCGAAGAACCCGCCAAGGCGCCTGAAGCACCTGCGGCCCGCATTGTGGCGCCTGCGCCCAAGCCCGCAGCAGAAGCTCCCGCCCCTGCAGCAGCCGAGCAGCCCGCTCCTGAAGCGGAAGCCAAGGATAAGGCCCAGCCCGCAGCCCAGACTATGGGCCAGACCGAAAGGCCCAGGGAATACTCCGGTGCGGCTGCCGCAGCTGAAGCGGCTGCCCGCCCCTTGTCCCGTGATGCCGATGCCGATGCGGCTGATGGCGATGACGACGAGGCCGCGCGCAGACGCAAAAAGAAAAAGCCCAAGAAGCGTGAGGAATTTTCCGCACCGCAGGTGCGCATCATATCCATGCCTTCGCCTGTGAAGCCTGAACCCGAACCGGCCCGGAGTGCACAGCCTGCGGAAAGGACAGACCGTCCCGACTACCGCCCCGCTGACCGGACAGGTGAAAGAACCGGCGAGAGAACTGGTGACCGTGGTGGCGAAAGAACCGGCGAGAGAACTGACCGTCGTCCCGACTACCGTCAGGACAGAGGTGACGGGCGTCCCCGCACCGGCGGTGCCCCCGGTGGCGCCCCCGGTGGCGCAAGACCTCCGTACGGACGTGACGGCCAGCGCCCCGGCGGCTTCAGCGGCGGGCCCAGACCGGCCGATGGCCGCGATGCAGGTCGTGACGCTGGGCGTGATGCAGGCCGTGACGGCCAGCGCCCCGGCGCCCCCCGTCCCGGCGCACCGCGTCCCGGCGGTTTTTCCCGCCCCGCTCCGACCGATGCGCCCATGCCCGCCACTGAAGAGTCGCGCAAGCGCCACGCCAAGACCAAACGTACCGTGGAATTCGGCGGCCGCACAGACGCCGCCACCGAGGAATTTGGCAAAAAGGGTGTACGCGGCACCAAAAAGGGTACCAAAGATCAGGCCGTAACCGCTTCTGACGAATGGCATCGCGGTCGCAAGCCCAAGCGCGGCAAGCGCAAGGAGCAGACCGGATCCACGCAGCCCATCAAGGCCGCCAAGCGCAAGATCAAGGTGGATGAAGCCATCCGCGTGTCCGACATGGCCCACCAGATGGGCGTGAAGGGCTCCGAGGTCATCAAGGTGCTCATGCAGCTCGGCGTGTTCGCCACCATAAATCAGTCGCTTGATATTGATACCGCCACCCTGGTGGGCGCGGAATTCGAGTACGAAGTGGAAAAGGTGGGCTACTCCGAAGAGAGCCTCCTGCTGCCCCGCGCACAGGATGTGGATTCTGAGGAAAACCTCAAGCCCCGGCCCCCCGTGGTTACCATCATGGGCCACGTGGACCACGGCAAAACCTCGCTGCTGGATGCCATACGCAAATCCACCATTGTGGAGGGCGAAGCAGGCGGCATAACGCAGCATATAGGTGCGTACCACGTAACCACCAAACGGGGCGACCTGTGCTTCCTCGACACCCCCGGCCACGAGGCGTTCACCGCCATGCGTGCCCGCGGTGCCAAGGTCACGGACATCGTCATCCTCGTGGTGGCAGCCGATGACGGCGTGATGGAGCAGACCCGCGAGGCTATAAGCCACGCCAAGGCTGCAGGCGTGCCCATCGTGGTGGCCGTGAACAAGATTGACAAGGAAGCCGCCAACCCCGAACGCGTGATGCGCGAACTCTCCGAGCAGGGCCTCGTTTCGGAAGAGTGGGGCGGCGACACCATATTCGCCAAGGTATCCGCCAAGACCCGCGAGGGTCTGGATGACCTGCTGGAACTGCTGGCCCTGCAGTCCGAAGTGCTGGAACTGAAGGCCAACCCGGACAAGCTGGCCCGAGGCCACATTGTGGAAGCAAAGCTGGACAAGGGCCGCGGCCCCGTTGCCACGGTTCTGGTGCAGGAAGGCACGCTCAATCAGGGCGATGTGTTCGTGTGCGGCAGCTTCTCCGGTCGTGTGCGGGCCATGTTCAACGATCAGGGCAAAAAAGTGCAGAGCGCAGGCCCCTCCACCCCGGTGGAGGTGCAGGGCTTTGACGGTGTGCCCGAAGCAGGCGATGAATACGTGGCACTGGAAGATGAAAAGGTGGCGCGCCGCATTGCGGAACAGCGCGCGGTAAAACTGCGCGAACGCACCCTTGCACGCGAATCCAAGGTCACGCTGGAAACCTTCCTCTCCCGCAATGCGGACACGAAGGATGCCCAGAACCTCAACGTTGTGCTCAAGGCAGACGTGCAGGGCTCGGTGGAAGCCATCGTGGAGGCCCTGCGCAAGCTGGCCACGGAAAAGGTGCGCGTGGAAGTCATCCACAGCGGTGCCGGTTCCATCACGGAATCCGACATCCTGCTGGCGTCCGCATCCGATGCGGTCATCATCGGCTTCAACGTGCGTCCCACGGTCAAGGTCAAGGAAATGGCTGACCGCGAAGGCGTGGATATCCGCTTCTACGACATCATCTACAAGCTGGTGGAAGAGATCAAGGCGGCCATGGCCGGCATGCTGGCTCCGGTGATCAAGGAAGTGTACCTCGGCCAGGCCGAAGTGCGCGAAACCTTCAGCGTGCCCAAGGTGGGCATCATCGCGGGCTGCATCGTGGAAGGCGGCAAGATAACCCGCAACGCAGGCATCCGCCTGCTGCGCGGCGGTGTGGTTATCTACACCGGCAAGGCCACCTCCCTGAAGCGCTTCAAGGATGACGTGAAGGAAGTGACCAAGGGTTACGAATGCGGCATCGGGCTTGAAAACTTCAACGACATCAAGATCGGCGACGTCATCGAAGCCTTTGATACCGTGGAAGAGGCCGCAACCCTCTAGGAGCATTCCGGGGCCGGACGGCAACGTCCGTCCGGCCCTGTTTTTTTTCCGCAGGCAGGCAGTAAATAATGGTCATCGGCGTGCTTTCGGTGGAATACAGGCTGCACGGCAACGACTCGCTCAAGGGCAAGCGGCGTATCGCCAACAGCCTGAAGCAGAAGGTACGTAACACGTTCAACGTGTCCATAGCCGAAGTGGGCTCGGAAGATTCGCTCAGCCGCCTCTCCCTCGCCGTCGTTTCTGTAAGCAACAGTGAACGGCACCTCCAGAGCAGGCTCACCAAATGCCTCAGCATGATGGAAGCCGTCTGCCACGAGGAAATGGTCTACAGCGACATGGAATTTTTCGGCATAGAGTAGATACGAGATGCAAAGCACCGTGCAGAAAGTCATGCACATACTGCGGGAAGAAGACGATTTCCTCGTCACCGCTCACGTGAACCCGGATGGCGATGCCATAGGCTCCATGAGCGCGCTTGCGTGGATGCTTTCCCGCATGGGCAAGCGGGTTGCCGCGTATAATGAAACAGGCGTTCCCCACTATCTGGATTGGGTGGAATTTCCCTGTCCCTTCTTCACCAGCCTGCGCGAGCTTCCCTTCACCCCGCGCCGCCTCTTCGTGCTGGACTGCGGCAGTGCCGCCCGCGGCGGCGAGGCACTGGAACGCTTCGCGCAAGGTATGCCCTCCGTCTGCATTGACCACCACATCAATACGCCCGGCTTTGCCGATGTAAACTGGATAGACCCCGGCTTTGCCGCCGTGGGAGAAATGCTGGCTACTCTGGCACTGCAAATGGATATTTCGCTGGAAGGTCCTCTGGGCGAAGCCGTGTATCTGGCCATGGCGTCAGACACGGGTAACTTTTCCTACGGCAACACCACCCCGCGCACGCTGGAGATAGCGGCGGCCATTGTCCGCAGCGGGCTGGATCTGGAATCGTTTACCGCCAAGCATGAGACCAACTGGTCGCTGAACCGCGTGCACCTTTGGGGCAGGCTGTTCAACAGCGTGCATCTGGTGCTGGACGGACAGGTGGCCTACATGACCCTGCCGGACTCCCTGTTTGAAGAAACGGGTACCGCGCTGGAAGATTCCGAAGGCATTGTCAACTACCTGCGTCGCATCGTGGGCGTGAAAGTGGCCCTTACCCTGCGCGATGCCGGACCGGGCAAGTGCAAGATAAGCCTGCGCACCCACGGTGCCCTGAACGTGCAGCAGGTGGCGGCGGAATTCGGCGGCGGCGGGCATCGCAACGCGGCGGGAGCCGTTATTGCCATGCCCATGGACAACGCGCTGGAGGCCGTGCTGAACGTGCTGGCCCGGAAACTGGAACCGGTCGCTCACCCGGGACTGGACGGAACGCAGGCTTAAGTATATGGCAAAGCAGTATCCCGAGCAGCAGGACGGCGTTCTTGTGGTCTACAAACCCAAAGGGCCGTCTTCAGGTGCGTGCATCGGCAGCATCAAAAAGCTGGGACAAAAGAAGATAGGCCACGCCGGAACGCTGGACCCCATGGCGCAGGGCGTGCTTATCGTGTTGCTGGGACAGGGCACCAAACTGTCCGGCCACCTTATGTCCGGCGGCGAAAAGGTCTACTCCGGCACCCTCAAGCTGGGCGAAACCACAGATACGCTCGATGCCGAAGGCACGGTTGTTTCCACCGCCCCGTGGGACCACGTGACCGAGGCCGATGTCCGCCGCGAAGTTCAGGCATGGCTGCATCTTTCGGAACAGGAGGTCCCCTCCTACTCGGCCGCCAAGCACAACGGACAGCCGCTTTACAAGCTGGCGCGCAAGGGCGGCGAAACCCCGGTCAAGATAAAGACCGTAGAAATTTCCCAAGCGGAGGTTCTATCGTGTGAACTTCCGTATGTACGTTTCCGGGTGCGTTGCAGCACCGGCACCTACATTCGGTCCCTGGCCCACAGCCTGGGGGAGCGATTGCAGTGCGGCGCGGTGCTCACCGAACTCATCCGGGAATACAGCCACCCGTTCTCGCTGGACCAGGCACATGCGCTGGACGAGATCGTAGCGGCTCCGCATACCCTGCCCGAGCGGGTCATCCCGCTGGAAAGGGCCCTGCCCCAGTGGCCCAAGGTCATCTTGGACGCTGCAGAGGCAAGGAATGTGCAGAACGGACTGCCGGTTCCCTATAACCCGGAACGGATTGCCAACGTGCCTTTTTCCGAAGGCATATGCGCAATGCTTCTGGGCCCGGACCGCACGCCGCTGGCACTTGCGGAAACGCAGCTCGTTCAGAACCGCCCTGCGTGGACCATCGTGCGCGGACTGTGGCGTTAATCAACCCCAAGACTCGGAGGATATTGCTGTGGTAATGACGCCTGAACAGAAGAAGGCCATTATTGATGAACACGCCCAGAAAGAAGGCGACACCGGTTCCCCTGAAGTGCAGGTTGCGCTGCTCACCGCGCGCATCCAGTACCTTACCGATCACTTCAAGGACCACAAGAAAGACTTCCACTCCCGCACCGGCCTGCTCAAGCTGGTCGGTCAGCGTCGCAAGCTGCTGAAGTACCTGCAAAACAAGGATGTTCAGCGTTACCGCGAGCTGATCAAGAAGCTCGGCCTCCGGAAGTAGGCTTTCAGCGGGGAACCCCGTGCGGGGTTCCCCGTTCACTTCACGCGGCACAGGCCGCACTACGCAGTCGCGTGAAAGGGGGGTCCGGGAAGAGTATCTTGCAGGCCGCGCGCATCGGCCCGCCGCAGGGCATGCAAGGTTTTCCCCCCGGAATCCCCTTCACGCAAAGAAGAAAGGATTCATAGTTATGGAAAATCTGTTTGGCGCAAAGCGCATCGTAAAAACCATCGGCGGCAAGGAAGTCATCTTCGAGACCGGCCGCCTTGCCAATCAGGCTGACGGAGCCGTGTGGATTCAGTGCGGCGGAACAGTCGTTCTGGTTACCGCCTGCTCGCAGCCCCTTGTCCGCGACATGGGCTTCTTCCCGCTCACCGTGGAATACTCCGAAAAGATGTACGCCGCAGGCCGCATTCCCGGCTCATTCTTCCGCCGTGAAATAGGCCGCCCCAGCGAACGCGAGACCCTGTGCTCCCGCGTCATAGACCGCCCCATCCGCCCCATGTTCCCCAAGGGATTCAAGGATGAGGTGCAGGTGCTGGCAAACGTCATCTCCTCCGACCAGGCACAGGAATCGGACGTTCTGGCCCTTACCGGCGCATCCGCAGCCCTGACCATCTCCTCCATCCCGTTCAACGGCCCTGTGGCCGGTGCGCGCGTATGCCGCATTAACGGCGAATTCGTGCTCAACCCGGACATCAAGGAAATGGCCGCCGCAGACCTTAATCTGGTCTTCGCCGCCTCGCGCGACGCCGTGGTCATGGTGGAAGGCGAAGCCCGCTTCGTTCCCGAATCCGTGGTGGCCGCCGCTCTGGAATGGGGCCACAAGGAAATCGGCCCCCTGCTGGACGCACAGGACGAACTGCGCGCCCTTACCGGAAACAAGGAAAAGATGACCTTCGTTGTCCCGACGCCCGATGCGGTGCTGCTGGAAAAGGTCACCGCCCTTGCCATGGCCGATCTGGAAACCGCCCTGCGCATTCCTGAAAAGATGGCCCGCAAGGAAGCACGCAAGGCCGTGAAAGAAAAGGTGCTTGCCGCTCTGGTGGAAGACCCCGCCTACGCAGAAGACCCCACCCCCCTGCAGGAAGTGGGCGACATGCTGTCCGGTCTGGAAAAGAAGATCGTGCGTGCCCGCATCCAGAAAGAAGGCGTGCGCCTTGACGGACGCGACATGCGCACCGTGCGCCCCATCAAGATAGAAGCA
This sequence comes from uncultured Desulfovibrio sp., assembly GCA_964425115.1. GTDB lineage: Bacteria > Desulfobacterota > Desulfovibrionia > Desulfovibrionales > Desulfovibrionaceae > Halodesulfovibrio. The sequence goes on along the minus strand of CAYRLL010000013.1, from coordinate 7,396 downwards.
GGCATGCTGCCGCGCACCCATGGTTCCGCCCTGTTCGCGCGCGGCGAAACCAAGTCGCTGGTAGTGGCCACCCTCGGCAGTTCCACAGATGAACAGCGCATGGACTCCCTCACCGGCGATGTGACCAAGCGCTTCATGCTGCACTACAACTTTGCCCCCTACTGCGTGGGCGAAGTAAAGCCCGTGCGTGTTTCCCGCCGCGAAATCGGCCACGGCGCTCTGGCGGAAAAGGCCCTGCGCCCCATCCTGCCCGGCCCGGAAGATTTCCCCTTCACCCTGCGCGTGGTGTCAGAAACCATGGAATCCAACGGTTCCTCTTCCATGGCCGCCGTGTGCGGCGGCTGCCTCTCGCTCATGGATGCGGGTGTGCCTGTTTCCGCCCCCGTGGCGGGCATCGCCATGGGCCTGATCAAGGAAGGCGATGACTACATCGTGCTCACCGACATCCTCGGCGATGAAGACGCCCTCGGCGATATGGACTTCAAGATCGCCGGTACCGCAGAAGGCGTAACCGCCGTTCAGATGGACATCAAGATCTCCGGTATCCCTTCCGATGTCATGGCCCGCGCCCTTGACCAGGCACGCGAAGCCCGCCTGCACATTCTGGATGAGATGGCCAAGGTTCTTCCCGCCTCCCGTCCCAAGCTCTCGGACTACGCCCCGCAGATTGCCGTGCTGGAAGTGAACCCGGAGATCATCCGCGTCATCATCGGCCCCGGCGGCAAGAACATCAAGGCCATCACCGGAGCCACCGGTGCCTCCATCGACATTGAGGACAGCGGCAAGGTAACCATCTTTGCTCCCACCCTCGAAGCGCTGGAACAGGCCCGCGAGATGGTGCAGTACTATGACCAGCGGGCAGACGTGGGCAAAGACTACATGGGCAAGGTCAAAAAGATTCTGGAAATCGGCGCCATTGTCGAAATCCTGCCCAATGTGGAAGCCCTTGTGCACATCTCGCAGCTGGATATCGCCCGCGTGGAAAAGACCGAAGACGTCTGCGCCCTTGGCGAAGACATGAAGGTCAAGGTCATCGAGGTTTCCGACGGCCGCGTCCGCGCCAGCCGCAAGGCTGTGCTGCTGGAGGCAGAAGGCACCCCGTGGAACCCTGAAGACACTGCCCGTCCCCGCGGCGGTTCGCGCAATGACCGTGGCGACCGTGGAGACAGGGGCGGACGCGGTGGTGACCGCGGACGCGGCGGTGACCGTGGAGACAGGGGCGGACGCCGCTAATCCGGCAACCGGCCTCTCTTCCCAAAACTGACGAAACGGGCGCGAAAGCGCCCGTTTTTACGTTTCTCCGCCATCGCGCTTCCTCCACAACCTCATTCCCGCGCACCGCGTTCCACGCGCTCCCGTCGCCGCGCGCACTTGCATATTGACAGTGCCGCACTTTGGGAGCATATAGAGCGTCCACCGCCTTTGCCGGTTCTCGGGAAGTACCGGCAGGACGGCTCACGTGGGGGGATAACCGCTGCCGGGGCAGCGAAGCCACGTCGAGAGAGTGCCATGTATTCAGTAGATCATCTGGTGCACCAGCACCAAAAGCAGATGGATAAGTTGTTGCGCCAGCAGGAAAAAGCGGCGCGCAAACGGGAAAAGCAAAACGTAAGGCTGGAAGCCGCCTTCTCCCGGCTGCGGGAAGAAGTGACGCAGACAGTGCGTCTGGAAACCGGCGTTGCAGAGGCAGGGCCGGACAGCAATGTGCGCCCCACGCGCTTCGGCGGGCATCGTACCGTCCGGTGGAGCTTCATGCACACCCTGCGCAGCCTGCTGTTCTGATGCCAAGCCCCCGCAGTGTTCTGCCCAATGTTACTGCACACATGAAGCCGCCCGCCCCAGGGCGGCTTCTTCGTTCAGTCCCCGTCAAACGGCGCTGCGACCGCCTTGCAGGCGCGTCGGCTCTACTGGCCCGGCTGGACCGACTGGACTGGCTGGCCCGGCTGGCCCCTGCTGGCCCCTACTGCCCGCCCCGCAGCTTCCGGCTGTCTCCCACGCGGATG
>CAYRLL010000013.1:0-5293 GCA_964425115.1 uncultured Desulfovibrio sp. | reverse complement strand
CCCTGCTGGCCCCTACTGCCCGCCCCGCAGCTTCCGGCTGTCTCCCACGCGGATGGTAACCTTCGCCTTGTCAAAGTATTCCAGCAGCGGAATGAGATACTTCCGCGAAAGTCCGGTCAGGTCGCGAAATTCGTTGGGGCCAAGGTCCTCATGCGTGGCAAAATACCCGCGCACCATGCCCACCAGCGTATCCATGGCCGGTCCGTGAAAATACATGCCGTCCTTCACCTTTACCAGCTCGCCGGAAGTCTCCATCAGCCGCAGCACCGGAGCCGCCTCCTTGGCGTCAACCTTCAGCGGCTCAAGCACGTCCTTGAGATTGGGGGGAGTAATGCCTGCCGATGCGTGCGCCTCAAGCAACGCCTTGCGCAGCCCTTCCTGATCCGCCGCAAGCGAAACCTTATGGTCGGCCAGCCGCAGCACGTCGCCTTCCACCACCAGCCTGCCCTGCTTCAGCAGCCGCTCCACAAGAAAATGCACCAGCTTGGGAGCAAGCCGCCTGCCCCAACCGGACGTGAGCATACCGCGTGCCATGCCGGGTTTGAGCGGTTCCCTGCGGTGATAGTCGGCCACAAACGCCACAGCGCCGTCCGAAAGCTCGTCCATGATGCTCCCGGCCACATACACCCGCTCTTCCTTGTCAAAGCAGGCCAGTTCCTGCCTGCCGCCCAGCAGGGCAAGCCCCTTTTCCAGTGTCTTTGTCTCAATGTCCGTAAGGATGCACAGCTCCCGGAAGCTCACCCCGTTCTCCGCCGCAATACCCACATGCAGGCGAATGCGTTCTTCCGGCTCGGCCTTGCCAAGGCGCTGCAACGCCTCCAGTATTCCCGCGTAACGCGGATGCTTTTTCCGCAGCGGGGTCGCGTTGGGATGCAGCAGCTTTCCGCCCGCCACAGTCCGCAGCGGCGAGAAGGAGCGCACAACGCAGCGGTCGCCGTACACGCCCACCATGGGGTCGGCAAACCGCATCTCGCACAGGGCGGTCTCTCCGGGCATGAGCTTGTCGCGGTCCGGGAAATACAACCGCGCCAGCGTCTCGCGTGAGCCGTGGTGCACGTGCACTTCCGTGCGGTTTTTCAGAGGGGTTGGCGCGGAAGAAAGGCACATAAGCTCCACATGCCACGTGTGCGAGGCAAACAGCGACCCCGGCAGGGCCACCACGTTGCCGCGCTCTACGTCCGCCACTTCCAGCCCGTGCAGGTTCATGGCTGTGCGCCTGCCCGCCGGAGCCACGTCCACAGTGCCGCCGTGGCTCTGTAATCCGCGCACCTTGGTCATGCGGTCGCCGGGATATAGCTGCACGTCCGTGCCCACGGATACGGAGCCGGAAATCATGGTCCCCGTCACCACCGTGCCGTGTCCGCGCATGGTAAACACTCTGTCCACGGGCAGCCGGAACAGGTCGGAGCGGCGCTGCGGCGCAAGTTCCTTGTCCATCCGGGCAATGTGCTGGCGTATGGACTCCAGCCCCTGCCCCGTGTGCGATGAAACCGGAAAGATAGGCGCGCCCTCAAGAAACGACCCGGCAAGAAAACCGGCCACGTCTTCCTGTACCAGCCCAAGCCATTCCTCATCCACCATATCCACCTTGGTCAGGGCCACAAACCCTGTGGGAATACCCAGAAGCGAACAGATTTCCAGATGCTCCCGCGTCTGCGGCATCACGCCTTCGTCCGCCGCGATGACCAGCATCACAAAATCAATGCCGGAGGCTCCGGCCACCATGTTTTTGACAAACCGCTCATGTCCCGGCACGTCCACAATGCCCATGCGTCCGCCGTCCGGCAGGTCAAAGAAGGCAAACCCCAGTTCAATGGTAATGCCGCGCTTCTTCTCTTCTTCCAGCCGGTCGCAGTCTATGCCCGTAAGGGCTTTGACCAGAGTGGTTTTTCCGTGGTCTATGTGTCCGGCGGTGCCCAGTACAACTGGCATGGCGGCTCCTTGGCTTGGTGTGATCGGTTGCGGCGTGTGCGGTGGCGAAAGGTCGGCCGCCGCCGTGATGCAGGTTCACGGCGGGCATGAAGGTTGTAGGGCAAAAACGCCTTGTGCTCAAGCAGGCAGGGAAGGATACGGGAAACGCCAAACGCACCCTGCGCCGGGGCATGGTCTTGCGGCGTATTTCACGCTACATAAGGAATGGGAATGGATAGCGACGGAAAACAGACGGACAGAGCCGGGGCGCAGGCGGCCAGAGACCGATTGAGACCGATGCGAACCGATATAAACCGATAAAAACCGATTGAATCCGGTAGAATCCGATTGAAATCCGCTGAGTCCGATTCAACCCGAGAGATACGAACAGGCCGCACAGCGGTCTCACCACCGCAGGAGGCAGCACCATGCAGAAACTGGATATACGCACCACAGAACGCGAGCAGCTTATAGACATTACCGCAGACGTGCGACGCGCCGTGCGTGCGCAGGGCTGGCAGCAGGGCATGCTGCTGCTCTACTGCCCCCACACCACAGGGGCCGTAACCATAAACGAAGGGGCAGACCCGGACGTAAAGCGCGATATTGTGGTAAACATGCGGGCCATGGTGCCGCGCCGTGGCGACTACCATCATGCAGAAGGCAACAGCGATGCCCACATAAAGACATCGCTGTTCGGCCCGGCTCAGATGCTCATAGTAGATGCCGGGGATGTTATGCTCGGCACATGGCAGGTTATTTATTTCTGCGAATTTGACGGACCACGGCAGCGCACCCTGTGGATGCAGTTTGTGGGGGAGTAGGCATCAAATCAGAAAGCACACTCAACCACGTGATAAATCGATAACATAAAGCGCAATTGCAATAAAAAACCGCGCAACAATCAATGAGCTTTCTCTAATAGGCTCTCCAGTATAAATATTCACACAGAAAATAGCACTAGCAAAAGCAAAACTTATCATCGTTAAAAGCGAAATAAATCGTATTACTTTTGAATTAAATTTTTTACAAATGATCTTATTATCATTTAGCGTATTTTTATCAACATTACTATCAGCATCCCTCTTTTTCTGCTTTAACGCACTCACAAACCTATGCCACAAATTAAGTTTTGACCAAACAATTAATTTTACACCAGCTACAATTAAAAGAATAAAACAGCTTGACGCGGATATAAAAACGGAAATGTCTTTATAATCCACTATAGAAGACTTTAAACGATTAATTTCTTTTGATAAATCATTAATAACCTTAATCTGCTCAACCTCTTTTCTAGTTCTATACGACAACACTTCAGCACAAGAACCATTTGCTTGAATAGTATAAGCATTATTATCTGTTTCATACATTGGATACAGGCTAACAGACATCCTGCCAACATGCTTTTCTGGAACAATAACTCCATCTAAAATATCACAATCTGCAACATACGCTTCAGGTAGCTGTGAGAAATTCCCAACAACAGTTACCTTTAAAAAAGATCTTACTGATAAAAGCCTCGGCGACTCGTGCAAAAAGACAACAATCTTACTACGAAAATCTTCTTCGTAATTTTCTACGATAGAAATAATGTTCTTATCATCAAAAGAACTTGCAACATACACAACAAGATCATCACTCTCAATAGACTGCTTGAACTGATTTTTTAAATCATTAAATGACTGCCTAGCCTTAGCACCAACCTTAACATCATCACTGTAAATAATAAGCCTTATGTTATTAAAGTCACTATACCTTTTTTTAAACTCTTCTGCTTTTTTGTCAGAAACAAATATTGAAACTTTCTTTTCCACTCTAACATTTTTTAAGCTGACAATACTACTATCACCACTGATTACAAGTGAAGAAGTACGAAGAGATTTTTTTACAAAATCATCTACAGATGTAAATACATCATCTGTCATCCTTGAAAACTCTAAATCGATATCTGAAATATACCCCCTCTGCCATATCCTGAAAACGCTCCCTCTCTTACCATCATAGCTGTCATTGAGTCGAAACTTATATTTTAAGATCTTAGAAACAGAACGACGAGCCTTTTTCAATCTTTCATCGCTTGACTTTATATAATTTTCAAGACTTGAAACAACATCCCTAAGATCATCAAACTTCATAGGAAAACTCTTTCCCCCTCGACCAGGATAGTCAATATGGGAAAAAAGGACAATATCATGACCTGCCTCAATAGCATTTATGGCCATATCTGCATATGTAAATGAATATTTATTCTTATATACAAGAGCTGACTCCATTGACGACAAGTCGTCCGTTATTATTACTTTTTCGGCCAACCCAACCCCTGTAACAACACCACTATCGAAGGCGTCGACAACACCACTCCCTCTTAAAATGTCTGTTGCGAAACGCTTGGAAAAAGTTACAGGATCCTCTCTCCCCGGCGACAACCCCGGAACATACTGATGAGACGTCATCGCTCCATCAATCACATCTTTAACATATCGATACAGCTCAACCTGCCTTGCAAGCGATCTCGCCCCTCCATGATACTCCGGTATTCCTCGATGCACATTTCCGCTCGCATGACCAAGATCTGGAAAATGCTTTGCTACAATCACAATTCCAGTCTTCCTTAGTCCGCTTATATAATGAGAAGCACAAGTCCCAACTATCCATTCAGAATCTCCGAACGACCTAGTCATAATGTTTCCATTAAGACTATCACCTATAGAGTAATCAACGTCTAGATTTGGACCCAATATGACGTTAACCCCTAACCCCATAAGCTGCTGGCCGGCCATTATTCCAGCAGCATTTATTATCGTACCATTTTGCGTTGCTGCTAATGTTAAAAAAGACGGATGATGCCTAATAACATTCTTTACTGATGAATATCTAATACTTTCATTATCAGCTGATATAAAAGAAGGTATTCTATTTTCTTTTTCTGATTCACGTTGAATATGATCAATCATTCCAACAATAGCGTTAGCGTTTTTATCCATACTATCAGAATGCGATGCATGATAGCTATTCAACATAAATCCACCTATTTTCAAATCTGCTATTGCTTCTTTCAACAAAATACTTTTGAAATGATTATACGCATCCGCTGGAATACCAACCATTAGCATTTGGCCAGCCAAATCTCGCGCACTCATTTTATCTACAATAGATTCTGCACTTTGACTTGCCCGGCAGCATATTACAAGCATTAGTAAAATAGCTATCGAGCTAGCAATCTTGACGACCATACCTCTCTCCCCCCTTTGAAAACACTAAATCCCCGACCAATCGACATAGACAGATACTTATACGCATTCATCTTTGTCAATATGTTTCAAAAACACAAAAACCGCCCTCCCTTGCGGGAGAGCGGCTTAGATTCATGCGTTGCCGTTGT
>CAYRLL010000012.1:28118-42917 GCA_964425115.1 uncultured Desulfovibrio sp. | reverse complement strand
ATCCGGTCCGGCTGGCATGTTGCGCGGCAAGCCGCGCTGTCAGTGAATTCGCGCTTGAATCCCCGGGCGGCGGGGCGGAAGTCACCGTCCTTGCGCCGCAGCAGGAGGTGGCACACATACCGGGAAACATGGCGCATACGGTCAGGCAGGCCCTTATAAGCCTGCTCCTGTGGCATCTTGCGCAGGGCCGCAGGTCGCGTTCGGCCCGGAGCACCGGAACAGCACAAGCATCCGCTCAGTCAGCCGCAACCCACGCGGAGCCGCTCAGGCTGAACATCTCCGTCAGTACGGAGAGCGGAATGCTTACCCTGAAAATTCACAACCCGGCGCTCCCCCCGGATGACGAAACCGCCCGGCTCCTCTTCCGGCTCTGCCCGATGGGGGAAAACGAAGAAGATGCCCCCCGGCCCCCGCACTCCATGCCGGAGCAAGGCCTGGAACTGGATCTGGCCCTCGCTTACGGGCTTACTGTTTTACGCAGCAGCGGCACCATGCAGGCAGAATCCCACATCCGCACAGGAATGGTTCATACCCTGCATATTCCCATACCGCAGCCCCAATCGGGATAACCATCCCGGTACGGCCTCCTCCTTGGGGCTATACACCCATCGTGTTTTGAGTATAATGCGCATACCCGGCAACGGCATGCTGCGCACGCGCAGTGCATCCGTGGGCGGGGAAACATTCTGCAACGCCGGAGGAATACGAATGCTTGATCCCAAAGAGTGCATCCTGTACAGCGGTGGTGCCCGCGGAACGGAAACCTGCTTCGGTGAAACCGCCGAAAAGTACGGCCTTCAGGAAGTGAACTTCAGCTTTGAAGGGCATAAGATAGACCGCACCAGAGGCGTGCGCGTCCTCACCAGCGAAGAACTCGCCCTCAAGGACGTGAGCCTTACCTATGTTTCCCGGCTCATGAACCGCAACTATTCCACCGCCCCTGTCTTCCGCAAGGTGCTGCAGTCCATCTGCTGGCAGGTTTCCAGCGGGCACGAGGTATTCGTGGTGGGCGACATACAGGAAGACGGCACCGTCAAGGGCGGCACCGGCTGGGGAGCGGAATTCGCCAAAATCTGCAACAAGCTGCTCTTCGTATTCGACCAGACCAGGAACGCGTGGTTCCATTGGGAAAAGAACAAGTGGGAACAGGTGGAAGCACCTGTGATAACCCATCGCCATTTCACCGCGACCGGAACCCGATTCCTCGACGAAAACGGGGTTCAGGCCATTGAGGCGTTGTTCGCGCGGTCCTTCTCATAAAGCGACACACACCCTTCCGCCGGAGCCTCAGGGTTTCCGGCGTTTTTTTTTGCCCCGGCCATACGCCGGGGAACCGGAGCACATGTCATGGGATATATGGCAGACAAAAATACAACAGCAGGCGTCGCAGCCGCTGGCGGAGCCTTTGTGTTATGGGGGCTGCTGCCCCTGTACTGGCAGTTGCTGCACGGTGTGCCGGCAACGGAAATTCTGTGCCACCGCATCGCGTGGTCCGTGGTCTTTGTGGGACTGCTCCTCACCTGCACCGGCAGATGGCACGAACTGCGCACAGCTCTGCACTCCAAAAAAACCCTGCTCACCATGACATGCAGCAGCATCCTCATCGGCGTAAACTGGTGGCTGTACATATGGGCTGTGAACAACGGCCGGGTGCTGGAAACAAGCCTTGGCTACTATATTAACCCGCTGGTCAACGTGCTGCTGGGCTTTGTCTTCTTCCGCGAAAGGCTTCGCCCGTGGCAAAAAGCGGCTATCCTGCTGGCGGGCGCGGGCGTTGTTTACCGGCTCCTGCATCTGGGCGAACTGCCATGGGTTGCGCTCACCCTCGCCTTTTCGTTCAGCCTGTACGGCCTGCTGCGCAAGGTGGTGCATGTGGAATCCATTCCCGGCCTTATGTTTGAAACCCTGCTGCTCACCCCCGTGGCACTCGGCTACCTGATCATGCTGCACGTGCAGGGCACGGGGGTATTCGGGCAGACCGGCACGGCGCAGACCCTGCTGCTCATGGGCGCGGGAATAACAACATCACTGCCGCTGGTGGGCTTCGCATTCGGTGCCCGGCGCATACGGCTGGCAACGCTCGGTCTGCTGCAATACGCAGCCCCCAGCATCGCCTTTCTGCTGGGTGTTTTTGTCTTCAAAGAAGAGTTCACCACCGTGCACCTTGTTTCCTTTGTCTGCATATGGACCGCCCTTGCCCTGTATACGGCAGAAGGGCTCAGGGCTGCCCGGCGGTAAATCGCCCTGCGCCGTGTAGAGTATTGCCTTATTCCCTGCAAGCAAGTACACTGTATACAAGTTCCCGTCTGTATGCAGGGGGAGGAGGTAGCCATGGGACAGGTAGGAAGCGTTGTTGCCCTTTCCGGCCGTGTCGTCGCCGTGCTTAACGGTGCGGAACGCGTGCTTGAAAACGGAAGCGATGTGTTTGAAGGCGAGATCATCAGAACCGGAGACGGTGCCTCCGTGGAGGTTCGCTTCGCGGACAACACCGTTCTGTCTCAGGGCCCTTCCAGCGAACTCACGGTAGACTCCTATGTCTACGACCCCAATGCCCCGGCCGGGGGCGGCTTTCTTTTTAAAATGGCGCAGGGCACCTACCGCATGGCCACCGGCCAGATTGCGGAAGACAACCCGGACGGTGTGCGTCTGGAATCTCCCCTTGCCACCATCGGCATCCGCGGCACCATTACCGTCTCGCAAATTCTCCCCAACGGGCAGGAAATCCACGGCGCAGAAGACCTTACCGGCGGCCGCTCCATCCTCATCTCCGACCAGTTCGGCAACCAGCAGCTCATAACCTTTCCCACCGGCGGCGTTCCGCTTGCCCCGGGCCAGCCCATGGGGCAGGTGTTCACCCTGCCGCAAAGCTTTTTCGAGGCCATCCGCTCCAATGCTCCGCTCACTTCGCAGGGCGAGCCGCCCACGCAGGGGGCTCCCGGCGATGAAGGCGGCAGCCAGCAGGATGGTGCAGGCGGCGGTGATGGCGCAGGCAGCTCTGACGGCGGCCCGGATGGCGGTGGCGGCGACGCAGCAGGAGGAGCAGCCGGAACAGGCGGTGAAGGCGGTTCCGGTGAGGATATTGGCGAAAGCCCCCTGCAGACCGGCGGCGACCTGCCTCCTGAAGGCGATCTGCAAGGATTCGGACAGGGGCTTGGCCCCGATGCAGGAACAGGGGGAACGGGCGACCCAACAGGCGGCACGGGCCTGCCGGGCGGACAAACAGGGCTGGGCGGCCCGGGTGGATTGGGCGGAGCAACCGGACCGGGTGGTCTGGGTGGCCCGGGCGGGTTGGGCGGATTGGGCGGCACCGGCGGTCAATCGCTCGGACTGATCGGCGGCAACCCTGCGCAGGGCCTGCTGGGCGGTCTGGGCGGCGGTTTAGGCGGTGGTTTAGGTGGAGGCCTTGGCGGTGGTTTAGGTGGGGGCCTTGGCGGTGGCGGCCTGGGCGGCAATTCCGGTCTGCTCGGCTCCTTCTTTCAGAATGCGCCGCTGCCGACACCTCCCTCACAGCCTCCGACAACGCCCTCAACCAACAATAACGATACCGTACCGGGAACAACGCCTCCTCCCACCACGCAGGGAGATGTCGCCATAAAACTCGGCACGCAGGGGCCCGACAGAATTGTCGGCACCAACGGAACGGACCTGCTGTACGGACTGGGCGGCGATGACACCCTCATAGGGCTGCGCGGCATGGACCTTCTGAACGGCGGTGCGGGCAATGATATGCTCTGGGGGTACAAAGAAGGTCACTCTTCCCAGACAGATCTGATACTCACCATGAATCTTCAGGACGACTTTGGCGGCTCTCCGGATATCACTGACGGCATGGCGGCAGACCTTAACGGAGACGGACGCGCCGATGCCGTTTTTCTCGTAGACACCGGCACTTCCACGACTTTGGGGTGGAAGTCTGTCAACTTCGACCCCAATACCGGAACTGCTACGGTCACTAACCATCTCATAGACAACAGCCTTCCCACCCTGTCGGGCGGCAGCGTGATGGATGTGAGTGATATCGACGGAGACGGCGATCTGGATATCCTTGTCGGCAGTTCCGATGGAATACACCTCTACCAGAACAACGGATCAGGATCGTTTACAAAAATTTCTGACTTCATAGAGGGGCCCTTCCCCGACATGAGTATGTTTGTCGTTGCCGATGTGGACGGCAACGGCAGCAAGGATGTGGTTGTGCGCCATGATGCTTATCTCTCTTGGGTTTCTAATGGCAATTGGAACAACATCCTTCCGATTGATGAACTGGGCACATCGCCCCATGACATCTTGGAAGTGGCCGAGCTGAATGCCGCAGATAGCAATTATAAGGAAGTGGTCGCCATAGACTCTGACGGTTATCTGTGGGTGTACCATTACAACGGCTCCACCTGGGACAGCGTAAGTCTGGCCGGTGCAAGCAGTGTCAGCAACATTGCCCTTGGCGATGTGAACGGCGATGGAAAGATTGATCTGGTTGCCGCCATAGGCAGTGAGGTGAAGGTATTCCTCGGCAACGGAACCACCTTTGAATCCAGCCCTTATGTTATTCTCGATGACTTTGACGGCCCGGTCAACTCTGTTGCGCTGGCCCATATGAACGCCGGTTCTCCCGGCGGGGACAACTATCTGGATATCGTGGCATCCACCTCCACCACCGTGTCCGTCTTCCTTAATCAGGGTGGCGGAACGGTATTCCCGCAGCTTGATGTGCTGCGGGACCTGAACAACATCACGGATGTAACGATCGGCGACTTCAATGGCGATGGCTACGCCAATGACCTTGCCGTCGGCATTGGAGATGCCACCATTGCCATCTACGAGAACCTGCTGCGCGAAGCTGCCATGAACACGGTGGACTACAGCGAATCGGACCGCTCCGTGGGAATGTACATCAATATCAATTTAGATGAAGGGTATGCATCGGGCGAAAACGATGAATTCGATGAACTCTATCTCATCGGCAACGTACAGGGCAGCCAGCACAACGATACAATTTACGGCAACGTGCTGAACAACCTGCTCAACGGGATGGGCGGCAACGACTCTATCAATGGCGGGGCGGGGCACGACACCATTCTGGGCGGCGCGGGCAATGACACCATTATAGGCGGTCTGGGACGGGACTACCTTGTGGGCGGCGCGGGCAATGATGTCTTCAAGTATAATAATCCCAATGAAGGCGGCGACACCATAGCAGACTTCACCAAGAATGAGGATATATTTGAATTCGTCGGGACCGCCTTCGGCAACCTAGACCCAGGAACACTGAGCGACGACCTTTTCGCCACCGTTGATGGTTATGAAGGCGGAGTGTTCAGTAATGTGGCAGGCTTTGTCTACGAACAGACTTCCGGCAAGCTCTATTACGAAAACTCAGATGGAGACGGAACCCACATTGCCACTGTCAACCCATCCGTCCCGCTCTCGCATGAGGATATTATCATCGCTTCAACTACATAGAACCTCTGTTCAGAGCAGCACCAAAACCACACGCGCCCCCGCCCGGCATCTCCGGGCGGGGGCGCTTTTCTGCATCATCCAAACCGCATTACTGCCGCCGTGCCCGCCAAGAAAAGGTTGGGCACACTGCCGCCGCTCCCGGCAAACAGAAAATTCCGGCACGCCCGGCACAACATGACCGGACGAACACGAGGGGGCAGGGCAAACAGGACAGACTGGGCAGACAGACAGAACAGGCAGGACAGGGAAAGCCGGGCAAACCAACAAAATTGACTGAACCGGTTGAACTGGCTGATTCGCCTGAACTGAAGCGCCTTACCGCTCCTGCAATGAAAACGACAGCGACGTCATGAACGGCGAAAGGATATACTCCAGCACGGTCCGGGTTCCTGTGTGGATGGAGCACATGACCCTCATACCGGGATAAAGACAGTAGGTGTCGTCTCCGCGTTCAAAGCAGGCCTGTTCCGTCTCTACCCGCACCTTGTAGAAGGTGTTTCCCTCGCGGTCCACAAAGGCATCCGGCGAAACCAGCACCACCTTGCCATCCAGCATGCCAAAACGGCGTGCATCGGCCGATGCCAGCGATATGCGCGCATCCTGCCCGGTTGCCACATAGCCGATATCCTGAATGGGCAGATGCGCCTCCACCACCAGCTTGTCGGAAGAGGGAACCACCACCAGCACGGTGCCCCCCGGTTCCACCACTTCTCCGGGCGAAGCAACTCCCAGTTGCTTCACCACGCCGTCCACCGGCGAACGCAGCACGGTGCGCAGAAGGGTATCCTCAAATTTTTTCATCCGCTCGACAAACTCTTCATATTCCCGCTGCACCTTGCGCTGTTCCTCGCGTGCCCGCTGGCGGAATTCCGATTCGGTCCGCTCAAGCGCCGCCTTGGCTTCCTCTTGCTGGGAGCGCAGCCGGGCAAGATTGGCCTTGTCCTGTTCTATGCGGCTTTCCAGATTGTTCACCTCACGTTGCAGCTTCAGATACTGCAACTCAGTGGCAAGCTGATCACGGTACAACTCTTCAGTAATGCCCAGCTCCTTGCGCATCAGCACCAGTGCGTCGCGGTCCTTGGCAATGCGCACCAGCACACTGCGCACCTCGTGCTCGGTCTGCACCACCTGCTGCGAACGCTCCGCCAACTGGCCTGCCACAGAACTCATAATGCTCTCAAAGAGCTCGCGCGCGGCAGCCACTTTTTCGGGCTGCTCCCGTACCAGCTCGGGCGGGAATACCAGTGTCCGGCTCATGTCCGCCATGGCCTGCAAGCGAACCATGTCCACAGTGAGGGAGGCAAGGCGAACCCGTATTTCCTCCACGGAAGAGCCCTGCTGCACCCCCTGCAACACCACCAGTTCCTGTCCTTCCCGCACCACCTCGCCTTCACGCACCCGTATCTCGCTTACGATGCCGCCCTCAAGATGCTGCACACGCTTGACAAGGGACGAGGGAACCACCTCCCCTTCTGCCACGCTCACAATATCCAGCCTGCCCACGGCAGCCCAGAGCAGAAAGGCAAGGCAGCCGCCAATGCATATCCACAGAAATACCCGGGTGGTGCCGAGGCCCGCTGTGTCTTGTACGCTGCTCATGAACGGGTCTCCCCTTGCGTGCCCTGGCCGGGTTCTTCCGTGCCCACGGGTTCGTCCCCGGCGCTGTCTTTTGCGGGCCCGGCCTTTCCGGTGCTGTTCTTTTCTGTGCTATCCTTTCCCATGCCCGTCTGTCCCGCCTGTCCCGCCTGTCCCGCCTGTCCCGCCTGTCCCGCCTGTCCGGCCTGTCGGGCCACATCGCTGTCCGCCGCAGCCGGGGGAACAGGCGGCGTGCCGCCCTGTGCCGGAGCGCCTATGCCGGAAACGGTTTCCAGCGGAGTCCCGGCATCCGGACCGGGGGTTCCATTCTCCGAGGCAGGGTACGGAACAGGCGCAACAACGGCCCCGTTACCGCCTGCCGGGGCACGGCGTGCCACCAACGGTCTGGGTTTTATGCCAAGGTCAAGCTTCTGCCCGGCAACGCGCTCAAGGTCCGCGTCTGTGGAAACAACCACCACCGTCCGCCCTTCACGAAGCATCTGCACAATACAGCGCAGTGCGGCCTTGCGGCCCTGCGCGTCCAGCCCCTCCGTGGGTTCGTCCAGAATAACCAGCCTTCCGTCCGTGACCATGGCCCTTGCCAGCGCCAGCCTGCGCCGTATGCCTACCGAAAGGGTTCTTCCGGCATCTTCCAGCACCGTGTCCAGCCCGGCGGGCAGAGAAAAAATGTAAGAGGCCAGATCGGCGGCATTCAGGGCGGTGTTGAGAACGGCATTGAGTTCTGCTTCATCCTTCCTCTCCTGCCCATCCCGCAAGGATCCCGCATCAACCTTAAGAACAGGGGAGCCGTCAGAGACGGATGCCTCCGCCGTCTGCCGCCCCAGCAGGGGCATGAGAATATTCTCGCGGATGGTGGCGGGCATGAATGCGGGTTCCTGCGGCAGGTACCGAATCTGCCCGCGCCACCAGTCAGGGGCTATCTGCCGCAGGGTCACGCCGTCTGCAACGATATCTCCCCTGCCCGGCTCAACCAGCCCGGCGAGCATCCGGGCGAAGGTGGTTTTGCCGCTGCCGTTGGGGCCCTGCACAATGGTGAGCATCCCCGGTTCCATCACCACGTTGAGCGATTCAAACAAAGGGGAATGGCTTCCCGGCCAGCCGAACCCGACATCACGAAATTCCACCCGCCCCTGAAAACTCTGCTTGGCCGTTCCGGATGCAGGTTCCTGCGGCAAAGCCAAAAACCTGTCCAGATCAGCCTGAGCCGTCCGGGCTCGGTCGCACAGCCCCAGTGCCGAGGCAAATCCGGCCGCAACGCCCACGGCACGGGAGGTGAGGATATTCGCGCCTATGAGCACCCCCACGCTGATGTCGCCGTTCACCACCTGCATGGCACCTATGGCATATACCGCCACGCTTTGCAGCAGAACCACCGTGGCGGTAGAACTTTTGCTTCCTTCGCGCAGAAAGGCCAAACGCAGACGCAGCGGTTCAGCACGGCGCGTGCGTTCCGTCCACGCCCTGCGCACAAAGGCTGCGGCCCGGAAGACGCGCACCGTGTCCGCACCGTCTATGGCGGCGGCGTTCATGCGTCTGCGCTCCGCCTCTTCGTGCTCCAGTGTTCTGAAATGGACAGACTGCCCCGTGTTGCCCGCATGGGCGAGAACTCCCACGGCCACCATGCCCAGTGCGCCCACAAGGGCCAGCAGGGGAGAAAGCAGAAAGGTGACCAGCAGGTACAGCACGGCAAAGGGGGCGTCCAGCACCTGCATCACAATGCCGGGCTCACGGGCGGAACGTACCGTGGCAAGGCGGGCAGGCACCTCGTGCGCCGCACGCACCACCTCCGGCCCCAATGCCTGTGCCCGTATACGCAGAATGATCTCGTGGCACGCGGCAGAAAGCCGTTCTTCCGCATCACCCATCACCACGGCGGCAAGGCGGGGCCGCAGGAGGGTAAAGGCATAGAGCATGGCCACCGCCACCAGCATGCCCACGGTCAGCGTAACCAGCGTGCCGTCAAACCCAAAGGTGACATAGCGGTTCAGCACCTGAATGACAAACACCGGCGAAGCCAGATTGAGCAGCGTGACAAAAAAGGTTGCCAGCAGCAACTCCATGGCGGGCACGGGCCGTTGCGCCATACGACGGAATATTTCTTTCACCTGGGCACCATCCCGTTGAAATATCTACTGCCCAAGCTGTATACCGCATCAGCAACCGTGGCAACGGGCGCGGGCATGCCGGGCAGACATACTCTCTTATCGGACAGCCAGCGCACCTCTGTAGGCTTCGCGTACAGCGTGCGCCCACCGTTGCACATCAAATCCCGCCGGACTGTGCGCTCCGGGGTCAATCCCGCTGTCCAGCACCCCGGCATACGCCGGTACAAGCCATGTGCCCGCCCGCTGCGAAGCAGCCATATAGATGTGGGCCAGCCGTGCGTACTGCGCCTCTGTCACGCCAGCCTCGCCCTGCTGCGGCAGCACCAGCACATGCAGAAAACGCCCTTTGGCGCGTGCTCCGGCATAGTCCAGTTCAAACCGCGTTGCCCGCAGGGGAGTGAAAAAATCCACCAGCGTCACCGATCTGCCGTTGGGCCACACGGCCACATGCCAGCAGGGCTGCGGCAGGGGCGCGGTTCCGGGAATGACTGGTCTGAAAGCGCCTGTATCCGGGCGGGCTGTGGCCTGTCCCTCTTCTCCTCCCTCAGGGAGCCGGGCCGGTTGTCCCGCAAAGCACGGTCCGGCACCTTCAACACCGGTAATGGTGCCTGCCGTGACGTGACGCGGAACGCCGTGCAACACGAAATACCGCGCCGCCTCCCCTCCGGAAAGCGACACCCGCAGCCGCAAAGGCCCGCCCACGGCTCCGTCCGTTATTCTGCGGGAAAAGAAAAACCGTTCCAGCGCCTCTGCGGGAATGCCAAATTCCGTTCCCAGCAGAGCGTCAAAGGTGGAAGGAAGCGAATGGGAACCCGCGCTCTCCCCCTGCGGCGTCAGCAGACACTGTCCCTGTTCCACGGCAGATCCGCGGAAGGACATATCCGCCGCAACCCACGGGCAATCCGCGGGACCGAAGGCTCCGGCCGTCCCGCCCGAGAAGGCCCATGCAAATACCATCAGCAACAGAACACGCGCCATCACATATCCCTGCCATACGGGAGCATTAAAAAAAACAGTCTGCGGCGTTGCTGCGAACTGTGCAGACCTGCACGTCTCTCTATACGCGACCGATATGATCCGTGCCAGAACATTTCATCCCCCCGCGCAGAGCCCTCTGCAAGCAACCTGCTGCCGCGCAGGCGTTCCGCAGCCGCGCGCGCACAAATTCAAAGCGGCCCCTTCCGTCCCGCTGCGGGGCGGGCAAGAAACGCCTTGCGTTTTGGGCGTGTTACCGGCAGGTTAGGATATTCATGGAGAACATATGCACAGACTGGCTGGTTACGGATACGTTCTTCTGGCAGCCGCCCTGTGGGCACTGCTGGGACCGGTGGCAAAGTTCGGCCTTGCCGTGGACATGGCACCGCTGGAGATAGCTTTCTGGCGCGCCACGCTCGGAGGCGTTCTTTTTGCCATCCACGCCCGCCGCCACAACCTCACGCGGGTCCGCCGCAAAGACTTGCCCGTGTTTCTGCTCTTCGGGCTTGTGGGCGTAGCCCTGTTCTTCGGCTCATACCAGCTTGCGGTGCAGGGAGCGGGAGCCGCACTGGCTTCCATTCTGCTCTACACCGCCCCCGCATGGGTAGCCCTTCTCTCCCGCATATGCTTCAGAGAACCCATAACCCACGGCAAACTGCTGGCTCTGGCACTGGCCATGACCGGTGCCGGTCTGGTCTGTCTTTCCGGCACGGGAGCCGGGCACTCCGTTACGGCTTCGGGCATTCTGTTCGGGCTGCTCTCGGGTTTTACCTACTCACTGCATTATATTTTTGGCAAGACGTATCTCAAAGAATACTCCTCCGTCACGTTGTACATGTGGTGTCTGCCCGTGGGGGCGCTTGCGCTGTGGCCGTGGGTTACATTTTCCGCGCCCACAGTCACGGGCGTGACTGTCATAGCCGTTCTGGGCGGTGTCTGCACCTACGGAGCCTACTATGCCTATTGCGAGGGGCTGAAGCGTCTGGAAGCCACCCGCGTGGCGGTTATAGCCAATGCAGAACCGGTGCTGGCAGCTATACTCGCCCTGTGGTGGTGGGACGAGTTGCTTTCTCCCTCCGGGTATCTCGGCGGCATGCTGGTGCTGGCGGCCGTGGTGCTCATTGTACTGGACGGGAAAAACCGCAGACACGCAGCCTGAGCAGTCCCATGAAGAGCATCTTTCGCGCCGCGTACAAGAAAGCCCTTCACACCGTGGGCGCGGAATGCTACTCTGATAAATATTTCTTTCATACCTGCGGCTTCCGTGCGAAGGCCCCCGGCTGCCCGTAAGGCCTGACCACGAACTGCCGCCACAGATGCAAAGGGGATTCCCGTGGCAGAAAAGAACACCTCTGCAAAGCCGGGGGGTAAACCCGGTGGTAAGAAGCGCTTAACCATCATTATTCTGGTGGCCTTGCTAGCCTTGGCGGCCATAGGGGTGATGCGCGAGAACATGCGTAAGGAAGCGCCGGATGAAGGGCAGATGCGCGTGCAACTGCCGGGCTCGGCACAGCCGGATAACGCCCTTGCCGTTCCGGAAGATGCGACCAACAGCACGGGTAATGCTACCGCCCAGCGGCCTCCCGCCGGAGAGCAGCCTGCTCAGACGGGGCAGCCTGCGGCACAGCCGGCCGATGCGCATGTGGGCGTTGTCATGCCCAAGGTGGACAGCGACTCCGTCATCCTTCCGCTCTTCATTGAAGACCTGGCAAAATACCTCGTCAGCGGCTACTACCCCGCCAACGCATCGCCCGCCACGGAAAAAGGCGGCGTGATCAGCCTTGGCCCAAAGAACCTGAACATGCGTTACGGGGTGGATATGACCGGCCTTTCATGGTCCGGTGATGATGTGCGCAAGGGCAGACAGTCCGTGCTGCGCTATATTCTTACCCCCACCATGGCAGACGCCCTGTACCGGCTGTATGTGGATAAGTTCATGAGCGCGGTGGAAGCCGAAGCCAAACAACTTGTGCGTGATGTGGAAGGCGAGGAACGCCCCCTTACCCGGCGCGAGATAAAGGAAATGCACCTGCTGCTGGCGCAAAAGGTCATGGCCACGGCGGGCGTGCTGCGCGCCTGCGCCATTATGGAAGATGCCATGGTGCGGGTGGACAGCCTGCATATGGCCACCCGTGCGGCCTTCAGCGCCAACGAACGTTTTCAGGTAACCCTCCACCAGTATCAGGAACTGGCGGACAATGGTGGCGACCCCGCCTCCATAGCCGATGCAAAAAAAGCCATGGATACGGCAGGCAAAACCTACCAGCAGGCCATCATGCAGCGGGAACGCACCAAGGAATCGCTGGCCAACGCCCTGCGCAAATACAAGTGGGTATCCATGCAGGATGATGCGGCCAACATCTACGTTGCACAATGGGTTTACCGGCGGGTGCAGGACAACCCAAGGGTATTCCCCGCGCTGATGACGGTGCACGAACGTCTGCTTGATCTGGCGGAGAGGCTGGAAAAACGCTCCGCCCTGTAATGCCAACCTTCCGGCGGCGCATCGGCATTCTGGCTGACGCGCCGCCTTTTTCATTTCCGGATGAACACATGAGCAAGGATTACGAACCGAGAATGCACTCCGCAGAACACATTCTCAACCAGACCATGGTACGCATGTTCGGTTGCGGACGCTGCTTCTCAGCGCACCTGAACAAAAAGAAATCCAAATGCGACTACCATTTTCCCCGCCCCCTGAGCGAAGAAGAGGCGCGTGCGCTTGAACAGGCGGTGAATGAACAGATAACGGCGTGCCTTGCCGTCACTGAGGAGATGCTGGACAGGCGAACGGCAGCCGAAGTATACAGCCTCGACAGGTTGCCCGACAACGCCGTCTCCACCGTGCGCATCGTACGCATTGGCGACTACGATGCCTGCCCGTGCATTGGGGAGCATGTGGCGAACACCTCGGAAATAGGAACGTTCACCATTATCTCGCATGACCATGCGGAGGGCGTTTTGCGCCTGCGCTTCAAGCTTAAAGAAGCCGGATAACCCAACAATCAACCGCCTCCGCAGGATACGCTGCATGAATACCTCCATTCGCAGGACCCTCGCCGTCCTTTTCCTGTGCTCCCTTTTGGCCCTTGCCGTGCTTCTTGGCGGCTGCATACCCCAGCGTCAGGCACCCGTTGCCCCTGCTGTCAATGCTACGGTCATTCCCCTCAAGGCTCCGCTCACCGTTATGGACGGCGCAGACTTTGCCGTCTTTACCAAGCGTTTTCTGCCGGAACTGGTAAAACGCAAAATTCTGGACCCGCAGGGACGCCCCGTGCCCGACACACCGCTGCTTCTGCACGGTACCGAACTGCCTGACGGGGAATACCGTCCGGAATCGTACGGCAAGGAAATCTACCACCGCCTGTCCTTGCGCTTCATGTGGTCCGCCGAAGAACGGGAAACCGTTCAGGATACCGTTACCCACGCCAGCCTGCCCTCATCAGGCGAGACTGTAACCATCGATGAGTCGTCTCTGGTGGTGGTGGGAGAATTCAGCACGGATATCTACAAGCTTGTCGCCCTGCTGGACTGGGACGAAGACGGCAAGCGCGAATGGCTGGTGCGCTACCGTTTCAAGCCCAGCGTGGACGAACCTTCCTCCTCCCGCATGCTGATCATAGAAGCCGCAGGACCGGAAGGAACGCTGGAGGCACAGGTCATTGAAGCGGTGGAATGCACGCCGGAAGGCTGCAACAGCTACACCGGCACCGCGTTGCCCGGCATTCTGGGGTACGACCCCGTCCCCGCCGGTGAAAAACTGGAAGCCGCACAGCACGCTCCCTCCAAACAGGCCTCTAATCCGGCAGAAAAACCTATCTCCCAATAGCAGCACCTGCGGCCGCATGCGCAACACGCTCCGGGATCCACCGGGCATACGGAGCATAGCGGGCACTCAGGGCAGACCGCACATATCACGACAAATGGAAAGGGACGGAGGAGCTATGCCCATCCGTCCCTTTCTGTCAGCCGACCTCCCCACCCCTTCAAAAATGGAAACTGCAGCCTGTACCTCCGCCGCCCTGTCTGCAACAGTCGCTACCCCTCTGCCGCAACGGACTTGGGCACAACGGCCGCAATGGTCTCGGAAAGCCTGTTCATGTCCAGCGGCTTGACCAGAAACGCATTCATACCCACAGAGGCACACATCTCCCGCGTCTCCGGCAGTGCCAGCGCCGTAAGCGCAATAATGGGCACACCGGACGCGGCATCGCCCGCCGTGCCGGAACGGATAGCGGCAGAGGCTTCCAATCCGCCCATTTCCGGCATCTGCAGGTCCATGATCACGCAGTCAAAAACCCCTGCACGCATGTGGGTCAACGCCTTCCGGCCGTTTTCCGCATACGCCACATGGCACCCGTGCATCTCCAGCCAGTTGCCCACCACCATACGGTTTATGGTGTCATCCTCCACCAGCAGAATACGCAACCCCGCCACAGAGGTATTGGCAAGCTCCGTTTCCACACGCGCACCGGAGTGCCTTGCTGAGCCATCGGATGGAATTGCTTCCGCATCAGCCGCCTGCCTCCCTCCGTTACCGGCCTGCCCTGCCGTTGCGGCAGCAGTGCTTTCCGTAACGCCTTCCCCCGTCGCGGCAGGGATGGGAGAAAATTGCCTGATACCGGCACCGTCCGCCCTGACATTGCCCCCGGCATAGGCTCCG
>CAYRLL010000012.1:17789-28018 GCA_964425115.1 uncultured Desulfovibrio sp. | reverse complement strand
TTTTCCCTGTCCGGCATCAGGGACCCCGGACCGGATTGGGGCATTTCATCCGCAGACTGCGCCATACGCTGAACCGCCTGAGCCACCAGAGTACGCACCAGCGCGGCGTCATCCTTCACGGGTGTCCAGCGCAACGGCAGCCGTAACACCACCTCGCCCACGGCTTCCCCGTCGCCGTGCCGGTCATGAACATACACACTGCCGCGTGCGGGAACAGCAAGCCGCCTTACCTGCGCCGGACCGTAGCCGTGCGGGGTAATCACACAACCCTGGCGTGACGAAAGCCCCTGCTCCTCATGCCCGGCCTGAGCAGAATCATCCACCTCTGCAGCTCCGGCAAGGGCCAGCCGGGCATCACGCATCCACGCACCGGAATCCGCCCCGGTCAGGGATACGGCAAACTCCACTGGCCGCAGACCGGGCGCCACTTCAACAGCCCCCTCGCGCGGACTGCGCACCTGCAGACGCACCCGCCCGTTACGGGCATACCGCACCGCATGGCCCACCAAAGCAAAAAGCATCTGCCGCAACCTGCCCACATCGCCTACCATCATCTGCGGAAAAACAGGCTCTATGCTTGCACTCAGCAGTCCTTTTTTGTCTGAAATCTCGCAGTACAAGGCGTTCAGCACCGTTGCAATCTCATCCTCCAGCACAAAGGGCCTCCGGGCGTGGCGCGGCCCCGGGCCCTCTTCGTTTTCCCCTGCCGTCGCAAGCCCGTTGCGGTCAGGCCTTTCGCCCTGACCACCAGCCTCCGCACCCGCCATATCCAGCAGGTCATCCAGAAAACGCAAAAGACTGGTGCCGGTCTGCCGCGCCATGCGCACATAACCGCGCTGCGTGCTGTCCAGCGGTGTTTCTTCCAGCAACTGCAGCATGCCGAATATGCCCTGAAGCGGTGTGCGCAGTTCCGGGCTCATGTTCTCAAAAAAGGCATTCCGGGCACGCAGGGCCGATTCGCTCGCCAACCGGGCCTCTTCCAGCCGGGCACGGGTTTCGCGGATACCGGAAATATCCCTGATTACGCACAAGGTGTACTGCCTGCCCCCCGCCATGAGCATCCGGGTATGCACCTGCACGTCCACTTCCCGCCCGTCCTTGCGGCGCAGCCGTGTCTCAAACAGGCCGTCGGTGCTGTCGCGGCATCCTGTCCCCATGAGCGAACAGTGTTCCGGGCACTCCATATCGGCCACATTCATGGCGGCCAATTCCGTGGGCGTATAGCCAAGCGATTCTGCAACGGCCTGATTGAATTCTTCTATTCGCCCCGTGGATACGTTGATGAGCAGGATAAGATCGGATGCGCGTTCAAAAATCTCGCGATACCGCAGTTCGCTTTCCCGCAGCCGCAATTCTGCCGCCTTGCGCTCGTGGATATCCGTTACATGCACAACAGCTCCGGTCAGGGAACCCGACTCCCGCTGCACGGTAACGGCACTGCTTGCCCACACAGCCACCCCGCTCCGGTGGCGGAAGCGATGCTCGGTACGCATTGCATCCGAATGCCCGGAAAGCACTCCGTGCAGGGCCACGCGCAGGCTTCCGGCATCGTCGGGCCACAAAAAATCCGCAAACCCCCTGTCCATAATCTCCGGTGCCGGATGCCCGATGAAGCGCGTAAACGCGGGGTTAACGCCCACAATGCTCATGCTTGCGTTCAGCAGCAGAATGCCTTCGGGCGCATTGTCGAACAGCACGGTCAGACGGGTACGCATGTCCTGCAACGCCATCTGCGCGGCGTTGTGGTCGGTCACATCCCGTATCAGCACAGCAATGAACACCCGCTTGCGCAGCGCGGGAACCGGCGTCATGGTTATGCGGTACAACCTGCCGTTTCTTTCCTCCACGGAGTCTACAGCCTCACCCGTCTGCGCCACCCGCTCAAGAGCGAGCCTGCGCCGCTCATGGTCGCCGCCATCGAACACGTGCTCCAAAGCCTGTGCCCCCCGCGCCTCCCGCAAGACGGGAAAGACCTCTGCCGCCGCCCCATTCCATGCCATGGCCATGCCTGATTCATCCATCAGCAGCACGGCATCGCGCTGCCCGCTCAGGTAGGTACGCAGAACAGCCAGCGTGCGGGCCGTTTTTCCCGCAGGCCGGGCGTGCCATGCCAGCAGCGATACCGCGCAGACAAAGGCCGCGAAAGAAAGCAGAGCATACGGAATATCAGGGGCTTGCTTATCCCGTGCTGCATACCACCGCGAACGCATGGCCACATATTCCCGGCTACCCGCGAACAACCGCACCTGTTCATCCAGCCGGGCGAAGAGTTCGTCATTACCGGGAGCCACTGCCATGGCATAGGGCACATCCAGCAGGCGGTCATTGAGCATGGATATGCGCTGCCGCACAAGCATCTGATCCAGAAAGTACTCAATTGGAGCCTGCGGATGGATTATGGCATCTACCTGACCGGAAAGCAGCATGAACAGCAACTGTTCCACGCTTGCCGCCTCCCGCAGTGCAAGCCCCCGCAACGCACGCGCCACAGGATAGGCCACACCGGAAGGCACAACTCCCACCCTGTGACCGAGCAGGCTTTCCAGTGATTCAAACCCGGATGAGGCCCGTACGAACAGGCGTACCGTTACGGCATGCACGGGAGCAGTAAAGCGAACCTTGGCCTTGCGTGCCTCCGTAATGCCCGCCAGCGGCACAACGTGCACGCTGTTGCCGGCAACCGCCTCCAGAAGCGATTCCCAGTCCGCATAGCGGCGGTAGGTTACGGCATACCCGGCCCGCGCTGCAATGTGCTCCATGAATTCTATGCCGAAGCCTGCAGTGGTGTACGCGTCTTCGCTTATGTAGTCCGGGGGAGATGATTCCGGAACGCCCACAACAAGGGTCTGGGCGGCATACGCAGCGTGTGCGCCGAACAGCATGGGAAACCGGATACCCCTCCCCTCCCGTCCGCCGCCCTGCAAAAGAACCTGCGGGAAAACGTGTTTTCCGGCCTGATTATCAGTCGCAAGGCCGCAGAAAGCAGACGTTCCGGCCCCGGGAACACTCTGTTCCGGCACTTCCGGCACTCCCGGCATTCCGACCATTCCGGATATTCCGGGCACTGCAGACATTCCAAAGATTCCGGGAACTGCGGACTCTCCGGGCGTTCCGGGGCTTCCGGGCATTGCGGACATTCCGGGCATTTCTGGGGTTCCGGACGCTCCGGGCACTCCTGGGGTTCCGGGCATTCCGGGCATTCCGGGCATTCCGGGCATTCCGGGCATTCCTGAGATTCCTGGCACTCCGGGCATCCCAGATATTCCGGGTTCCACGGACATTCCGGAAATTCCGGGCGCTCCGGGCGTACCGGGCATTTCCAAGGTTCCGGGCGTTCCAGACTCTCCGGGCGCTCCGGGGATTCCGGGCACTCTAAAGCTTCCGGGGCTTCCGGGGATTCCGGGCAGCAGGAGCAGCAATGCAGCCAGTGCGGCAAAAAGCAGCATCCGCAGGCTATTTCCTGCACGCATGTTCCCTCCTTCCGGGACAAACCCCTGTGTCTTCGCCTTGCAGCGTATAGTCGTTATAGGATGGCTGCCAGAGAAAATGGAATTATAACAAATTGCTCCGGGGCATACGACTGCCCCTTGACCCCCGGATAATCTGTTTTATTTCTGCTGCGGTCGACCTGTCGGCTGCCGGGGCACACGGCAACGCCCAGCAGACGCCCTATGACGTACAAAAGCCCGAAGATGCCAGTATACGTACAAAGGCATCCAAAGGCGTCCGGTGATGTCCTGCTGTCTTACAAAGGCGTCAAGGTCGTACAAAGACATCAGGTGATATCCGGTTGTCGTACGAAGGCTTCTGATGATGCCCTGAAGCGCTCGAAGGCGCACCACACTGTCTGGCGATGTTCTGTAGCGTTCGAAGGCGTCTGGTAATGTCCGGTTGTCGTCCCGTTTCGTCCTGCTTTCGTCCGGCCGCCTCCATTTTCATCCAACTGCCCAAGGAGACTTACGCATGTCGCAAACGTTTGAATTTAAAACAGAAGTGCGCAAGCTGCTGCACATCATCACCCATTCGCTCTATACCAACCGCGAGATTTTCCTGCGCGAACTCGTCTCTAACGCCTCGGATGCACTGGATAAATTGCGCTTCTCACAGGCAAAGGGCGAGGCTGTAAACGCCCCCGAACTGGAATTGGGCATACATATCAACATTGACAAAGACGCCAAGGTCATCACCATCCGCGACACCGGCATAGGCATGACCCGCGATGAAATGGTGGATAACCTCGGCACCATTGCCCGATCCGGCTCGGAGCGGTTCCTCAAGGAACTTTCAGAAAAGAACGAAGACCCCGGCAACATCATCGGGCGGTTTGGAGTGGGCTTTTATTCCGTCTTCATGGTGGCGGATTCAGTTACCGTCGCGTCCCAAAGTGCCAGACCAGGCGAAGAGCCCTGCGTGTGGAAGTCTGACGGGCTGGGCTCCTTCGAAATCCTTCCCTGCGAACAGGAAGTTCCCGCAAGGGGCACGGTGGTTACCATCAATATCAAGGAAGATGCCGCAGAATTCCTTGAAAAATTCCGGTTGCAAAGCGTGCTGAAGAAGCACTCCAGCTTCATCCCCTTTGCCATCCATCTGGAAGGCGAGCGGGTGAACACCACCCCTGCCCTGTGGCGCGAACCCAAAAGCTCCGTCACCAAGGAGCAGTACAAGGAGTTCTACACCCACCTCACCTTCGACGATGCGGAACCGCTGGATACCCTGCACATTTCTGTGGATGCCCCCGTGCAGTTCAACTGCCTTGCCTTTATCCCCACCTTCGGGCGAGACACCTTCAGCTTTGACAGGGACCGTTACGGATTGGACCTGTATGTGCGCCGGGTGCTCATACAGCATGAAAACAAAGACCTTATCCCGGAGTACATCTCTTTCCTCAAGGGCGTGGTGGATACGGAAGACCTGCCCCTGAACATCTCGCGCGAGACCTTGCAGGAAAATGCACTCATCCGCAAAATACAGCAGACCATAACCAAGCAGGTACTGAGCCATCTGGAAAAGCTGGCGGCGAGCGATGCAGACGCATACAACACCTTCTGGAATACCCACGGCAAGGTGTTCCGGCTCGGTTACAGCGATTACGCCAACCGCGAAAAGTTCACCGGATTGCTGCGCTTCAATTCCTCCATCCATGAGGGACGGGAAGCACTCACGTCCATTGACGCCTACATGGAGCGCGCCAAGCCGGAACAGAAAGCAGTGTACTACATCACCGCCCCCAGCCGGGAAGCAGCCAAACTCAACCCGCATCTGGAAATCTTCACCCGCAAAGGGCTGGAAGTGCTCTTTTTGTACGAACCCATTGATGAGTTCGTCATGGACAACCTGCACAAGTACAAGGAGTTCGAATTTGTGGCGGCAGAAACGGTCAAGCCCGAATCGCTGGACGCCTTCCCCGATGCCGAACAGGAACGCAAGACGGATAGCCTGTCTGAAGGGGATGCCCAATCCTTTGATGACCTGCTCGCAGCCATGAAGGAGATTCTGGGAGACCGCGTGACCGAGGTGCGGGTTTCCAAACGGCTTACGGATTCGCCCGCCGTACTCGCCAGCCCGGACGGGGCCACATCGTCCATGGACCGGCTGATGCGCATTATGAGCAAGGACGAATCCATTCCACGCAAGATTCTGGAAGTAAACCGAGACCACCCCATCCTGCGCAACCTTCTGCGGGTGTATAAGGCGGACGGCAAAGACCCGCTTATTGAAGCAACCGTGGTCCAGCTGTTTGAATCGTCTCTGCTGCTGGAAGGCTACCTCAAGGACCCCCATGCGCTCGTTGGACGCATCAACTCCCTGCTGGAAAAAGCAGGAAGCTGGTACACGGAGATAAAGAAGCTGTAAACCGTACAGAGCATACGCAGGCCAGACTCACATAAAGCCGGACTCCGGGCGCAGCAATGCGCCGGAGTCCGGCTTTTCTCGTCATAAAACGGCAGGAAATGCCCCGTGACAGGCAACAACACAACAGGAAAAGGCTGATGCACAGCTGGAAAGACAGGCGAAAACACGAAGACGAGGAAGCAGGCAGATGCGCCGGGGCGGAAGGAGGAAGCGGGGGAGGGACAGAATCCTCCGTCGGCGGGAGCGCGCGACCATTCCCGCCGACGGTGATTCCACTCAGTGAATCCGCCGCACGCCTCTCTTGCCGGTGAGTTGGGCGGCATACCGCCCGTGCATGTGGCAGAAAACAATATCCTTACACGCTGTAACGCACTTTCCGGCTTTTCGTCCAGCATGAGCCTGTTTGCCCTGCCTGCCTGATCAGACGAACAAAAACCCCTGCGCCAGATTACGCACATAACCATCAGACATCCCATTACAAAATTGCAACAGCTCTTCAACACCCGCATGGGTCAGGATTGGTCAAACCGCCTGAAGGGCACTATTGGTCCAACCGTTCTGCCTTTCCGGCCGGATAGTTATGGACCTTGCGGATGTTTGAACTGTGCGGGTTGTATCCCCCCTCCCCGGACAAAAGCTCTGCTCCCACATGCAGAACGCCCGGACATGTGCCGGGCGCCTGAAAAATCCTGTGGGACATTGCATGGAGAAAACCCGCCATGCCGGAACACGGCTATGATTCGCAGGAATCCGCCGCTTCTGCCTTCATCTCCGCAATAATGGTCTTAAGATCGGAGGCCATGCGCGCAAGTTCGCTCACTGCCACCGCAGATTCCTGCATGGCATGCGCATTTTCCGCAGCGGAGTTGGAAATATGCTCCGTGGCAACGGCAATTTCATCACTGGCGGCAGACTGCTGTTCCGCCGCAGCAGCAATATCGCGGACGTGGTCTGCGGTCTGCTCCACCAGCCGTACGATGGCCTCAAGCACCTCGCCGGATGTGGCGGCAAGGCGTGTATTTTCGCTTATGGCTTTGGCGGCGTTCTCTGAAGCAACCATGCTCTTCTGGGTGCTCTGCTGAATGCTGCCTATGGCGTCGGTCACTTCCTTGGTGGCCTGCATGGTTTTTTCCGCCAGTTTGCGGACCTCGTCCGCCACCACGGCGAATCCGCGTCCGTATTCACCCGCGCGCGCGGCTTCAATGGCGGCGTTCAGGGCGAGCAGGTTGGTCTGGTCCGCAATATCGTTGATTACGCTGACAACAGCCCCTATGTTCTCTGCCTGCGCCCCCAGAGCGTTCATATCGTCCTTCAGTTTCACGGCGTCATCGTACACCTTGTCGATAAGCCTGCGGGACTCATTGACCACAGCGGCCCCTTCCTGCGCCTTGGCCTTGGCGCTTTCTGCCAGTTCCGCCGCGTTGCCTGCGCTTTTGGCCACTTCTATGACAGTGGAATTCATCTGTTCCATGGAGTGAGAAACTTCCTGCGTGCGATCCTGCTGTTCGCGGATGGAAATGGAAGACTGCTCCACCTGAGCAGAAAGCTCTTCCGCTGCAGAGGCCAAACCATTGGAAATATCCGTTGCCCGGTCTGCGGAGCGGATGATGAGCTCATTGTGCGCACACAGTTCCTCTTCCTTGCGCTTCAACTCCGTCATATCCAGATAGAGACAGAAACCGCCGATGCAGGTTCCGTTCATATCGTACAGCGGGTACACATTGGCAAGCACGTGGCGCTCTCCGCCCTTGTGTCCCTTTATGGTCACTTGCAGGTTCTTGAACACCTTGCCGTTTTCAATGGATTGGCCTACTGCGGTCTTGCGTGTAGGGTCGTTATAAAAAATCTCGGCAAGGGTACGTCCGAACTGTTTTTCCGGCGAGGTGTCTATCTCCAGCATGTCCATGCATGCCTGATTGGTATAAAGGGCGCGTTCCTTGGTATCGACCAGCAAAAACGGCGTGGGCAATCCTTCTATAATGCCCTTCTTCAGGCCCATTTCCCGCAGGTACGCCGTTGCCAGCCCCCCCAGCGAAGAGATAAGCCCTTCATCCCCCACTCTGCGCACGGCAGCATCCATCACCGCGGCGACCTGCCCGTCCGCCAAAGCGGCGGCGTAGCCACGGACCCCCTCCAACCCTGAAGCGACACTGCGGGTAAAGAAATAAGCCGCCCCCATGCACAGCACGGAAACACCCGCGACAACACCCAACCAAAGCCCCATGGCCTGCGGCTGCGTTATGGCGGCGGCAACAGCCAGCAGAAGCACTGCACCCGCGCCGGAAATCAGAAGGGTAGATGTCTTTTGCACAGTCGTCATGAAAAACCCCTTTGCTCAGTTGTGTGCACCTGTCACGCTACGGCGTCTGCACTACCGCATTACGTATGTATACCGCAATCATGCGTTTTGCGTCCAGTGGATGCAAGGCACTATCCCATAATACACGCACAGGCATGCTGCACGCCTTCATAGGGCGCATATCGCCATAATCTGCATGTTCCATAGGTATGCACAAAGGAAAAAATGCGGGAAGAGCAGGTGGATGTATGTGCCCTACCGGCAGAGGGAGAGAAAAGGCCGGTCGGTACGGCGTGAAGAAAAAAGGAAAGCCCGCCGCTGCGGGGGCAGCGGCGGGCACCAACCATGCTTCAACGTCATAACCGCGTGGATCAGACTCTAGCCCAAAGTCTTTTCCGCGATCATGCGAAATTGCTTCAACCCGTTCGGATCATTCTTGAATTCGCCAGAAGGGCATTTGGCGCACTTTTCACCGTAGCGACGGTATATGGTGGCAGCCTTGCCGTGTGAGATGTTTTTCCCCTTGCCGGTTACCACATTTCCGGCAGAGGTGAATTCCAATCCCATGCTCTTCGCCACTTCGAAAAACCTGACAGCAAACTCTTCCGGCTTCATCGGGAACCTCCGTAAGATCAAAGGGGTTCAAGCAATTCAGCATGATGGCCGCCCTGCCAAGGGCGGTACGTACTCGTTGCCCCGAAACCTCTCCGAAACCTGTCCGACCCACCGAGCAGGAAACGGAAAGGACCGAGGACTTCTCCAGCAAAGTCATAAACGCATAATCGTATACATACGTCAAGCATAGAGAAATAGGTTGAACATTCAATCCGGTCTTTTGCCCAGACCTGCCGTGTGACATGCGCCGCGATATTTCAATGCTGGCAGTCGGTTCAAAAAAGACTGGGCTTTTGTGACCTGCATCACACCACTATGTCGGCGTCTGGGGCATACTCTTTTCACGGAAAGAAAAAACAGTCACAAATTCAGAACATTACGGGTATAGCGCAAGAAATCGGACAAAATTCTTCCGATTTGTGTTGACCAGCTAACAATAATTGCTACTATTAAGTCAAATGAGCGGCAACGCTCTCTCCTTCACGACACTGCGCAGATGCACGGACCACCGGCGGAATCTGTTGGCAGGATGACAGACCGGCGGCACGTGCGTCCTACCTCCTTCACAAGGTATGCACCGTCTCCAGCCGGGGCGGGGGTGGCAGCCCGCCCCGGCACATGGACGAAAGTGGAAGAAATGCGGACGGGAGAGAGAAGAACGATGATTTTTCAGAGCCCCACGGAGGACACCATGAGTGAACTGGCACGCTTCGGCAATCTTGACATTGATTGGAACCTCAGCCCCGAACATGCGGTAACCATGTACCTTGAATGGGGCAACAACGATTGGCATGCGGAGTACCCCCCGGTCCGCTCCAAGGCGGACTACTCCACCTACTTTGTGGTGGACACATGGGGAGAACGCCCTGTGGTGCGGCTTATCCGCCGCAACTCGGAAGGGGCTGACGAACTGGCAACCATTCCCCTGCCCAACCGTCTGGCGAACAGGTTCATTGCCGAATATGGCGACCTGAAGGGCATTATGGAACCCACCCGTGAGATCAAGGACTGGCTCAAGGCTGAGTTGGGACACGATTAGCGGACCAGCCTGTACGCCGGAAACAGTGTTCCCGGAAATGGCACGCATATGAGACCGCACTGGGCGTCGGAACCGGAAAGACCGGGACCGGCGCCCTTTTCCATGCACTCTGCATGTTGCTGCGTCCGCCGTTATTCCGGGACGGATGTCATTCTTGTCCGCAATGATTCCGGGGCAGGTATCATTCATGACCGGCGTTATTCCGGGGCAGGTGACATACCTGCCCGGCGTTGTTCCGGGATGGATGTCATTCTTGTCCGCAATGATTCCGGGGCAGGTATCATTCATGACCGGCGCTATTTCGGGGCAGGTGACATTCCTGACCGACGTTGTTCCGGGGCAGGTGACATTCCTGACCGACGTTGTTCCGGGGCAGGTGGCATCCCTGTCCGGCGCGGGGCTTGGGCGGCGCTGTTACGGCTG
>CAYRLL010000012.1:0-17689 GCA_964425115.1 uncultured Desulfovibrio sp. | reverse complement strand
CGGGGCAGGTGGCATCCCTGTCCGGCGCGGGGCTTGGGCGGCGCTGTTACGGCTGCCGGTTATCCCAGCCGCCGCGCAAGGCGTTCCGCCAGCAGGGTGTGGCGTTTCTGCATTCTGTTGTTCTTTACCGCCATGGAAAGCGCCTTGGGTGCGCCCACCAGAATGACCAGACGCTTGCCGCGCGTGATGGCGGTGTAGATGAGGTTGCGCTGCAGCAGCACGTAGTGCTGGGTGAGCACGGGGATGACCACGGCGGGGTATTCCGACCCCTGCGACTTGTGGATGGAAATGGCATAGGCGGGAACCAGCTCGTCCAGTTCGTTGAAGGCATAGATGACGTTGCGTTCGTCATCGAACCGCACGGTCAGTTCCTTTTCTTTTTCGTTGATGACGCATATGCGGCCTATATCGCCGTTGAACACGTCCTTGTCGTAGTTGTTGCGGATCTGCATGACCTTGTCGTCAAGGCGGTATTCGCGCTCGCCCCGCCGGATGAGGCGGCTGCCGGGGTTGAGCGCCTGCTGCAGCAGCACGTTCAGGTTCGCCGCACCGGCAGACCCCTTGTGCATGGGGGTGAGCACCTGAATATCGTTGAAGCGGTCCAGCCCGAAACGGCGGGGAATATGGTTCCTGACCAGATCCACGATCATGGCGGCGCAGCGGTCCGGGTCTTCCTGCCGGATGAAATAAAAATCGGAAAGCTGGTCCTTGCCCGACTCCAGATACGGCACTTCGCCGCAGTTAATCTTATGGGCGTTGGTGATGATCTCCGATTCCTGCGCCTGCCGGAACACCTCGGTCAGTTCCACCACGTCCACCACGCCGGAGGTGATAACATCGCGCAGCACGTTGCCCGGTCCCACGGAGGGCAACTGGTGCACATCGCCCACGAAAATGACCGTGGCTCCCAGCGGAACCGCCTTGAGCAGGTGGAACATGAGCATGGTGTCCATCATGGACGCCTCATCCACCACCAGCAGTCCGCAGGCAAGGGGGTTATCCTCGTTACGCTGGAACCCGTCTTCTCTCGGTGAATATTCCAGCAGGCGGTGGATGGTGCGGGCTTCTTCGCCTGAGGTTTCGAACATGCGCTTGGCGGCTCTTCCCGTGGGCGCGCACAACAGCACCTTGGCCTTGAGCGAGCGGAAAACCTTGATGATGGCGTTGGTAATGGTGGTTTTGCCTGTGCCGGGACCGCCGGTAAGCACCATGATCTTGGCGCGGGCGGCGGTGCGCACGGCCTCTACCTGCGCCTCTGCAAGGTGCATGTCCATATCCGCCACCACGCGGTCCACCACGGTATCGGGGTCGGGGATGTTCACCGATTTGGGCGACCCCAGAATCCGGCGCAGGTAGGTGGAGATGCCTGATTCATAGGCATGGAAACGCGAAAGGTAGACTGCATCGCTGCCGTCCGGCAGGGGTTCCAGCACCACGCGCTCCTCAAGCTGCAGGGTGCGGATGGCCTCTTCCACCAGATCATAGGAGATATCCAGATCGGATGCGGCCTTGGCCACCAGATGCTCGAACGGGTAGTAGACGTGGCCGTCGTCGGTTATTTTCTTCAGGGTATAGAGCACCCCGGCTTCCGCCCGCAGGGGGGATTCACTCTCAAAGCCCAGCTTGCGGGCCACGGCATCTGCCGTGAGAAAGCCTATGCCGTGGATATCCATGGCCAGCCGGTAGGGATTTTCCTGCACCACGGTCAGGGCGTGCTTGCCGTAGAAGCGGTAGATGCGCACGGCGTAGGAGGTGGAAACCCCGTGGGGCTGCAGGAACATGATGAGGTCGCGGATGCCGCGGTGTTCGCTCCAGCCTTCGCGCACGGCTTCCGCTGTCTTTCTGCCTATGCCCTCTACCGTGAGCAGGCGTTCCGGCTCGTTGTCCAGCACGCGGAAGGTGTCTTCGCCAAAGGCGGCCACGATGCGTTCCGCCGTCTTGGGGCCCACCCCGTGGATAAGGCCCGACCCAAGGTAGTGGCGGATGCCTTCTACCTGCGCGGGCAGCACCGTCTGGTGGCGGCGCATCTGCAACTGCCTGCCGAAACGGGGATTCTCTGTCCATTCGCCCCATATTTCCAGCGCAATGCCCGGCTGAGGCTCCGCCATGTGCCCCACCACGGGCACGGTATCGCCCTTTTTGGTGCGCACGCTGAACACCGTGTAGCCGTTTTCCGCATTATGGAAGACCACACGTTCCAGCGTGCCCTGCACGGCGACGAGGTTTTCTTCATCTGCCCCTTTTTCGGGTAAAGCGGAGTCCGGGGCACCGCCGGAGGCGGAAAGAGGATGTTGCTGCATGCGCCTCATGTACAGGCTGCGGCCCTACAGGTCAAATTCGTCCAGTTCCATCAGCCCGGAAAGGGGCGACAGCGACTGTCGGGACTGCAACAGCACCATATCCGCCAGCACAAGGCAGACCATGGACGCAAGCACCGGCACCACGCGCGGAATGGCGCATATATCGTGCCTGCCGCCGATGCGCAGGGTGCGTTCCTCTCCGTGCCGGGTGGTTGTGGTCTGCTCTTTGGCAATGGAGGGAATGGGTTTTATGGCGGCACGCGCGATGACCGGCATACCGTTGGAAATGCCGCCCAGAATGCCGCCCGACCGGTTGGAGGCAAACGTGTTGCCGCGCATGGGGTCGTTCTGCTCGCTGCCGCGCATACGCGCCGCCCCGAAACCGCTGCCTATCTCCACGCCCTTTACCGCCCCCACGCTCATGAGCGCGTAAGCGAGCTGCGCGTCCAGCTTGTCGAACACCGGCTCCCCAAGCCCGGCAGGCACGCCCAGCGCCTCTACCTGCACGATGCCGCCCAGCGTGTCTCCATCTGCCTTCACATCGCGTACAAGGCTTTCCCAGCCTGCCACCACGTCAGGGTCCGGCGAGAAGAAGGGCCTTGCGTGAGCGCCTTCCGGGTCGGTGACATCTGCCGGGATTCCGCCCAGTTCCACGGTGTAGGCACGCACGGTTATGCCCTGCGAGGCCAGAAACTGACGGGCTATGGCCCCGCCCGCCACCCGGCTCACGGTCTCCCGTCCGGAGGAACGCCCGCCGCCCCGGTAATCGCGGATGCCGAACTTGCGGTCGAAGGTGTAGTCCGCATGCCCGGGACGCCACACGTCCATGATATCCCCGTAGTCCCGGGAACGCTGGTCGGTGTTTTCCACATAGAAGCCTATGGAGGTGCCCGTGGTTCTGCCCTCGAACACGCCGGAGAGAATGCGCACCCGGTCCGCCTCGCTGCGGGCGGTGGCGGCAATGCCGCCCTGTCCGGGTCTTCTCAGGTCCAGTTCGCGCTGGATATCCTCTTCCCCCAATTCCACGCCGGAGGGACACCCGTCCACCACGCCGCCCAGACCGGGCCCGTGGGATTCTCCGAAGGTGGTCAGCCGGAACACCCTGCCGAACGTGCTGCCGCTCATACCCTTCTCCTATCTGACCACGGTGACGGGACAGGCTGCAATCTGCAGAACGCGGTGCGTGGTGCTGCCCACCAGCAGTCCTTCCAGATCGGAATGCCCGCGCGAACCCATGATGATGAGGTCGCATTTTTCAAAATCGGCCAGCTGCACGATGGCGTCTTCCACCGGCCCTTCCATGATGCGGTCCGTGAACGCCACGCCCGCGCCGCGAAGAAGTATCCGGTATGGCTCCAGCAGTTCGTT
Organism: uncultured Desulfovibrio sp.; assembly: GCA_964425115.1. GTDB lineage: Bacteria > Desulfobacterota > Desulfovibrionia > Desulfovibrionales > Desulfovibrionaceae > Halodesulfovibrio. Next base: position 14,021 of record CAYRLL010000012.1, on the reverse strand, counting down.
GGAGCGGTTCTGAAGCCCTATCTTGGCCTGCTCATACGCATCCGGCCCCAGCATGGGCGGCACCTGCATGCGGCAGTTGAGCAGCAACAGTTCCGCCCCCACCAGCTTGGCAAAATCCACCGCGTACCGGGCCGCCTTGGTGGAATGCTCCGACCCGTCTACGGGAACCAGTATTTTCCGAATCTGCATACGAATGCTCCTTGCGCCCTGCCCGGACGCCGGGATTAACAGACCGCCTGCGAAAAAATTCCACCCGCCATGTAACTACGTATCTGACCGGAGTTCAAGAGCTTGCAGCACATCCTGCACGATTTCCTGCACGGGCCATTCGGCCTGCGCCACATGGCGGGCCACCGCGCGGTACAGGGGTTCGCGCTCCGCGAGCACTGCCGCCACCTCCTCCGCCACGCCCCGGCAGGTGAGCGACGGGCGCTGCTCGCACTGCGGGTCTGCGCACAGACGCGCCGCCAGCACCTGCGGCTCTGCCATGAGCAGCACCACCCAGCCGGTGCGGGCCATGCACTCCCGGTTTTCCTGCCGCAGCACCATGCCGCCGCCGGTGGCGATGACCATGGCATCCTCTCCGCTCACGGCGCGCAGAGCGGCGCTTTCCATATTACGGAAGGCCTCCCAGCCGCCGCGGGACACGATATCGGCCACGGAGCATCCAGCCCCGCGCACCACCAGTTCATCCGTATCTGCGAAGCGCCAGCCAAGGCTTTGCGCCAGCGCCCTGCCCACCGTGCTCTTTCCGCTGGCACGGGGACCCACGAGATATATCCGCCGCACCTGCATGCGCCCGCTCCCTTGAATATTCCTGATGAAATCCGGTGTGCCTTGCCTGATTGTACCCAAATGATATCCGAATCTTATCAGAACCTTATCAGAACCTTATCCGAACATTGTCCGGGCCTTGTCCGAAACCGGGCCGGCCCCTGCCTGCCGGGGCCGGTTCTCATGCGCCCCGGCAAACTGCACGGAACACGAAGCCCGCAAAGTACGCCCATAGCGCGCCGGACGCAACCGCCACCTGCACCCTTTTGCCCCGTGAACTTTGGTGATATGGAAGGACAAATACTCTCGCAAGGAGCCCTACCATGCCCATTTCCGGCAGCACGCAGCGCCGCCGACCGATCTTTCTGCTGGCCCTGCTGTGTCTTCTCGCCGCAGCCTGTGCCAAGCGGCCCGTAACGGAGTTCGCAGAAGTACCGGGAAAAACGGCGCGCACCGTGGCCCAACAGATAGACCTGAACAGGCAGGGGCTGGGATCATGGACGGAACTGGCTCCTTCGCTGGAGCATTCGCTTGCCTACCTGAGCAGGAAGCCTTCTGAAGAACCGGCCCTGCAACGTGAGCACCTGACCGTTACCTGGGGGGAACTGCGGGCCGGACTGCTGCTTCTGCGCAACCTGCTGCCCCGTCTGGATGCCGAGCCTGCTCTGCTCGCGGAGCATTTCCGCTTTGTACAGGTTACGCAGAATCCCGTGTTTACCGGATATTACGAACCCGCCATTGAAGCGGACCTTGCCCCTTCCAGCGTCTATGCCTATCCCATCTACGCCCAGCCGGACGACCTGCAATCCGTGGACCTGAGCCCGTTCCACCCCCGCTTCAAGGGAGAGAGGCTGTTCTACCGGCTGGAGGACGGCAAGGTGGTGCCCTACCACACGCGGGAGGATATAGACACCCACAACCGGCTCTCCGGCCGGGGGCTGGAGATAGCGTGGGCCAAGGACCCTGTGGATATCTTCTTCCTGCAGGTACAGGGTTCCGGCAGGCTCATTCTGCCGGACGGCACCGAAAAGCATGTGCTTTACGCGGGCAAGAACGGGCACCAGTACGTTTCTCTGGGCCGGGTGATGCGCGACATGGGCCTGCTGCAGCCTGACGGGGTGAGCATGCAGTCCATACGCGCGTATCTTGAGCGCCACCCGCAAAAAACCAAGGAGCTGCTGGCCACCAACCCCAGTTATGTCTTCTTCCGCCTTTCGGACAAGGGGCCGTTCGGAGCCATGAACCAGCCGCTCACCCCCCGCGTTTCGCTGGCAACGGACCCGAAGCTTCTGCCCCTGGGCGGGCTGCTTGTCTTTTCCGTTCCCCTGCCGGAACAGGGGCCGCGCGGGGAGTTCCGGCACGGCCCCGAACTGACCGGTCTTGGACTTGCGCAGGATACGGGCGGCGCCATAAAGGGCCACCGGCTGGACTTTTTCAGCGGATACGGCGATGAAGCCACATGGATTGCCGGACACATGAACACCCCCGGCAATGTATGGATTCTGCTGCCGAAAACCGAATAGCCCGCAGGACGCGAACCATGCACACGGCACCCAAGGCAACCATTCTTGCGCTGGACGACGACCCCGTCATCCGCCGCACCATGGCTGCGTATCTGGAGGATGAAGGCTATGCCGTGCGCGAAGCGGCGAGCGGCAGAACGGGACTGGAGATGTTCCGGCAGGGCGGGATTGAAATCGTTCTGCTGGACTGGCGGCTCCCGGACATGCCCGGCAGCGAGGTGCTGGGGCGTATTTTTGAAGAGGCACCCACCACGCCTGTGATCGTGGTATCCGGCACGGACAAGGTGGAGCATGTGGTGGAAGCGTTGCAACGGGGCGCATGGGACTTTTTGATGAAGCCGCTGCGCAACCTTGCCACGCTGGAGGCATCCATTCAGAAGTGCCTTGTGCGGGCCGATCTTTTGCGGAAGGAGGGGCTGCACCGGGAGCATCTGGAAGAACAGATACGCAGGCGCACGGAAGATCTGGAACAGACCAACGCCCTGCTCCGCCGCCAGATTGCGGAGCGCATAGAGTTTGAAAAGGCGCTGGCGGACAGCGAGGAGCGTTTCCGGCAGTTGGTGGAGAACGTTCGCGAGGCGTTTTTCATCCGCGACATGAACACCGGCTCCATCCTGTACGTCAGCCCCGCCTACGCGGAAATATGGGGGCGTTCATGCGCCTCGCTCTACGCCGCCCCGGAAAGCCTGTTCACCACCGTGCATGCCGGGGACCAGCCCAAACTGCTGGAGGCATGGAGTCTGCTGGAAAAGGGCAACCGGCCCATGGATGAGGAGTACCGCATCATCCGCCCGGACAACACCATACGCTGGATTCGCGGGCGCGCCTTTCCCGTGGAGGACGAAACCGGCACCCCCTACCGCATTGTGGGCATTGCGGACGATATTACCCGCCGCAAGCTGGCGGAAGAGAATATCAAACGCTCGCTGCACGAAAAGGAGATTCTGCTCAAGGAGGTGCACCACCGTGTGAAGAACAACCTCCAGCTGGTTTCCAGCCTGCTGAATCTGCAGGCTTCTTACATCCGCACGCCGGAGGACAAGGAGCTGTTTCTGGAATCACAGAACCGCATCCACTCCATGACGCTGGTGCACGAAGAACTCTACCGCTCGGACGACCTTTCCTGCGTGGAGTTCAGCGACTACCTGCCCAAGCTTACCCAGAAACTCATTGCCGCACTGGCGGTGGGCAAGGACATACGGCTGGTTACGGACATTCAGCCCATCTTTTTTCCCGTGGACACGGCCATTCCCTGCGGGCTTATCATCAACGAGCTGTTTTCCAACGCGCTGAAGCACGCCTTCCGCAACCGGGAAGAGGGCACGGTGTGCCTTTCCGTCAAGCGGGACAGGGAACATATCCGCATTGTGGTGCAGGACAACGGCATAGGTTTTCCGCTGGATTACGATCCCGCCACCGCGCGTACGCTGGGAATGCAGCTTGTGCATTCGCTGGTGGACCAACTGGGGGCGTTTCTTGATATTGAGGTGAACAAGGGTACCACATTCACCATTAGCTTTCACGCGCCGGACAGGTGCACGCTGACCCGCTGACCCCGTACCCGCCGCCCCCCTGACCTGCTACCCCGCTGCCCCCCCGATGGCTCCCGATGTCTCCCGAGGTCTCGCGGACACGCAGACCGGGCCATTGCCGGGAAGCAGATGCGGGAAACACCTCCCTACATGAACGACTTGGCGAGTTCCAGAAGCGCCGGTCCGCCGGGGACGGTGCGCCCCCCGCCGCAGCCCAGTTCGCAGAATGAAGAGCAGGCGGACATGGCAGGTGCCCCTGCGGCGTGGATGAGGAAGGGAACCGCGCCTTTTTCGTGGGTGCGCGTTGCGGCGCAGGTGATATGGTCGCAGGTGATGACGAAGACCGCATCGGGCAATGCCTGCCGGAGAGGGGCAAGCAGGTCGCTGTCTATGGCTTCCACGGCGGCGCGCTTGCCCTGCGCATCGCCCTGATGGGCGCAGTGGTCCGGGGCATCCACATGGATAAAGGCCGCATCGCCGCCCATGCCCCCTGCCGATACGGGCCGCAGGAATCGCAGCACCGCCTGCGCCTTGGCGCGCAGGTCGGTACCGGGCAGCCCCGTGAACCGGGCATCTTCCGCCACGTACATGCCAGCCGCCCGCCCAAGCCCGCGAAGCAGGGATATGCCCGTTACCATGCAGGCAGTAAGCCCGTGCAGTGCCGCAAAGGACGGCCAGCGCGGAACCACGCCCTGCCCCCACAGCCAGACCCCGTTGGCAGGGCCGCGCATGGCGCGCAGTTCCTCCTCCAGCAGGTGCAGGATGCCCTGCATTTCGGAAGGATAGGCCTTGCGGTGCGCCGCAACGGGCTGCCCGAGCAGCCTGTGCGGGCCTTCCGGCCCGTTTGCGCAACCGCTGCGCGGGGCCGTGCCATCTGCGGCGGTTACGGATGCCGCCAATGCCGCAGCCGGGCTGATGACAGCCGGACTGTTACTGGCCAAACTGTTACCGGCCGGACTGTTAACGGCCGGATTGTTACTGACCGGGTTGGCTGAAGGCGCAGTATGCCAGCCGCGCTGCACCAGAATATGCCTGTAGGCGGTGTCCGGGTGAAGGGTGAAGCGGGCATCTGCCGCCGCAAGCACCGCCGCCAGCCGCTGCGCTGTGCGTATGCCCTCTCCGGCTCCTATGCCGCCCCCCTGCGCATCGTCCATGACCGGCCCCTGCGGCGTATCCCGCAGCCGCACAAGCGAGAGCCGCCAGATAAGCCCATCCGCCATATCCATGCCGGGGGCCGAACCGGGCAGCACATGCGCAGCGCCGCTGCCCAGCGCCTCCAGCGGGGCGCGACCGCAGTACAAGCTGGCAGGGTCGTAGCCCAGAAGGGCCATGTTGCCCACATCCGAATCGGGCGGCAGTGCGGGAGGAATGACATGACAAAGGCCCGCCACACAGTGGCGGGCCATGGAATCCAGTACAGGGGTGCGGGCGGCGCGCATGGGCGTTATGCCGTGCCCGCACAGGGCGGGAACGTCCGCCATGCCGTCCGCGATACAGAAGACCAGCTTGCGCACTACAGAATCCGGTAGTAGACGGGCTCTCGCACCACAAGGCCCTTGGCCTTCATCTCTTCCACCGCAGCCTTCACGGCACTGGCCGCGGCCTCGTGGGTGAGGAACACCACGGGCACCTCGGCGGCGCCTTTTTCCTTCTGGATGGCCTGCGCGATGGAGATATCCTGCTCCGCCAGCGTACCGGCAAGGTCGCGCAGCACACCCGGCACATCGCGCACGATGACGCGGAAGTAGTAACGCGACTGCGCGTCATCGGGCGGCAGGATATCTGCCAGCGGGGGAACCTGCTGCACGAAGCCGGTGTTGTTGGGATAGGCGCCGCGCGCCACGCTGAGGATATCGCCCAGCACGGCACTGGCGGTGGCAAGGTCGCCCGCTCCCTGCCCGTGCAGGAAGATGGGACCGCAGGCGTTGCCTTCCAGCCGCACGGCATTGTAGGCCCCGCCCACACGCGCGATGAGGTAGGTGTGGTGCACCAGTGTGGGGAACACGCCAGCCTCTATTCTGCCGTCCACCTCCTGCACCTGCCCCACCAGCTTCACGCGGTAGCCGAATTCGCGGGCAAACTCTATATCGTCCGGTTCCACACCGGATATGCCCACCACGGGCAGTTGCTCGAAGGGATAGTTCACGCCGAAGGCCAGACGCGTGAGCAGGCACAGCTTGTGCGCGGCATCGAAGCCTTCTATATCCAGCGTGGGGTCGGCCTCGGCATAGCCCAGTTCCTGCGCCTGCCGCAGGGCGGTAGCGAAGTCCAGATTGTTGGTGGTCATCTCCGAAAGGATGTAGTTTGCCGTGCCGTTCAGTATGCCCACAAGACGCGAGATGCGGTTGCCCGCAAGGTTTTCCTTGAGGGTATCCAGAATGGGAATGGCTCCGCACACGCTGGCTTCGTACTTCAGGTGGACACCGTGTTTCTCTGCCAGTTCGAACAGCTCCAGCCCCTGCTCGGCGAGCAGGGCCTTGTTTGCGGTGACCACATGCTTGCCCGCGCGGATGGCTTGCGCGATGAGCGTTTTGGGGGCTTCTATGCCGCCCATAAGCTCGACCAGCACATCCACTTCCGGGTCATTCAGCAGGGTTGCGGCATCATCCGTGAGCACGGTTCCTTCCGGCACCGGGAAGTTGCGCGGCTTGTTCACATCGCGCACGAGGATGGATTTTATGACCACCTCGCGCCCGGACCGGCGGATAATCCAGTCGCGGTTTTCCTCTATGACCTTGGCAAGCCCCGTGCCCACCGTGCCGTAGCCGGCAAGGGCAAGGACAAGCCGTTTCTTTCCGTTAGGCACAGACGTCGCCTCCCGCATTCAGCAATTTCTTTATTCCGCGGCATGCCTGATTGGTGCGGTGCTCGTTCTCTATGAGCGCAAAACGCACATGATCATCGCCGAAGTGGCCGAAGCCCAGCCCCGGCGATACGGCAACCCGCGCTTCTGTGAGCAGCAGCTTGGAGAATTCCACCGAGCCCATATGCCGGAAGGGTTCCGGTATCTGGGCCCAGACGAACATGGTCGCCTTTGGGGGCGGCACCTGCCAGCCTGCGCGGTCCAGCCCTTCGATAAGGGCATCGCGCCGGTTCTGGTAAATCTGCACAATGTTGCGCACGCAGTCGCTGGGGCCGTTCAGGGCAACGGTGGCCGCAATCTGGATGGGCTGGAAGATGCCGTAGTCCAGATACGATTTGATGCGCGTGAGCGCGTAGACCAGCTCGCGGTTGCCCACGCAGAAGCCCACACGCCAGCCCGCCATGGAATAGCTTTTGGACATGGAGTAGAACTCCACGCCCACTTCCTTGGCACCGTTGGCCTGCATGAAGCTGGGCGGCTTGTAGCCGTCGAAGCCGAGGTCTGCGTAGGCCATATCGTGAATGACGTAAATCTTGTGTTCTTTGGCAAAGTCCACAACCTTCTGGAAAAATTCCGGGGCCGCCAGCTCGGTTGTGGGGTTGTGCGGGTAGCTTATCATCAGCACCTTGGGCTGCGGCCACGTCTGCCGGGTCGCCGCCAGAAGGTCTTCGAAGAAATCGCGCCCCTTGCCGATGGGAATGCGGCGCACGTCCGCTCCCGCTATGATGGCCGCGTAGGTGTGTATGGGGTATGTCGGGTCCGGGGCGAACACCACATCACCCGGCGAGAGCATGGCAAGGGCGAGGTGCGAAAGGCCTTCCTTCGCGCCCATGGTGACCACGCACTCTTTGTCCGGGTCCAGATACACCTCGTAGTTGCGCTGGTACCAGTCGCACATGGCCTTGCGCAGGTTGGGGATGCCCCGGGACACGGAATACCGATGGTTGATGCCTTTGGCCGCCGCCTCGGTCATTTTGTCCACGATGTGCTGAGGGGTGGGGATGTCTGGGTTACCCATGCCCATATCCACTATGTCTATGTTCTGGCGGCGGAGCTGCATTTTCAGCTCGCCCACCACCGCGAACACATAGGGGGGCAGACGGTGCATACGCGGAAATTCTTGCATAGCCTTGGCGTCCTCCAATGACGATTTTCTGAGAGATGCGTACACTAGCGCGCAGCGTGGCGGCTGTCAAAGCTCCTGTTCGCTTCCGCTGACCGTTGGAGAAAAAACATGCGCGATATGGGCAACTTTTTCTTGAAAAACTGCGCCTGCCCGCAGTGCGAAGCCTTATTCTTTTCACAGGCGCACGCCCTGATCGCGCAATTCTTTTTTTCGCAGCATGTTAGAGGACGCACAGGGCATGGCGCAAACACGCAGTGCGTTGCAAACAAAACGGCCCCCCGCCGCAGGGCAGGAGGCCGACAGAGTGCAGAATGGAGAATGATTACAGGGAGAGAGCGCGGTCCATGCGGGCGAGGGTGCGTTCTTTGCCCAGAATCTCCATGACGTCCGGCAGATTGGGGCCGCCCATGGTGCCCACAAGCGCCACGCGCAGGGGCGGGCCAACAACCTTGAACTTGAGGCCGCTTTCTTCCACATAACGGGCCATGACGTCATGGGTGCTTTCTTTGGTGAAGGACTCCAGCTGCGCAAACAGCGCACGCAGGCTGCCCACATGCTGCCTGCCCTCTTCGGTCAGCGCCTTGGAAACGGCGGCGGCATCGTATTCCAGCGCGGCATCTTCCACCAGCATGAACCGCATGGCCTGCACCATTTCCGGCAGGTCTTTGGCGCGTTCTTTCACCAGCGGCACCAGCGCCGCCACATAGGCTGCGTCCACATGGCCGAACCCGGCCTGTTCCACGAAGGGGGCCAGCAGGCGGGCCAGCTCGGCATCCGGGGTCGCCTTCATGTAATGGGCGTTGAGCCATTGCAGCTTGTCCGGGTCGAAGCCTGCGGCGGAACTGGTGAGGGCATCTGTGGAGAACTTTTCGATAAGCTCCTGAAGCCCGAAGATTTCCTGATCGCCGTGTGACCAGCCCAGACGCACCAGATAGTTGACCAGTGCCTGCGGCAGGAAGCCCATCTTCTCATATTCCATGACCGACAGCGCGCCGTGGCGCTTGGAGAGCTTTTTGCGGTCCGGGCCGAGGATCATGGGCACATGGCCGAACTTGGGAACCGGCATGCCCATGGCCTCGTAGAGCATGATCTGTTTGGGCGTGTTGCTCACGTGGTCGTCGCCGCGCAGCACATGGGTGATGCCCAGTTCGTGGTCGTCCACCACCACGGCAAGGTTGTAGGTGGGGGAACCGTCGCTGCGGCGGATGACCATGTCGTCCAGCTCGGCGTTTTCGAAGGAAAGCGGGCCTTTTACGAGGTCCACCCATCCGGTCCTGCCATCAAGGGGAGCCTTGAACCGCACCACGCGCCCTGCGCCGGGGCCGAGATTGCGCGCACGGCACCGGCCGTTGTACTTGGGCTTGTCGCCCGCCTCGCGGGCAGCCTCGCGCATGGCTTCCACCTCTTCAGGCGTGCATTCGCAGTAGTAGGCCTTGCCCTCTTCTATCATGCGGTCGATGTAGCTGTTGTAAATATCATCACGTTGGCTCTGGTAGATGGGCTCCGCGTCCCAGTCCAGCCCCAGCCAGCGCATGGATTCCAGAATGGCGTCCGTGTATTCCTGACGGGAACGCTCGCGGTCCGTATCTTCGATGCGCAGCACGAAACTTCCGCCGAAATGACGGGCAAGCAGCCAGCTGAAAATGGCCGTGCGCGCGCCGCCTATATGCAGGTGCCCGGTGGGCGAGGGCGCGAAACGCGTGACCACCCGCGCCGGAGCCTGTGTGGGATTTGTCATTGTATTTTCTCCAGAAAGGCTATTCTTCCACCGACTCCACGCCCCTGACCTCGCGCACTTCCTTGAGCACAAAACGCTCCACGGTGTTGCGCAGGGTCATTTTGGACATGGGGCACCCCTTGCATCGCCCGGTCAGGCGCACCAGCACGATGCCCTTGTCGGTTATATCCACAAGCTCCACATCGCCGCCGTCATTCTGCAAAAAGGGGCGCACCTTTGCCAGCGCCGCCTCCACACGCTCTTTCATATGCCTGCTCCTTGTGGGGATATGCCCCTGACCGCATGCCGCAGGCGCGGCACCTGTTGCGGTTTTCCGGGGCGCAGCCTTTCTAGCCCCCCTGCCATGGTGTGTCAAACGGTGCGGCACCATTTGCCGCCGGGGGTGCGCAGCCTTATGCAGGAGCGATGTGAACGGCGTATTTCTTTAAAAAATCGACAGGGTTATAGGTGAGCTTGGCCTTGCGAAGCCCTTCGTCATCCAAATCCTGCTCGCGGTTTATGTAGGTGTATCCCGCCCCTTCCGCGTTGACGAAGAGGTTGTTGATGGCCTGATACACGCCCCGGTAGCCCGTGCGCCCCTTTTCAAAGTGCACCACAAGCGTGTTTTCGGTGAGCTTTTCGCCCACGGTGTAGGCGACCATCTCGCCCTCCACGTACAGGGCGCCGCCCACCAGCCCGGGGATGACGTCCCATTCCTCCAGAACGCGGACGATGGCCTCGTTCTCCGCAAGCAGGGCCTCGGATTCTTCGCATTCCCGCCACTGGCACCACTCTTCCTGCAGGGCGATGACGTGTTCCACGCAGTCGGGGGTAAGGGGATGGTACTCGTAGGCGTACTGCTTCTTGAACTGGTTTACGTGGTTCTTTTTCTTGTGGAACCTGTTTCCCGCAAGGGTGGCAAGCTCTTCTGCGCTGTACAGATAATCCCAGTGCCCGCGCGCCTCTTCCAGCACCACACGGGACCCGAGCTGGTTCTGCCAGATTTCAGCCAGCCCCTGCGGCACACGGTGAAAGCTGCCGCCCTGACTGAGGTGAGGACAACGCGCCCAGTCCACGCCGGTCCACGGACCGAGGGGAGCCCAGCGGATGATGTTCGGTCTGGTCTGGCGCACCCATACGTGGGTTGTGCTCCATGCCCATTCCAGACCGTATTCCTCTGCCCAGCCCCACAGGTTGGTGAAGGTGTAATCCGATGACGGGGCGGGGCAACGGTCGAACCGGGCGAGAAATTCGTCCATGCGATCCATGGTGACGGGGCTATACAGTAGGTCGGACATTGGTCTTAGCTCCTTCCAGCGGCGGCAAGGCGCCCGGAGTATTGCGGGAGTTGTTGCGCTTGATCATGCTGAAGCGGTACCAGTCGCGCCGCAGCAGCACATACAGCATGGCTGAAGACTGAAATATCTGGGAAACGAGCATGGCCAGATACACCCCTTCCGCATCCTGCCACACCATATGGCCCAGCACATAGGCCACGGGCAGACGCACCAGCCATGTGGCGGAACTGTAGATCGCAAAGGTGTAGATGGTGGCTCCGGCTCCGGTCATGATGCCCCCGAGGGTCATGCTTGCCACTGTGAACGGAACGGAAAGGATGTTGTAAATAAGGTAGTTCACCGCCTGCCGCGTAACAGGCGGCTCCGGCGCGAGGAAGGCGGCCAAGGGGTCTATGAACGGCCACATGATCAGCCCCACCACGGTCATGGAGCCGCAGGCTATGCCGATGAGCCGCAGGGCTATGCGCAGGGCTTCATCCCGGCGTCCCGCGCCAAGGCTGTTCCCCACAAGGATGCTGCCCGTCATATTGAAGGCGAAGGCAGGCAGGAACAGCAAAGATTCCACACGCATGCCCGCCGTCATGCCCGCCAGCGCGTTTACGCTGTCATAGGGAAGCGAGGCGGTTATGGCAAAGAGCACCATATAGCCGAGATGCCATAACAGCTGCATGCCTCCGGTGGGCAGGGCCACCTTGAGCAGGTACGGCAGTGCCTTGCGCATCCAGCGCAGTTGCGGAAAGGAACCCGGCCTGAGCAGCCCGTGACGGAACAGCATGACGATGTTGAACGCTGTGGCTGCCGACACCGAGGCAAAGGTGGCCCATGCCACGCCCTTATATCCGAAGGCGGGCAGCCCGAACCAGCCCAGCCCGAATCCGAAATCCGTGAACGCATTCACCACGGCGGCAATGGCGGTGGAGGCAAGAGGGATGAGCACCATCTTCTGCGCCCGGAACACGGCGTTGGTCACCACCATGAGGTAATAGGCGGGCAGCAGCAGCAGGAAGACATCCAGAAAATATCCGGTGACGGGCAGAATGGTTTCCGGCACCTGCAGCAGGGAAAGGAACTGCCACTTGAACAGCCGCCCCGCCACCCAGATGATCATGCCGCACAGAAGGCCCAGTGCAAGCACCATGGATATGAAGCGCAGGGCGCGCTTTTGCAGCCCCGCCCCCATGGACTGGCTTATGGCGGCAACGCTGCCGTTTGCCATGGCCATGCCGATGACCAGAAAGAAGAACAGGCTCTGGGACACCAGCCCCACAGCCGCCTGCACGGTGTGATCTATCTGGCCCGCCACCCACACATCCACAAAGCCGATGGTGAAGTGGAAGAACATCATCACGACCTGCGGCCATGAGAGGTTCCAGATGTTTCTATATGATGCCTGATCCATGGCAGGCGAACCCGACTGTGCCATTCCTGCGATACCTGTGGAAAAACCGGTTGAAAATTCCAGCCTGCATACTGCACCAGCCAAAGAATGCGGTCAACCAACCTGCCGGGAACATGGTATCCTTGCGGAAACCGGCCCTGCGCAGTGCGAAAAGTATTGCAGACATTGTACAAACTTTGTACAAACTATGTACTTCCAAGCTCACCCGAACACGGAGGTTGCCATGAAGGTCTTCAAGGAAGAACAGGAAACCAAGCGGGTCATCTTCAACGTGGATGCCGACCTTGCGGCGCGGCTGGAAAACGCCAAGAAAAACGCCCGCCAGAACGGAAAAAAACTGAATGTGGACGAGGTGGTGAACGAGGCCCTTGCCCGCTACCTGGACGTTGCCGAAAAGCAGCTCTCACGCATGCGCCGCAGCGCACAGTATGGAACTGATCCCATCGCCATGGGGCCTTCTGCCCATGATGTGAGCGGGGACGCGGGAGGGGATGCGGGCGAGGCCGCCACAACGGCGGTACAGGTGCGCACCCCCGGCAATCTGGCTCCTGCCACATCGGGCAGCAGGAAAGGTAGACCCATTTCAGAATAAGTCAATCGCCTGCCGCCACCGGAGCGTGCCTTGCGGCAGAAAGCGCACGGGATGCTCACCGCTGCGGAAACAACCTGCCGGCTCATAACCGGACGGCCGCAGCGGCCTGAAAAGACGGACCATGGAAGATGGCCGGAGAAAATGGCCAGAGAAGATGATCAGAGAAGATGGCCGGACAAGATGGCCAGAGAAGATGGCCAGACAAGATGGTCAGACAAGACGGCCCCAAAAGACCACCAGAAAAGCGGGCCGCACAAGAAGACCATATAACGAGAGGGCCGCCCCTGCAGTATGCAGGGGCGGCCCTGTGCCGTGCGCGGTAACACACACGGAAGGGGCAGGGACGAACCTGCCCGCCTTCCGCTCATGCGGTGCTTCCCTGCCTTTATCCGGCCGCGCGCAGGGGGCACACTCCGCACGCCGCCGGGTAGGCAGCCGCATAAGCAGACAGCAAATACAAAAACCGGAAAAACCGTGGCCCGGAATGCCTGAACCGGAACGATGCAAACCGGAGAGATGTGAACCGGAACCACACCGGCCCCGGAAATGGCTTTGCGCCACCGTGCCCGAAATATCTGCCGCACGGATACCTGCCGCACGGGTATCTGTCACACGGGTATCTGCGGGCAGAACCTCGTGTGCCGCATGGCCGCAGCCTGAACAGGGCGAAAAATTAGCCGGAATAAATTTTAGCCCATTCCGCTCCTTACCGCCCGGATTGGCATGTCCGGGCGGTATGGGAGACGGAAAACGGCACCGCACCGGCTGGCATACCGGTGCTGTGCGTGCCATACCGCCTTTCTGCGCAGACAGCCCGCCCGATGTGACTGCGGCGGTTGCCGTGTCAGGGTGTCATCGGTCTTCCGGTGCCGTTCATGGCGGCGAAGGGCACCGGCAAGGCTGCAGCGCGGGAAAGGCGCGGCACAGGGGTGGTCCGGGGTGTGCAAAACCGGCAGGGATTGCGTTGTTGGTTGCTCAGGGGAACACCACACCCTCGGCCCTTTTCCGGCAGCGGCTGGCGGAGCCGAACCGGAAACATGCAAAACTTGTTGGCAACGGGTTGCCATGCAAAGCGCACCAGCATTACCCGCAGCCCCTGATGCAAAGCGCACCCGCGTTACCTACAACCCGCGCCCCGTATCCCTGAGGCAGGCGCAGGCGCGAAACCGCGCCGGTTCAGGCGCAGGCACGGAACCG